>JBAZJM010000022.1:0-27761 GCA_041651315.1 Lentisphaeria bacterium | reverse complement strand
TGCGACAGAGGCGGCAGACGCGCCCGGTTCGCCGACCGGCACTCCACCGGTTTGGCCAGCCAGTGGCCGCCGCGAAGGTTGCGCCATTCCGCCGATTCCCCCGGCGGCGTCCCCGGGGGCGGCGGCAGATAGGGGACAAACTTGTCCAGGCACCACTCCCACACGTTTCCATGCATTTCGTGGAGGCCGAAAGCATTGGGCAGGTGGCGCCCGGCGGCCACCGGCGCCCGGCCATTGCCGCCGTATTCGGTGTACCAGTCCAGCAGCCGCGGGTCGTCGCCAAAGGCATACGCCGTGCCGGTGCCGGCACGGCAGGCATACTCCCATTCCGCCTCGGTGGGCAGGCGGTACCGTCCGAGCGGCAGTTTTTCCCGTTCGCACAGTTTGGCCAAAAAGCGGATGCTGTCGTTCCAGGACACCTCCTCCACCGGCGCCAGCGGATCGCGGAAGCAGGACGGGTTCGCCCCCATCACGGCCTGCCATTCGGCCTGGGTGACCTCGCCCACCCCCAGGTAGAACGGCCGCGGCAGGGTGACCGCATGCTGTTCCTCGCCCTCCCAGCGCCCCGCCTCCCCCGGCGGGCTGCCCATGAGGAAAGAGCCCGGCGGGATCAGGCGGAACCGCATGCCGAGCGAATTGACCATTTCCACCGGCAGCCCCCGCTCGCGGGAACAGCGGGCCTGGTCGTCGCGCGCCGCCGCCGCCCCCAAGGCCAGACCGGTCACCGGCGCCAGCACCGCCCGCGGCACCGGCTTCAGTCCGGGAAGCTGCCGGGCCGCCGCCCCCAGTTCCGGGGCCGGGGGCGGCGTTTCCACCGCCGGCCGGGGTGCCGCCCGCGTCTGTTCCAGCCAGCGCAGCCGCAGGCGGGAGGGATGCACGATGAAAATGACCACGACCGCCAGCAGGACCGCCGCCTCGGCGCCCCACAGAGCCCAGCGCCAGGGCGGAATCGCCGTCCGCGCTTTTTCCGGGTTGAAAAGGCCGTGCGCGCGCCGCAATTTTTTCCGGGCCGGCTGGAATCGCATCGGCTGGTTCATCGCTTGCGGTACAACTCCAGGCCGCCCCAGGCCGCAAACACCAGGGTCGGCAACCCGCCGGCCACCGGGGCCGGCAACAGCCCGTTCCGCCCCAGGACGACAAACAAATGGCCGATCACAATATAGGCGGCCAGCACGCCGATGGCCATGCTGAAACCGCGCAGGCGGCTGCCGCCATGCACCCCCACCGACAGCCCCAACCCCAGCAGCGCCGCCAGCAGGCTGGCCAGCGAGAAACAGCAACGGTACCAGACCGCAGTCCAAAACACGTCGCGGGTGCTCTGCGGCAGGCCGCGCGGATCCCGCAGCATCCGCACCATGTCGCGCACCGACAATTCCTCGGCCGGCTTGAGGCTGCGCAGCATCTGCCGGGGCGTCTCATCCAGCTCGCGCAGCAGCAGTTCGGGGGTCACCGCCACCGCCTCTTCCGCCGCCAGCGGCAAGCGTCCCTCGCGGTCATACTCCAGGCGGGTGGCGTTGACAAAGGTCCAGCTCCCCTGCCGATGCCGGGCGGACTCCGCACGCAGTTCCCAGGCGATGCCGAGATCGGAACGGAACTGCTTGACGTGCACGCCGTGCTGCTCCCCGGCCACATCGAAACTCTCGAAAAACCAGTCCCGCCCCGCTTCCGCATTGCGGTAGGCGACCCGGGCCGACGCCACCGGGCGGTGCGAGCGGGCCTCGGCCAGTTCGTCCTTCAGCTGTTCCGCCCGGCCCAAGGCGGCCGGCGCCACCGACTCGTTGATCCAAAAGGCCAGCCCCGAACACACCAGGGCGATGCCCCACACCGGCAGGAACCCCATGGGCAGCGACACCCCGGAAGCCCGGATGGCGGACAGCTCGTGATGGCGCTGCAGGTTGCTGGCCAGGTAGCCCGAGGCCAACAGCACGGACATCGGCAGCACCTGCGCCAGATTGCCGGGCTGGCACAGCAGGAAATAGCTCACCACCTGCGCCCAGGTGGCATGCGCCCGCATGAAATCATCCAAGACGTCAAACACGTCCAGGATGACGAACAACAGGGCAAACCCGGCCAGACAGCAGATCAGCGGCAGGAGAAAGCCCCGCCCCACATACCCCCAGAGGATCGGACAGAACGCGCGCCGGCGCTGCAAGTTGTCTGCGGCCATGGAACTTATACTTTCAAAATGTCGCCATGGCAGAGCCGGGTGCGCACCACCCGCGTCGCCGACAGCCATTCCGCGGGACCGCGCCGTTCCGGAGACAACGGCTGCACGAACGGCGTCAGCCACCCCAGCGCCAGAGAACAGAGGACAAACAGGAAGGCGCGCCCGTAGAACAGTTCACGCCCCTCCGCGCTGACCGTCAACAGCCCCCAGAACCACTGTCCGGGGGTCTGGGCGTTGCAGCCGACCAGGAAGGCGCCCCCCCCCAGCCCCAGGGCGATGCCGGCGGCCAGGGCGGCGGACGCCGCCGCGTTCGGCGCCCCGCCGGCACCGGTCAGCAGCAGCACCAGGGCCGCCACCACCGCCAGCAGCCCAAGATCGGTCAGCCCCGCCGCCAGCCGCAGACTCCAGCCGCCCGGCGTGCAGTGAAACCCCGACTGCCCCAGGGTCACGCGGTAGGCCATGCCCGGCGCCACCTCGCGGTCGCCGGCCGGCGCCGCGGCATTTGCCAAACCGCCATCCGGAGAATATTCTAAAAGCGCGGGGGCAAGCCAGGACAGTTCGGCGGCCTTTTTCCAGTTCCGCACCAGAACATTGCGGACTTCGCAGGCCGCCGTCAACTGGCCCTGGCGGGCCCGTTCCAGCAGCGCCTCCGCCGGCAGCGGCGGCCATTCGGTTCCGTCAGGCAGCCGCGTGACATATTGGGTGTGGTCTTTTACCATGTTCGGAGGTCTGGGGTTGGACGACAAAAACACAAGGATTTAGCCGCCGCTGTTTGCATCCGCTCAATTAGCCGATAACATACCACCAAAAATTGTCCCCGAAACAGCAATCTGATGATGGAGGACGCCTCCATGAGCGAATATCCAAAAGACCTGCGTTACACCACCTCGCACGTTTGGGCCAAAGTCGAACCCAAAAAGCGGCAGGCGCGAATCGGCGTCACCGACGAGCTGACCACGCGCCTGCGGGAAATCCTCTCCATTGACATGCCGATGCTCGGCGATGAACTGGAGATGGATGCCCCCTGCCTGCACATCCACCGGGCCACCAGCATCTTCAACCTGCCGGCCCCCCTTACCGGACGCATCGTCGAGATCAACCGTGATGTGTTGGACAACCCCGACCTGCTCTTCCTCGAGCCCTACCGCCACTGGCTGTTCGTCATGGAATATGACGAGGAGGACGAACTGGACATGCTGATGAACGCCAGCCAGTACCAGTCCCACCTCGACACCCTCTGAGCGCCATCATCCGGCGAGGCTCCCAACTTCAAGACCGCGCCGGGCGGGAGCCCGGCGACCCCGGGTTCACCATCACCATGCCCTCCCCCGCCACCGAATTGATTGTCGCCTTGGATGTCGACACCCTGGATGAGGCCCGCGAGATCGTGCGCCGGCTCGGGCCCCAGGGGGTGTGGTACAAAGTGGGCAAGCAGCTGTTCACCCGCCACGGCCCCGACTCGGTCCGCTTCCTCAAGGACGCCGGCAAGAAGGTTTTCCTCGACCTCAAGTTCCATGACATCCCCAACACCGTGGCGCAGGCGGTGCGGGCGGCCGGCGCGATCGGGGCCGACCTGACCAACGTCCACGCCAGCGGCGGTCCGGCCATGCTCACCGCCGCCGCCCAGGCCGCCGCCGAAGCGCGGGTCATGCTGGTGGCTGTAACCGTCCTTACCAGTTTGGGCAACAACGACTTGCAGGCCATCGGCTTCCCGCCGGACACGGCGGGGCAGGCGTTGCGCCTGGCCGGCCTGGCCAAGGCGGCCGGCTGCCAGGGGGTGGTCTGCTCGGCCCATGAGATTGCCGCCATGCGCGCCGCCTGCGGCAGCGACTTTGCCCTGGTCGTCCCTGGCATCCGCCCCGCCGGCAGCGCCCATGACGACCAGAAGCGCGTCATGACCCCGGCGGCGGCCGCGGCCGCCGGCGCCCGCTTCATCGTCGTCGGCCGGCCCGTCACCCAGGCGGCCGATCCGCCGGCCGCGGCCGCCGCCATCCGCGCCGACCTGGCAGGCTGAAGCGGTCACTCCAGGGTGATCAGAATCACCCCGGACTCCTGGTCGTCGCCCACGGCAAGCACCTTGTGGGCCACCCGCCGGCCGCCCGGCAGGTCCACGGCCTCGCGCTCACGCCCCGAAGAGAGAAACTTGTGCAGGGCCGTGCCGGGCAGCGCCTGCGCCGCCCGGCCCACCAGGGCACGGCCGGAACTGTTGGCGCCCAACAGGCGGAACTCCCGGTCCACCAGCACGGCCGGCAGCTTGAGGGTTTCCATTTCGGTAAGCATCACGTCGCGAACATTTTCCAAACTTCTGATGCGCGCCGCGGAACGTTTCTCCACCTCTTCGGTGCGCTCCTGGATGCGCTTCTCAAACTCGACGTTGATCTTCTCGGACGCCGCCGCCGGGCTGCTGCGCCCCAGGTTGACGTCCACCACCACGTCATGGACAAACTCGCGGAACAGCGGTGCCGGGGCGCCGCCACCGGCATTTTCACCCGCCGCCGCGGCCGGGGGGAGGATCGGCGCCTCCTCGGTGGCCGCATAGAGGTCGGGCAACTCCGCAGACAGATCCCAGACGTTGCCCTTGGGCGGCCGGGCACCGGGTGCCTGCCGCCGCGGCGGCAGGGGGGGCGGCCGCCAGGACGGGGCTGCCGTTGCCAGGGCGCTCCACGGGCGGCGCCACGGTGTTGACAATGCCGATCTTTTCGCGGCTTTCCCGAATGGCCTTGACCCCTTCCTCGTCCAGCACGGCCTGCAACCCGCGTTTGACCACGACGTCACCGGCCCGCACCAGCACCCGCACAAATGAACTGATCTCGGCGGCGCTTACCCCGTTGTCCAGGATGACGCCGGCCACATGCTTGTCCTCCAGCATTTGCGCCAGCCGCTGGAACTGGGTGTTGCCCGGCTCCAGGACCACCGTGCCATAACGCACCTGGTGATTCATGAAAAAAAGCCGGATCTCCTTGAGATCACGCAGGCAGCTTTCAATCCGCGGCAGTTGTTCCCGGATCACCCGCACCACCACCGGATGGTTCGGGCCGTAGGTCATCGACGCATTGTAAAGCGCCGCCAACGTCCGGACAATGGCGGCCACGTCGCCCGCCCGGTCCGGCACCGCCGCCCCCATCTGTGTGTCTGCCGCCATAGGCTGAAGCTTTCCGAAGCTTATTGAAATAGGGTGATCTGACAGAATGCGTACGCCGTCCCGGCCGGCCAGGCAAGGGCAATACTCCGGGAAGACCCCTCAATTTAGCGGGTTTCCGGGAGGATTGCCAGCCCTGGGCTCTGAAGTTTGGCAGAACTCAACGGGGGTGGTTTTCCCGTCCCAGCGGGACGGGGCGGGAATAGGCAGGGGCTTCAGCCCCTACGGGACGAAGCCGCTCCATTCCCTCCCTACTTATGCCCAGGCCAGACACGCTAAAGCGTGAACTCAAACGACCGGCGCCCCGGGTTTGAGTCCAGCCTTCAGGCTGTCTGCGGAGTGCGGCGGCGGCGGGCGGGCAGAGTTTCTGCCAAACTCCAGGGGCAGGCAGGAATGCCGGCCCCACGTTCTGGGCGGCCTTCATGAATAATCGAGGTTAGCGCGGCCGCCGCGGCGTCCAGACCGTGACGGCGCCCGGCGCCTCCAGCCCCGCTTCGCGCAGCACCGTCCACTGGTAGTCGAAACAGCCGATCTCATCAACACTGTGGGAGTCGGTGCCAAAGGCGATGGCAACGCCGGCCTTGGCGCAGGCGCGCACCGTCTCCACATCGCCGGGAATGGCAAAGTGGGCATTGACTTCAAGGGCAATCCGGTGCTGCCGTGCCAGGCTGACCACCGCCTCGACCATTTCCCCGGTGACCGGCAGGCCGCCGTTCTTGTGGATC
This sequence comes from Lentisphaeria bacterium, assembly GCA_041651315.1. GTDB lineage: Bacteria > Verrucomicrobiota > Lentisphaeria > Oligosphaerales > CAITYL01 > CAITYL01. The sequence continues at coordinate 21,730 of JBAZJM010000022.1, read as the reverse complement.
CAGCGGAACGGATGCCCCAGCACGTCAATCCCCCGCGACACCAGGCGCTGGGTATGCTCCCACCAGATGTCCAGCACCTGCTGGGGAGACTGGGTCGCGGGATCCGCCCCGGGCAGGAAATGGACGCTGCCGACCAGCGCACTCAAACGCGGCCGGAAACGGTCGTCCAAGGTCAGCCGTCCGTCGTTCATCATTTCGACTTCGAGGCCCGGCAGAATGCGCGGCTCGTCCAACGCCGCCAGTTCCGCCAGATGCCGCTCGATGCGGTTGTTGCCAAACTGCCGGAACGCGTCGAACAATTCCGGCCGCCGCATGAACTCGGCCTTCCACGCGATTTCCTTGGGGAAATAGGCGGCAAAGCCATGGTTGGTAATAACAAACCCCGCCACCCCGGGACGCCCAGGAAGGGCGTCCGCGTAGGTGCGCGGGGTAATGCCGGAATCACAACAGTAGCTGAGGTCGGCAGTATGGGCGTGACAGTCAAAGACCGGCTGATGCATCAAGCCGATCAGGCCTTGACGGTTTTCAGCTTGGCCGTCAGCCGCGCCTTCTTGCGGTTCGCCTTGTTCTTGTGGATGGCGCCGGTCTTGGCCGCCTTGTCCAGCGCGGAAAACGCCTTGCGCAGGGCCGCGGCGGCATCGCCGCCCGCTTCCGCCGTCTGGGCGACGAATTTCTTCTCGGCGGTGCGGGCCGCAGACTTGCTGGCCTTGTTGTTCGCGTGACATTTGGCGCTGCTGCGCATGCGCTTGGCGGCGGACTTGGTGGTCGGCATGAAGTGAATCCTTCAGTAACGGCTCGGCAATGACAAAAACAGGAGGAGTACTATGGCACGCCCGGCGCTCTTGTCAATCGCATTGCGTCCCAAGATGAACCGTGGTATAGTGGCTCCCCGTAGCTTGGTTTTTTGGATTCCGTTTGTCCTGGTGGCGGGCGATGGCACGGGCCACTTCCCGGCGTTCCCGGACGGTTACCGTAACGACATTTTCAAGGACACTACCGCCATGAATCAAGGGCAAGCCAATGTTTTGCTGGGGCTGAGCGTGGCCGCCTTGGTGGCCCTGGCGGCCCTCCTGGCGGTCAACTGGCTCGGCGGCCGCCAGCAGCGCCTGCTGCTGGCCCAGCAGGAGGAGATCAACCGCGGCCAAATGGCCCAGCAGCTGGGCAGCGGGATCATCCAGGATCTGGCCCCGATCGCCAACCGCAATCCACGGGTGCTGGCGCTGCTCCGCAAAATGGGCGTCAACCAGGCCCCCGCCGCCGGCAACCTCATCCACAAGACCGGGAGGCCCTGAACCGCCATGGACAACACCACCGAAACTCCCGCCGCCCCGGTTGCCCGCCAAGCGCCCAAGGGCGCGAATTCCGCCGCCGCCAACGTGTCGGACACCCTGTACCGCGCCTTTAGCCTGCTGTCCGTGACGGTGCTGATCTTCCTGCTGTGGCAGGCGTGGGCCGGCTTTCGTCAATATCAGGTGCTGAAGCAACAGGTTGCCGCCCGCGAGTCGGTGATCCAGCAGTCCCGGCAGCTTCAGGCCGCCCTGCAGACCCTCGGCCAAGGGTTGATGGAACTGGCCCGGACGGATGCCGATGCGGCCGCCGTCGTGGCCAAGTTCAAGATTTCCATGCAGCCGGCCGCCAAGCCCACGGCACCATAGGCGGCGGCGCTGAAGTTTGGCACATTTTCGTTTTTTTGGGGGGCTTCGTCCCGGAGGGACTGAACGACAATAGGCAGGGGCTTCAGCCCCTGTTCCGAAAAATGAAACGATTTCCCGCCCCGTCCCGCGGGGACGGGAAAACCGCACCCGGTGAGTTTTGCCTAACTCCAGGGGCCGGCGGCGTCAGGCGGCGGCGGGTTTGAGGCCGAGGGCGGCCATCAGCTGTTCCCGCTGGAACGGCTTGTGCAGGCGGATCGGACCGGCGGCGCCGCTTCCGGCGTCCGGCGTTTCCTGGTCGGCATCCACAAAGTAGCCGCTGATCAAAACCACCGGCAACTCGGGCCGCAGCGCCAAAATCTGCCGGGCGGCCTCCGTCCCGTCCAGCACGGGCATTTCCGCATCCAGCACCACGGCCGCGAACGCCGCCGGATGCCGGGCGAAGCGTTCCACCGCATCCCGGCCGTCAACCGCCTCAATCACCACCAGCCCCTCCGCCTCGAAGAGGTGCCGCAGGTACTGGCGCAGCCCCGGCTCGTCGTCCGCCACCAGCACTCCCTTGGGCGCCGGCAGGACCGCCTCGCGGCCGGCCGCCGCCGCGCTGCGCCCGGCCGCTTCGCCGGCGGCGGCTTCCGGAAGGTACAGCCGGAAACGGCTGCCCCGGTCCGGCTCGCTGTGCAGGCAGATCATCCCGCCATGACCGCGGATGATGCCGAACACCGCCGGCAGCCCCAGCCCGCGGCCGGTAAATTTGGTGGAGAAAAACGGATTGAAGATCCGCTTCTGAACGGCGGCATCCATGCCGCAACCGTTGTCCTCGACCCCCAGAAAACCATACCACCCTTCCGCCAGGTCCCCGCCCAGCAGGGTCGCCTGCAGTTGCGCCCGCCCCACCCATTCCCGGCCAGTGGCGATGCGGATTTGGCCGGACCGCCCCGCCACCAGGGCCTCGACCGCATTGGTCACCAGGTTGATCAACACCTGGCGCAGCTGCACCGGGTCTCCCCGCACCCAGCAGGCCTCCGCGTCGGGGCAACAATCAAAAACGGCCGATGAGGGCACCAGCACCTCCAGCAGTCCGGCCGTGTCGCGGGCCAGGCGGGTGAGGTCGACCGGCTGCAATTGCGCCTGGTTGTGACCGGAAAACGCCAGCATCTGGCGGCACAGCTCGGCGGCCCGCTGTCCGGACGACTCAATCTCGTCCAGCATGTGGAGTTCGCCCGGCCGCCCCGCCACCTGCCGGCGCAGCATGTCGGCATTGCCGAGCATGACCATCAGCAGGTTGTTGAAATCATGGGCGATGCCGCCGGCCATGGCGGTCAGGCCGTCCAGCCGCTGCATCTGCTGCAGCCGGTCGTCCAGGCGGCGGCTTTCCTCCTCGCGTTCGCGCAGCAGCTGCTCGTCCCGCTGCCGCTGGAACATGGCACCGAACAGCTCGGCGACAATTTTCAGGGCCTCCACCTCCACCGTTTGCCAGGACCGCGCCCGGCGATATTCCTCAAAGCCCAAGACCCCCCACCACTGCCGGTCCACGAAAACGGGGGCCAGAATCAGGCTGCCTACCCCCCGGCGCCGCAGCCAGTCTTGAAACTTGGGGGGAAAATCCTCCAGGCGTCCGCAAACCACACCGCGGGCGGCCAGGGTGCCCACCTGGTCCGGAGCCTCCAGCGCGTCATAACAGAGGTCTTCCAGCGCTCCCGGGGCGGCGCCGGGGCGGCCCCATTCATGCCGCAGGTGCATGATCAGCCGTCCGTCCGTTCCGCGGTGATTGGCCATGACGTAAACCCGGCCGAGATCCAGCACCTCCCCCAGGCGGGCCATGCCCTCCCGCAGCGCCCGTTCGGGGTCGGCGGAACGCAGCAGCACATCGCCCACCGCCGTGGCCGCCTCCAAAATGTGGTCACGACGCAGCAGGGTTTCTTCGGCCGTCTTCTGCTCCGAGATGTCGGCGTGGGTGCCCAGCAGGCGGGTCGGCCGCCCCTGGTCATCCCAGGACACCACCCGGCCGCGGCTGAGCAGCCACTGCCAGCCGCCGTCCTTGCGGCGCATGCGGTATTCGCAGCGGTACGCCGGCGTTTCGCCCCGCAGATGCCGCGCCATGGTTTCCTCCACCCGCGGCAGATCCGCCGGATGCATCAGTTGCCGCCAAAATTCCGGCGAGTTTTCGACCTCCCCCAGAGTGTAGCCCAGCATTTCGGCCCACTGCCGGCTGTATTCGTTGCGCTGTTTCCGCAGGTTGGCGTCCCACACCCCGTCCGAAGTCGCCTCCAGCACCAGCCGCAGCCGGAGTTCCTGTTCGCGCACCGCCGCCTGGGCGGCCTGCCGTTCCTTCAGCACCACCCCCAGCAGGAGCGTCGAGAACAGGGTCATGCCCAAAAACACCTGCAGGTTCAGCACATAGCCCGCCGCCAGCGGTCCGTTGCCCCCTTCCGGGCCGAGGTACAGGCGGGTGGCCCCCAACACCAGCGCGGTCAGCAGGGCGTTCGTCAGCGCGCTGCCGGGCAGCCCCAGGCGCAACACCGCCACCACCACGACCGGCAAGAGGAAATAGGCCTGGCTGAGCGCCGCGCCGGGAATCCAGCCGAAGACCAGCCAGACCATCCCCGCCACCCCGCCCAGGATCAGTGCTATCTCAAGCAGCTGTGGCCGCGTCAGCCGGCTGAACCGCTCCAACGCCCCATCCCCCACCAGCACCAGCGGCGTCACGGCCAGCATGCCCAGGGCATTGCCGGCGAGCTGGGCCACCCAGGCCCCGGCAAAAGAGGCCGGTGCCTGCCAGGCCACCCAGGCGCCCAGCAGGCCGCCCAGCGCCATGCCGGCCCCGCCCCCCAGCGCCACCACCCCCAGCATTTCCCGCACCGCCAGCAGCTGCGGCCGGGCCGCCACCGTCCAGCGGATCAGCGCGGCCCCCGCCACCCCGCCGACCAGCCCCGCCAACCAGCTTCCGGGCTGGGCCTGGAAGGGCTGTCCCAACAGCCGCTCTGCCACCAGGCAAACCACCTGCGCCGTCAGCACCCAGCGCCACCAGCGGCCGGTCGGCACCAGCAACAACGCCCCCAGCAGCAACCCCGTCGCCGGCCAGCAGGCCGGATAGGTCAGAGGGTTCAAAATAAACCCATAGCCCAGCGCCAGCAACAGAAAGTAGGCCAGCGCGAATCCCGCCAGCCACCGCCATTCCGGCCAGCCGCGTACGTCCATCGCGTCGTGCATGCGCATCAGCGGACGCCCCCCCCGAGCAACGGCCCTCGTGCCGGCCGCCACCACGGATGCCCCGCAATATACCCCGCAAGAAAAACGTCGCTTGCGGATTCCGCCGGCCGCCCCCGCCCAATTGTCCATAACGGGGCCGGTGGAGGCGGCCGGCGGAAGGGCTCAGCTCCGCCGCCGGCGCAGGACGAACAGGCCGCCAATGGCCAGCAGGCCGAGACTGGCCGGTTCGGGCACGACAAAGGCGATTTCGGAGAAACCGACCCGGTCACCGCCAGTGCAGGGTTCGCTGTTCGCACAGATGCCCTGGAACCAGTTGTCGGTCACCGTGATCCTGACATAACGGGCGTCCACCGCGCCGAACGACCCGTTCTGCTGGTAGACATTTTCCCGCGCTTCGCTGCCCGGTGCCAACGGCGCGGCGGGCGTGTAGACAACCGAGGAACCATAGGTCGCCCCGTCGGTGGAGAACGCCAGCGTGAGGCTCTTGGCGTTGTTGCCGGAATTGCCGTAGCCCCAATAGGCAAGCCCCGACAAGCTATAGGTACTTCCCAGATCGACCGTCAACTCAGGCACCAGGCCGCCGTGAAAGTAGTAGCCGTCGGTGGCAGTAGACTTGGTGGCCCATTCGGTGGCGATGTTGTTGTCGCAGATGTTGGCGGCGACGAGACCGTCTTCGTCATTCGCGGGATACTTGCTGGTCACGCTTCCCCGGACCAGGCCGGCGTTGGCCGTTGCCGCCAAAACCATCGCGGCGACCCCGGCGAGCCCCATGGCAAACTTCGTGTGGCGCATCATCATTTTTCTCCTGTGAAAAAATCTCGTGTTTGTTGTCTGTGAACCATCCATGGACAAGGCGGCACCAGGGCGCCGCGACGTTCTCTTGGGGTTGCGAACTTCCTCCTTTCTTGGGCTTGCCGTCCCCCGGCAGGCGGCCTGCCGCCTGCGGCCGGGGCGGGGCGGTGGGGATGAAACACCGGCCGGGTCAGGCGGATTCACGCCAGACCGGCTTGGCGGTAAACACCCGGCTCCGCGGCGGGGCGTCCTTGCCGTTGAGGCGCGCCTTCAACAGGCGCCAGGCCTCACGGCACACCTCATGCACGGGAAATTGGATCGTGGCCAGCGGTGGCTGGTGATAGGCGCCCTCGGCAATGCCGTCGCAGCCGGCCACCGCCGTTTGCCCGGGGACATCAATCCCCAAGTCATGCAGGGCGCGGAGGGTGCCGATGGCGCATTCATCATTGAAGGCAAACACCGCGTCCGGGCGTGGCGCACTCCGCCAATGGCGCAGCACGGCCGCCCGCGCCCCGTCCCGTTGAGCGGCGGGGGAACAGCTGTCGACGTCGAGGTAGATTTCCGGTAGTCCCGCCGCCTGCCGGTGGGCCGAGTAGATGCGCCGCTGCGGCCACTGGCGGTCCGTCGCCATGCCCAAATACGCCACCCGACGGCGGCCGGCGCGGTGCCAGTGATCGAGAATTTCCGTCGCCCCCGCGTCATTGACCACCTGAACCGCGTCAATCTCCGGCGTCGTGGCCGTGCCCAGGCCGACCATGGGCACGGGAACCCGGTCGCCGCCCTGACGGATCAGGGTCCGGACCATTTCCGGACTGTCAAAGGCCAGCAGGCCGTCGACCGCCACCGCCATGATGCGGGCCAGATCGGCGTCGGACGCCCGTTGCCGCGGGGTTTCCACGATGGCCAGCCGGTACCGGTCACGGGCCAGGAGGTCATGCAACTCCTGGATGACCTGGCTGTAAAAGGCGGGATGCATGGCAAAGGTGAGCAGCCCGATGGTATGGGTGCGGCCGGTGACCAGAGCCCGGGCCGCGGGATTGGGGCGGTAGCCCAGTTCAGCCGCCAGCGCCAGCACCCGTTCCTTGGTGGCGGCGGACACCAGGTCGCTGGTCCGCGTGTTGAGCACACGGGAGACGGTGGCGATGGACAGCCCCAGCCGGTCGGCCAAGATTTTGAGGGTGGTCATGGGAATTAATGAAAACGTATGACAGCAAACGTTTACATTGCACTATACCGCAATCCCGGCAAAACACAAACCCCGCCCCGGCAAGCCGCGTTGCAGGATTGGGGCGGCACGCCCAGTAACGCGCCGGAGGCGCGTCAGGCGAGGTAGGTGTTGGCGGTGGTGTCGCCGCCGCGGCCGGTCCAATTGGTGTGGAAAAACTGGCCGCGCGGCCGGTCCGTCCGCTCGTAGGTGTGGGCGCCGAAATAGTCGCGCTGCGCCTGCAACAGGTTGGCCGGCAGCCGGGCGGTGCGGTAGCCGTCGAAATAGGCCAGGGCGGCGCTGATGCAGGGGGTCGGAATGCCGGTCTGCACCGCCGCCACCACCACCCGCCGCCAGGCCGCCTGCCGGCTGGCAACGGCCTCCCGGAAGAACGGGTCGAGCAGCAGGTTGACCAGTTCCGGATCGCGGTCGAACGCCTCCTTGATCTTGCCGAGGAAGGCGGAGCGGATGATGCAGCCGCCGCGCCACATCAGGGCGATGCCGCCGTTGTTCAACTGCCAGCCATAAGTCTTGGCGGCGGCGCGCATGAGCTGGTAGCCCTGGGCGTAGGAGACGATCTTGGCGGCGTAGAGCGCCTGGCGCAGGTCATCGACCAACTGCCGGCGGTCGCCGGTGAACGGCAGGGTGTCACCCTTGATCAGGCCGGCGGCGCGGACGCGCTCGTCCTTGATCGCCGACAGGCAGCGGGCGAACACCGCCTCGCCGATCAGGGTCAGGGGCATGCCCTCGTCCAGGGCGGCCATGGCCGTCCATTTGCCGGTGCCTTTCTGGCCGGCCGCGTCCACGATCAGGTCGAGCACGGGCTGGCCATCCGCGTCCCGGTAGCCGAGAATGTCGCGGGTGATCTCGATCAGGTAGCTGTCCAGCTCGCCGCGGTTCCATTCGGCAAAGATGTCGTGCATCTCGGCATTGGAGAGGCCAAGCCCGTCGCGCAGCAGCTGGTAGACTTCGCCGATCAGCTGCATGTCGCCGTACTCGATGCCGTTGTGCACCATCTTGACGAAATGGCCGGCACCGCCCTCGCCCACCCAGTCGCAGCACGGCTCGCCCTGGGGCGTCTTGGCGCAGACGGCCTGGAAAATCGGCTTGATGAGGGGCCAGGCGGCCGGGGAGCCGCCGGGCATCAGGGACGGGCCGCGCAGGGCGCCCTCTTCGCCACCGGAAACGCCGGTGCCGACATACAGCAGCCCCCGGCCCTCCACTTCCTTGGCCCGGCGGATGGTGTCAGGGAAATGGCTGTTGCCGCCGTCAATGATGACGTCGCCCGGCTCCAGGTGCGGCAGCAGCAGCGCGATGAAGTCGTCCACCGCCTGGCCGGCCTTGACCAGCAGCATCACCTTGCGTGGCCGTTGCAGGCTCGCTGTGAGCTCGGCAATGCTGTGGCAGCCGATGAATTTCCGGCCCTTGCCGCGGCCGTTGACAAACTCATCCACCTTGGACACGGTGCGGTTGAACACCGCGACGGTGAAGCCGTGGCTCTCCATGTTGAGCACCAGGTTCTCGCCCATCACCGCCAGTCCGATCAAGCCAATATCTGCCGTCGCCATGGTGTGTTGCCCTTGCCGTCAAAGTCGTTATTTTTATATTTTTCCGTTCACCGGCATGTCGCGTGCCATGGAGTGCGGCATGGAATGCCGGCTTCCGCCACACGACGACGCCACCGGGCGCTTCCAGCGCCCAAAGCCAAGGCGGTGATCCTCACCGCACTCCACAAGGTTTTTTCCCGACTTACGCTTCCGCCTCGAACCGTTCCCGGCAGGCCCACAGGCCCAAAGCGGGGTTCGAGATGTAGTATATCTCCTCGCCGTCGGGCAGGACGTTGACGCCGTCCCGGAGCACCGCCGGATCGTAGCGGCGCAGCATGGCCGCCAGGTCGCCGTACTGGAACCCGGCGCCCTCAATCTCGGCCCGGGTCAGCTGTCCCGGGCAATAGGTGACCGTAAAGCGCCCCTCTGTCGAGCCGTGGATGAGGTGGGCGGCGGCGCTGAGATTGCCGGCCAGGTCGGCCTGGTCGCGCACCGCCGCCAAGGTGGCCGGGGTGCCGTGATAGCCATACTTGCGGATCAGCCCGTCAATGGCCGGATCCTCGCCGAACTGGCGCAGCCCCGGCGCCAGCACCACCAGCTCCCCGCCGTCGGCCATGGCCATGCGCGTGCGGTAGATGCTCTTGTTGCCCAGCCAGGTGCTCTTGTATTCCTCGGGGTCCAGATAGGCCACAACCTTGCGCAGGGGGCGTTCCAGCATTTGGAAATTGACCTCGCGCGCCAACTCGGCGGCGCGGAAGAAACTGGCCGGGCCGTTGCCGGCAAACAGGCCGCGCATGGCCAGCCCCCCGGCGGCCGTCCGCCCGATCACGGTGTGCACATAGACCAGCGGCAGCTTGGCGCCAAAGGCCGCCGAGGCATAGTTGAGCACCCGCCGCACCGGCGTGTCCGCCCGCCCCATGATCCGTTCCATGCCGTGCACCGCGCCCAGGAAATGGCTGCCGTTGATGCCTGCGGCACCGCCGGTGCCGACAAAGATGTTCTTGTTGTAATTGGCCATGCCGATGACCTCGTGCGGCACCACCTGCCCCAGGGACAGGATGAGGTCGAAACCGCCCTCCACCAGCAGCCGGTTCACCTGCGCCGGCCAGGCCGTGTCCAGCCGGCCGCCGGAGAGCTCCCGCAGGTAATCGCCGGGCACCTCGCCGAGGGTGACCACGTCGCGCCGCCAGTCGTGGACGCGGAACAGCGCCGCCGGCACGCCGGGGAACATGGTGGCGATCTCCGCGGAAGTCATGGCGGCATGGGTGCCGAGGGCGGGCATGATGTCAGTGACGGCGGAGCCGAAATGTTCCCAGGCCAGGCGGGTCAGTTCGCCGGCACGCGAGTGCAGGCGGGTGATGTCGGGGGGCAGCAGCAGCACCTTGCGGCGCGGCCCTAACTTGGCCAGGGCGGCCTTGAACAGCCGCGCCAATTCCGCACCGGCGATCTCCCGGTCCGGCGCGCCCTCGGCCAGCAGCAGGGTGTCGGCGGGCAGCCCCGCGGCGCCCGCCACCGGCCCGCCGAGGGCGGCCAGCACGCGCCGCACCTGTTCGTCCGCGGGCAGGATCGCCGCGACGGCGATGGCGTCCCGCGGCCGTTCCAGGGTGGCAAATTGGCTGTCCAGCAGCGAGACCGGCATGAAATGCCCCTGGCGCCGCGTCATGCGCTCGCCAATGGCCTCCTTGGTACCGTCCAGAAAGATAAAACGCACCCCGCCCGGCAGGCCACCGCGCAACACGGCGCGGTAGGCCCGCTTCAGGGCCGAACAGGCCAGCACGGCGCCGCCGGCCTGCTCCCAGCCGGGCATGGCCGCCGCCATCGCCGCCAGCCACGGTGCCCGGTCGGCGTCGTTCAACGGTTGGCCGTGCTTCATCTTTTCGACATTGGCCGGCGGATGAAAGGCGTCGGCGTCATGGAACGCCACGCCCAGCCAGGCCGCCAGCCGCTCGCCCAAGGTGGTCTTGCCGCATCCGGCCACACCCATTGCCACGTAAATCATGGAACACTCTCACCAAAGGTTGTTTAGGCTGTAGACTGTAGGCTGTGGGTATTGAAACAACCGCGACTAAACGGGAATCGTCTGACGGTTGCCTACAACCTAACCGCCTACAGCCTATCTACCGACCCCGTCACACGCCGGAATAGGCGCTGAAACCGCCGTCGATGGCGATCACCTGGCCGGTGACAAAGCCGGCCGCCTGGTCGTCCACCAGCCAGAACAAGGCGCCCAACAGTTCGTTGGAGGTGCCGAACCGGCCCATCGGCGTCGCCGTCAGGATCTTCTGCGCCCGCGGGGTGAACGAACCGTCTGGATGGGTCAGCAACGTCCGGTTCTGCTCGGTGAGGAAGAACCCCGGGGCGATGGCGTTGACCCGGATATTGACCTTGCACAGGTGCACCGCCAGCCAGCGGGTGAAATTGCTCACCGCCGCCTTGGCCGCGCTGTAGGCCGGGATTTTGGTCAGCGGCGTGAAGGCGTTCATGGAGGAAATGTTGACCACCGCCCCGCGCCCCCGCGCCGCCATGTCGCGGCAGAACACCTGCGACGGCAACAGGGTGCCCAAAAAGTTGAGGTTGAAGACGAACTGCACGCCGTCGGGCGCCAGGTCGAAAAAGGTGGTGATCCCCGCCGCCGCGCCTTCCGGCACATCCTCGGGGAACAGGTATTCCTTGGTCGTGGTGCCCTTGGGATGATTGCCGCCGGCGCCGTTGACCAGGATGTCGCACGGCCCCAACTCGGCCAACACCCGGGCATGCGCCGCCTCCAGGCTGGCCTTGTCCAAGGCATTGGCGGCGAGCCCCACCGCCTGGCCGCCGTCGGCGCGGATGGCCGCCGCCACCGCCTCCGCCGCCTCCAGCTTGAGGTCAAGCACGGCCACGGCGGCGCCGCGGGCGGCCAGGGCGCGGGCCATGGCGCCGCAGAGCACGCCGCCGCCGCCGGTGACCACCGCCACGCGTCCGGCCAGGTTCAAGGGTTCGGGGATTGTCAGGGAGGGGGGCAGCGCCATACGATCATAACTCCTTATATCATAATAACTGCAACGTTACAGTATTTCATTTTTGATGTTTTTCAAGGGGCGACCGGCCGGTCGCCCTTACACAGGCGCCCCCGGCAAGGGCGACCGGCCGGTCGCCCCTCCTTGGTATGATTCCTGCTTATCGTGGTTTCTCCGCCCGGGGTTTTTGGCGGCGGACAGACGAGGATCCCCATGCCTGAGGCAGACAAATCATGGAAGGCGGCCGGCTTGCGCAGTCCGCACGAGCTGGCCTTGTTGCTGGAGATCAGCCAGCTGTTGTCCCGCAACCTGAACCTCCAAGAGACCCTGGGAGCCGTGCCGCGGCTGATCGCCGAACAGATGGGCCTGCTGCGTTGCACGGTAACAATTTTGAACCGCGACCGCGGCGAAAGTGTCATTGACGAGGCGTACGGCCTCTCCCGCGAGGAGCGGCAACGGGGCCGTTATAGCATCGGCGAAGGGATTACCGGGCAGGTGGTGCAGACCGGCAAGCCCGTCGTGGTCCCCCGGATTTCCGATGAGCCGCGCTTTCTCGACAAAACGCGCACCCGGCGCAAGCAGCTCAAGGAGAAGCAGGACATCTCCTTCATCTGCGTGCCCATCATGGTGGGCTGTGAAGTGACAGGAACTCTGAGCGTGGACCGCCTGTATGACGAGGCCGTTTCCGGGGAGGAAGACCTCCGCCTGCTGTCCATTGTCGCCGCCATGATTGCCCAGGCGGTGCGGCTACGGCAGGGCAGCCTGGAGCGCTGCCAGGCGCTGGAAGCGGAAAACGCCCGCCTCCAGGACGAACTGGAAAGCCGTTTCCGGCCGGCCAATCTGGTCGGCAACTCCCATGCCATGCGCAAGGTGCTGGCGCTGGTGCCGCGGGTGGCCCCCAGCACGACCACGGTGCTGATCCGCGGCGAAAGCGGCGTCGGCAAGGAACTCATCGCCCAGTGCATCCACTACAACAGCCCGCGGGCGGCCAAGCCGTTCATCAAGGTCAATTGCGCCGCGCTGCCGGAAAGCGTCATTGAAAGCGAACTGTTCGGTCATGAGCGCGGTGCCTTCACCGGGGCCGTCGCCCAGCGCAAGGGTCGCTTCGAACTCGCCGACGGCGGCAGCATTTTCCTGGACGAGATCGGCGACGTCTCCCCCGCCACCCAGGTCAAGCTGCTGCGCGTCCTCCAAGAGCGCGAGTTCGAACGGGTCGGCGGCGACCGGCCGATCAAGGTTGACGTCCGCATCATCGCCGCCACCAACCGCAATGTGGAACAATTGATTTTGGACGGGCGTTTCCGTGAGGATCTGTACTACCGCCTGAACGTGTTTCCCCTGTTTGTGCCGCCCCTGCGCGAACGCCGGACCGACATCCTGCTGCTGGCGGATTACTTTGTGGAGACCATGGCCCGCCAGGCCGGCAAAGATGTCAAACGCATCTCAACGCCGGCCATCGACATGCTGACGGCCTATCATTGGCCGGGGAATGTGCGGGAGTTGCAAAATTGTATCGAACGCGCCGTCCTGCTCAGCACGGACGGCGTCATCCATGGGCACCACCTGCCGCCCAGCCTGCAAACGGCGGAAGCCAGCGGCACCGAACCCGCCGGCAAGTTGCAAGCCGTCTTGGAGGGGGTGGAACGGGAACTGCTGGTCGACACCCTCAAGTCGACCCGGGGCAACATGGCCGGGGCCGCCCGGCGCCTGGGACTGACCGAGCGCGTCATGGGGCTCCGGGTCAACTATTACAATCTTGACCTCCAACGATTCAAGCGGGGCTGAAAGGCCGCCGCCCGCGACGGCAGGTTTAACTTGGGCGGCCCATGGTTAGGACAACTGTGGGCCGGCCGCCGATTCCGTCCGGCGCCGCTGGGCAGCAACCAACCAGGCCGCCGCGCAGCCCAGCAGGCCGCAGAGGAAGACATACAGGTAGCCGCTCAGGTAATCATAACCGCCCGCCGGGCCGGGGCGCTGGGGCGCATATTTCACCCACAGCCCGACCCCGTTCATCAGCAGCACGGTGGTCAGGCCGCGCACGATGAGGAAACCTGAGTTGAGGGCCCCCAGCCGGTTCCGCGGGGCCAGGTCGAACAGCAGCGGGTCCAGGGACAGGGCGGCGGCCGTGCGCGCCAGGGCGCCAAAAGCGGAAAAAGCGATGATCGCCGTCACCGACGGAATCTGGTTGACGGCGACAAACCGGACAAAGCACCAGTAGGCCAGCGGCTGCACGGTGGCCAGCACCATGCCGACTCGGAACAGCGTCAGCCGGTCAATCCGGTCCGACAGCCAGGCCATGACCGGCAGCACCAGGCCGATTTCCAGCAGGATGATGACGCCATGGAGGTTGCCCAGGGCGCGCTTGGTGTAGCCAAACTGTTCGGTGATCAGCAACGGTTGCAACTGGGCCAGGCCGACGGCGGCGGCGGCCCCCGCGAAGACCAGCAGATAAAGCCGCCAGCTGGCGGCCGGCCGGAACACGTCGTTGAAAAAGCCGCATGCCGTCACGGGCGCTTGGAGGGCCGGCGCCGCCACGGGCTCTTCTTTCACCCAGAAGACCACGAACAGGAGCACCGCCGCCACCAACGCGGCGGCCAGGAAATAGACCACCTGCTCGCCGGTCAGCGCCAGCACGTTGTGCCCGAGCAGGGCGTGATTCAGCTTCATTGTGTGGCGGTCGTCGAACTGGCCGATCAGCACGAAATTAAACCCCAGGCGCGCCGTCACGCTGGCCAAACGGTTGACCACGGCGGCCCGGCCCCGCTGACCGGACGGGACGACTTCATAGTAGAGCGGCTTCCACGGGCCGGTGAAACCGAAATCGACGGCGAACTGATAGAGCAGGATGGTGGCGCCCAACACCCAGATATTGGGCGCCAACGGCATGGCGATAAGCGCCGGAACCAACAGAGACAACCCGATTATGATGAATGGCTTGCGCCGCCAGCCGCCGCGCCAACGGTCGCTCTTCCAGGCCACCAGGGGCGCCACTAGGAAGTTGCCGGCGATGTTGAGGCTGCCCAGCAGGGAGATCAACGCCGGATCGGCGATGAATTTCCGGAGCGTGAAGGTCATGGCCGTGCCGCTGACCTTGTCGACGAAGGCAAACACCCCCACCGGCAAGGCCATCAGCACCACCCACCGCCAGGAAATGCGCGCCTGCTGGGTTAGCACCGGCATGGTCAGCGCCTTTTCGCCCGGCGCGCCAGGCAACAGCCGCCGGCCATGATCAGCAACGTCGCGCAAACCGGTTCCGGAATGGCCTCCGCAGTAATGATCAGGGTTGGCGGTCTGCTGCCGATGGTACCAACGTACTGCCAGGAGGTGAAGTTGAACGCCACGTGATCGTCGGCCGGAGTCAACAGGAGCGACAGATTGTCGCCATTTAGGAGATCAACCAGCAACGCCTGGGTACCGGTGCCAAGATCAAAGGTTTCCCATTGCGTCGTACCCAAGTTGACATAGTCGTAGGTGCCAACCAGGGTGGCCGGGGTGGCGTCCAAAATGGTCTGCAACCCGGTGTAGCTGATGCCGGAATAGCTAGTGGTGGGGTCGGGCGTTTTGCTGGTATACCCTTGCCCCTGAACCCAGCCACTGCCGTCGTCCGGCATGTAGCTGACGGCAAACTTGCCTTCGGCCCCAGGCGCGTTGAAGATGCCGGGGCCGGCGACATTGTACGACGTGCAGAGCTTCAGGCTGACCCCGGTAATCGTCCAGTTGCCCGCGCCATACAGGGCGTCAAAAGCCGTCAGCGTCGCAGCGGCATTAAAGCGAAGCAGGGAATCGAATCCCCCCTTTTGGCCGGAGGTCGTGCCAACGGCGGTGTAGGCGGCCACGGACCGGGAATTCAACCCACCGAAATTGCGGTTATCCGCGTCTTCGAGGGTGTTGGCAGGCCCCGGATTCAGAACGAACGTGTCCGCGGTGGCGGGGGTTGAAACGGTCACCGCCGGGACTGCCGCCGCCGCCAGAAAGGCGAGGCCACACAGGACCGGCGCGGCCCGGTGATTGAAAAGACAGGTTGCCATGATGGAATCTCCTGATGGTTGGTGTTGTCACGCCCGGGGTCGTTTGCCGAGATGACGGAGCGGGCGCATGGCCCCGTCGCCGACGCTCCAACCTGCCGTCAGTCGGCGACATCGTCGCCGGGCGCCAGGCTGAAGAATTGCGCGCCCCACTGAAAGGGTTGGAGCGTGTCGAAAATGGTGGTGTTGACGGCATGGCCGTCGGCAAACACGAAATTGCTGGTGCGGGTGCCCATGGAGCCCAACTTGCGGTTATGATTGCGGCCGACCCGGTCCAGCCGGGTCAGGCCGGCCGCCCCCGGCTGCGGCGGAACCGCCAGTTCCAAAGGGGAAAGGCGCCGGATGGAGGCAAAACAGGGGCGCGGGCACCCGAAGAAACGGGAATCGAAACGGTCGGCGCCGGCCGCCGGGCCAAGCCCGACAAAGCCATGCACCGGCAGGTAGCTCCGGCAGACACGGCCGCCCGGGCCGGCCGTCAGGCGCCAGTCCGTCGCCCATTCCGTGGCCAGAATGGTACTGGCGGGGCTCGACACCGACGCGGCGGCGGCGGTCCGGCAGGCGCGGTAGGCCCCTTGGAAACCGGCCACGAAGTGGTTGGCCGAACAGAGCGCCTGATTCACCGTGTAGGCGCAGCGGGGAACCTGGTCGTCGACGATACCGGCGGTCTCATTCGCCTGCCCCGGGTCAAGGTTGTCCGGCGTGGTGTTGGCCGGGGCCAGACCGCCGCGGTCAAAAACCGGGCAGCGAAAGGAGGCCGCCGCCGCCAGGCCGCTCGCCATCAGCAGGCCCGACCAATGCTGATAGCCCCAACCCGGCGTTTCAGGCAGTTCCCGGCCGTCTTGGAAAGCCATGCCGCGGTAAAGAAAAGCCGGCGGATAATGTCCGTCCGCTTCCCCGCCATACAGCATCATGGCCCGGCCGAGCTGGCCCAGGTTGTTCAGGCAGACGGCACTCTTGGCCGCCCCCTTGGCGGTGCCCAGGACCGGCAGCAGCAGGCTCAGCAGCACCGCCAGCACCACCAGCACCGCCAGCAGTTCCACCAACGTGAACGCACACCGCCCGGGCTTAAGGCACCGGACCGGAAACCTGGGATGTGACCGTTTGAAAATCATGGCCGCCGTTGTGGTCCGCGCCGGCCAACGCGCCCCGCCCTGCCCGGCAGGCCGGCGTTGCTTCCGGCGCCACGGCAAAAGCATAGACAGTGCCAAGCCCGTCACAAAACCGCAAAGAAAAGCCACATCAAATTCATATAAAACAAAATATAAATATTAATAACACCGGTTACCGGCCCCGCGGCCGACACTTCCCTAGCGGACGGCAGCGGGCTCGGCCGCCATTTCCCGACATTTCGGTAGCCCGGGCCGGATTCGGGCTACCGAAAGGTAGGGCACCCCCCGCACAGCGCCCGCCCCGGCCCCCGCAAAGAATCCACAATAAAATTTATTACTTATTGCAAATAAAATAAATATAACTTATAAAAATCAATGGCACGGCGATTGCTTGGAGGAATGCCGTCGTCAGATGGAATGAACCGGTGACACCGGCCCCCGCGGCGATGTCCGCAGTCCGGACCCCAAACTCGAAAGCAAGGAGAACTTTCCATGCGCAAGGTAGCGATTTACGGCAAAGGTGGGATCGGCAAGTCCACCACCACCCAAAACACGGTGGCGGGCCTGGCTGAGATGGGCAAGAAGGTCATGGTGGTCGGATGCGACCCCAAGGCGGACTCGACCCGGCTGCTCCTGGGCGGCCTGGCGCAGAAGACGGTGCTGAACACCCTGCGCGAAGAAGGCGAGGACGTGGAGCTGGAAAAGATCCGCAAGGCCGGCTTCAAGGGCACCTGGTGCGTGGAGTCCGGCGGCCCCGAGCCGGGGGTGGGCTGCGCCGGACGCGGCATCATCACCTCGATCAACATGCTGGAGCAGCTCGGGGCGTACGCCGAGGCCGAAAATCTGGACTACGCCTTCTATGATGTGCTGGGCGACGTGGTCTGCGGCGGGTTCGCCATGCCGATCCGCGACAACAAGGCCGACGAGATCTACATCGTCTGCTCCGGCGAGATGATGGCCATGTACGCGGCCAACAACATCTGCAAGGGCATCCTGAAATTCGCCACCACCGGCAATGTGCGCCTTGGCGGCCTGATCTGCAACAGCCGCAAGTGCGACAATGAGAAGGAAATGATTGAGGAGCTGGCCCGGCAGATCGGCACCCAGATGATCTACTTCGTGCCGCGCGACAACATCGTGCAAAAGGCGGAAATCCACCGCAAAACGGTCATCGACTACGACCCCACCTGCGGCCAGGCCGACCAGTACCGCAGCCTGGCGCGGGCCATTGACGAAAACAAGATGTTCGTCATCCCCAAGCCCTTGGAAATGGACGCGCTGGAAAAACTGCTGATGGACTTCGGACTGGGCGATTAAACGCCGCCGCCCGCGCCCCTCTCTCCCCCACCAGAAGCTAACCTTCAAAACATCAAGGAGTTAAAACCATGATTATCATTCGAGCGATCGTGCGTCCGGAGAAAGTTGACGCCGTGATGGCGGCACTGATGGAAGCCGGCTTTCCGGCCGTGACCAAAATGGATGTCGTCGGCCGCGGTAAGCAGCGTGGCGTCAAAATCGGCGAAATCCACTATGACGAGCTGCCCAAGGAACTGCTGCTGACGGTGGTGAAGGACGACGACAAGGACTTCATCGTCAACACCATCCTGGGCGCGGCGCGCACCGGTGTCAAGGGCGCGTTCGGCGACGGCAAGATCTTTGTCTCCAAAGTGGACGAAGTTTACACCGTCAGTTCCGGGGTGAAAGAGGTCTGAGCGGATCGAACGTCAATCGCACAGCGTTTTGTGAGGAATACTGCCGTGAAAGAAGTAATGGCCATCATCCGGATGAACCGGATCAACGACACCAAGCGCGCGCTGGCCGAAAACGGCTATTCGCAGTTCACGGCCCGCAAGGTGATGGGGCGCGGCCGAGGCAAGGTCGACCTGGGCCTGCTCGAAGGGGCGCGGGCGGGCAGCGAGGAAGCCATCGCGCTGCTCGGGCCGGCCCCCCGCCTCTACCCCAAACGGCTGCTGTTCGTGACCGTGCCGGACAGCGCGGTCGCGGGGGTGGTTGCCACCATCATCAAGGTCAACCAGACCGGCCACGCGGGCGACGGCAAGATTTTCGTCCTGCCCATGCTGGACGCCGTCCGCATCCGCACCGGCGAAAGCGGCGACCTGGCGCTCGACGAAAAAATGTAACGACACAGGAGAATCGGTCCCATGCAGAACCATGACATACCGAAGGGCGAGGGGCTGCGCGACAAGGTCCTCGCGGGCTATCCGGCCAAGCTGGCCAAGAAGCGGGCGCCGCAACTGGTGGTCAACCGGAAAGACGCGGCGGGCAACGTCCCGCAGGTGAAGGCCAACGTGCGGACCACCCCCGGCATCATCACCCAGCGCGGCTGCTGCTATGCCGGCTGCAAAGGCGTGGTGCTCGGGCCGACCCGCGACATCATCAACCTGGTCCACGGCCCCATCGGCTGTTCCTTCTACGCCTGGCTGACCCGGCGCAACCAAACGCGCCCGCCGACCGCCCAGGACGAAAATTTCATGACCTACTGTTTCTCGACCGATATGCAGGACGAAAACATCGTCTTCGGCGGCGAGAAAAAATTGCGGGCCGCCGTGCAGGAGGCCTATGACCTGTTCCACCCCAAGGCGATCGGCATCTTTTCGACCTGCCCGGTGGGGCTGATCGGCGACGACGTGCACGCCGTGGCCAAAGAGATGAAGGAGAAGCTGGGCATCAATATCTTCGGCTTTTCCTGCGAAGGCTACAAGGGCGTCTCGCAGTCGGCGGGACACCACATCGCCAATAATCAGTTGTTCAAGCACGTGATCGGCCGGGATGACACGGCCCCCGCCGGCAAGTTCAAAATCACCCTGCTCGGCGAATACAACATCGGCGGCGACGCCTTCGTGCTGGAAGACCTCCTGGAACGCTGCGGTTTCACCCTGGTCGCCACCCTGAGCGGCAATTCCACCATCGGCCAGTTCGAACGGGCGCACACCGCCGACCTCAATGTCGTCATGTGCCACCGTTCCATCAACTACGTGGCGGACATGATCGAGAAAAAGTTCGGGGTCCCATGGTTCAAGGTCAATTTCATCGGCGCCCACGCCACCGCCAAGTCGTTGCGCAAGATGGCGGCGTTCTTTGAGGATGCGGAACTGACGGCCCGCGTCGAGAAGGTGATTGCCGAGGAAATGGCCAAGGTCGCGGCCGTCGAGGCGGAGATCAAGCCCCGCTGCACCGGCAAGACCGCCATGCTCTTCGTCGGCGGCAGCCGCGCCCACCATTACCAGGACCTGTTCTCGGAAATCGGCATGAAAACCCTCGCCGCCGGCTACGAGTTCGCCCACCGCGACGACTACGAAGGCCGTAAGGTCCTCTCCACCGTCACCCTGGACGCGGACAGCCGGAATATCGAGGAGCTGGAGGTCGAACGGGATCAGAAACGGTTCCGCCAACTGCTCTCCGATGAAAAGCGCCAGAAACTGGCCGCGCTCGACTTTGATTTCAACGACTACCAGGGCATGATGCCGCAGATGGACAATGAGACACTGGTCATCGACGACATCAACGAGCAGGACACCCAACGGTTGCTCGAGACCTGCAAGCCGGACGTCTTCTGCGCGGGCATCAAGGAAAAGTTCGGCGTCCAGAAGCACGGCATCCCCTGCAAGCAGTTGCACAGCTACGACTATGGCGGCCCGTACGCGGGGTTCAAGGGCGCGATCAACTTCTACCGGGAAATCGACCGCCTGGTCAACACCCGCATCTGGTCGTTCATTGAACCGCCGTGGAAAACCGCCGCCAGCCCGACGCTGGAAGCGACCTACGCGCGGGACTAGCACCTGCAACCTCAAATCTTCACCACGAAGACACGAAGTTTGATCGAAGCGTATTAACCTGAATTATTCATGAGAGCCGTTTCAAAACTCCAACACCTTGGTACCAAATGTCGAATATTGAATGCCGAATGCTGAATATTGAAGTAAAATCCGCTCCCGTTCGACGCACCAGCCACACCGTGGCTTTTACTTCGACATTCGAAATTGGACATTCGAAATTCAACATTCATGAATAATCCAGGTTAAAGGCAAAGCGAACACAACAACAGATCTTCGATTTAGCTTCGCGATCTTCGTACCTTCGTGGTGAAGCCAAACGTTTACGTGGCACAAGGGACGATAAGAAAAGAGGATTCAGACCATGGCGCTTTTACGACATACAACCGGCACGGTGGCGGAGCGGCAGGCGCTGACCGTCAATCCGGCCAAGACCTGCCAGCCCATCGGCGCGATGTACGCGGCGCTGGGGGTGCACAACTGCCTGCCGCACAGCCACGGCTCGCAGGGTTGCTGCTCCTACCACCGCAGCACGCTGACCCGGCACTACAAGGAACCGGTGATGGCGGCGACCAGCTCCTTCACCGAAGGCTCGTCGGTGTTCGGCGGCCAAAGCAACCTGCTGGCGGCGATCGAGAACATTTTCACCCTCTATTCACCCGAGGTGATCGCCGTCCACACCACCTGCCTGTCGGAAACCATTGGCGACGACATCCCGCAGATCGCCGCCAAGGCGCGGGATGAAGGCAAAATTCCCGCCGGTAAGTATGTCATTCATGTCAACACCCCCAGCTATGTGGGGTCGCACGTGACCGGGTTCGCCAACATGGTCAAAAGCCTGGTGACCTACTTCTCCGACTGGTCGGAAAGCCGCCTGCGCACGGTCAACATCATCCCCGGCTGGGTCGAACCCTCGGACATGCGCGAGATCAAGCGCATCGCGGCGCTGATGGGCGTGGAGATCATCCTCTTCCCGGACACCTCCGACGTGCTGGACGCGCCGCAGACCGGCAAGCATGAGTTCTACCCCCGCGGCGGCGTCACCATCCAGGCACTGCGCCGGACCGGCGCCAGCCAGGCAACCATCGCCCTGGGACCGACCGCCTCGGCGCCTGCGGCGCGGGAACTGGAAAAAAAGTGCGGCGTTGACGCCCACGTTTTGGAACTGCCCATCGGCCTGCGGGCCACGGACGCCTTTGTGGACTCCCTGCGCCGCACCGCCGGCGTCGAAGTTCCGGCGGCCCTCACGGACGAACGCGGCCGGCTGATGGACGTCATCACCGACATGCACCAGTACTTCTATGGCAAGCGGGTGGCGCTGTGGGGCGATCCCGACCAGCTCGTCTCCCTCGCCGGTTTCCTGGCGGACCTGGACATGAAACCGGTCTACGCCGTCACCGG
>JBAZJM010000021.1:0-27925 GCA_041651315.1 Lentisphaeria bacterium | reverse complement strand
CTGAAACGTTATCTTTTTCTTTTCCTAGGGCGTTGCCCGGCTTGGAGTTTGGCACAAGTCCGTTTTTTGGGGCCGTCGTCGTCCCGGAGGGACTGAATGACAATAGGCAGGGGCTTCAGCCCCTGTTCCGGGAAATGAAACGATGGCGTGCCGTAGGTACGCCGCGATTCGCCGCGTACCTGACGGCACGCGAAATAGGGGGGCGGGCAAAACAGGGGCTAAAGCCCCTGCCTATTCCCGCCCCGTCCCGCGGGGACGGGAAAACCGTACCCGTGGAGGGGGGTACCGTGGCAGACGAGGATGAGGAAGGCCCTCGGGACCGGGGGCTCCGTCGTGCCGCAACCCTGCGGAAGGCCAGGACAGGCAAGATTGCCTGTCTCACCTTGGGCGGCGAGTGCCATTCAGTAAGCGGTCTTTATGAATAGCCCAGGCTAGGCCAAGCCGCGCAAGTAGTTGGCGGTGTGGGTGTTGGGGAGGGCGCGGCCGGCGCGCAGGGCGCGCCAGACGGCGAGGGCGTCCGCGGGGGCATAGGACCGGTGTGCGAACTCCGCACGGAAGCGGCGGGCGCCGGCGCGGGCGAGTTCGTCCAGGCGGCCGCCGAGGCAGAAGGGGGTGTCGGCGACCAGCACGGTGCGGCAGCCTTCCGGGCGGGCGAGGAAGCGGCCGCCCTTGGGGTGCTCCAAGGTCATGCTGCGGAAGCCGCAACGGTCGGGGCCGGGACAGGCGCCGGCCAGGTTGGCGTAGACGCAGGATTCGGCGAGGAACAGCGGGGTGTCCTGGTAGACCGGCAGTTCGGCGCGTTCCCGCAGCGCGGCC
The DNA here is from genome assembly GCA_041651315.1 of Lentisphaeria bacterium. Classification (GTDB taxonomy): domain Bacteria; phylum Verrucomicrobiota; class Lentisphaeria; order Oligosphaerales; family CAITYL01; genus CAITYL01. The sequence goes on along the minus strand of JBAZJM010000021.1, from coordinate 27,109 downwards.
AGCAGGCCGGCCAAGTTGTCGCGGCCGTCCTCGGGGGAGAGGGTCACCGCCGCGGCGCCCAGATCGGCGAGGGCGCGGGCGGCGGCGCGGTTGGCGACGGGCAGGGTCCAGTCGGCCAGCAGGTCGTCATCGGGGGCGGCGTCGGCGCGGAGCCAGTCGAAGCCGGCCAGGTTGGCCACCAGCCAGCGGCGGATGCCGAGGGCACGGGCGGCGGCGATCCGGTCGCGCAGCCAGTCGGCGTCCCAGTCGCGGGCCACGGGCGGCAGGGCGGCACGCACGCGGCCGGCGCCGAAACGCGCCACCAGTTGGGCCAGCGCCTCGGGCGTCCAGGCGGCCAGGGGCGCCTGAACCTCGTCGGGAGCATCGGAGCCGTCGGCCGGGAAGGCCAGCAGCACCGCCGGGTCGTCGGCCAGCACGCTCCAGCGCGCCGGTGCGGCGGTGGCGGCCGGGGCGGTGGGCGGCGGGACGGGCATCAAGACCGTGGCTTCCGCGGCGGCCACGGCCTGCAGCCGGGCGGCGGTGGCGGCGTCCAGGGCACGGCCCAGGGCGTCCGCCAAGTCGCGCCGGAGGGCGTTGAAGCGGGAGACCGGGACAAAGATGCCGCCGGGATCCTGCACCTCCAGTCCGGCGAGCTGGAACGGGGTGTCGCCGAGCCGGTCGAACACCTTGCGGGCGGCTTCGGCCAACGCACCGGGTTGGCGCGCCGTTTCGAACGGTCCGTCCAGGGCGGCCTCCGCGGTGACCGGGGGCAGACCGGCGGCGGCCGCGGCGACGAGGGTGGCGCGGGCGGACAGGCGGTCCGGCGCGGCCTCCAGGCGGACGGTGATGGGATGGCGGAGGCGGAAATCGTCGGGGCGCGGCCGGGTCCAGGTGAAGGCGCGGCGGACGGCCTGGGAGCTGGAAAGGAAGACGGTGGCCCCGGCCGGGATCGGGGGGGCGTCGAGCGGCAGGGGCACCTCGACGGTGGCGCCGGGGCCCGCCTCGAAGACGTCGCGGGGGGTGCCGCCGGCGCGGGGGACGAGGCGCAGCGGATCGACGGCGAACCCGAACGGGCGGTCGGCGCCGGCCGGCTCGACCTGGAAGCCGTCGTGGCGTTCCACGGCCCGGTCGAGGCGCAGGCGCAGCACGGTGTCCTGATGGTCGCGGCGCACGGCCAGCACGGTGCCGGCGGGGGTGCCGCGGTGGCCGACCCGTTCCGGATCGACGGTGCCGGGGCGGCGGCGGCCGGCGAGGAACAGGTCGGTCCAGGGGCGGCTGAAGATGCTTTTGAGCTGGGCCTCGGCGTCGGCGCGGGCGGCGGGGTCGCGCAGCTCGCCGTCGCGCAGGCGCCGGTAGAAGGCGGTGGTTGCGGCCACGTAGAGGGGGGCCTTCATGCGCCCCTCGATCTTCCAGCAGGCCGCGCCGGTGTCGCGCAGGGCGTCGAGGCGGCCGGGGACGGCGAAGTCCTTCATGGAAAAGGGGAACGCCTCGGCGGGGGCGCCGGGCGGCCCGCCGTCGAGAATGCGGAAGCGGTCGCGGCAGGGGTAGGCGCAGCGGCCGCGGTTGCCGCTGCGGCCGCAGCGGTACGAAGAAAAGAGGCAGAGGCCGCTATAGCTGTAGCAGAGGGCGCCGTGGATGAACACTTCGGTTTCAAGGCCGGCCCCGGCGGAGATGGCGCGGATCTCGTCGAGGGTCAGTTCGCGGGCCAGGGTGACGCGGGCGAAACCGAGCCGGCGGAGTTCGCGGGCGCCTTCGAGGCTGTGGACGGCCATCTGGGTGCTGGCGTGCAGCTCCAGCTGCGGCCAGTGGCGGCGGGCCAGCGCGGCCAGCCCCAGGTCCTGGGTGATGACGGCATCGACGCCGATGCCGGCCAGCAGCTCCAGGGTGTCCAGCACGGGGCGGAGCTCGGCTTGGGCGAGGAGGGTGTTGAGGGTCACAAAGACCCGGCGGCGCCGCGGTTGGGCGTGGGCGAAGGCGGTGATCTCCGCCGCCTCCTCGGGCGCGAAATTGGCCGCCTCGGCGCGGGCGGAAAAGCGGCGCAGGCCGAGATAGACGGCGTCGGCGCCCTGGCTGAAGGCGGCGTAGGCGGCGTCGAGGCCGCCGGCGGGGGCCAGCAGTTCGACGGATGAGGGGGGGGAGGCGGGCATGCGGACACCATAATGGTTCTTTTGGCGGCCGCCGGTGTTGACGGCCGGGGGAGGAAAAACCAAAATACCAGGGCGGCGTCGAAGCCGCCGCCCTGATATGGACATTCCAGAACCGTTCCAGGCAACCGTCACCGCCGGGGTGGGATGCGGCTATGTTGTCCCTGTCTTTGAGTGGGGAGTCCTGACAGATGCTGGATTGGGCATGTTCAACAACGGGGCTGGCCCCCGAACTGGTGGCGGCGCTGGAGCGCGCGGCGGCGGCCTATGCCGCGGCCGGCCACGGCACGGTCACGGTCACCAGCGGCCGGCGCACCCTGCGGCGCCAGGCCGAGCTGATGGCTGCCATGACCCCCGTGCAACTCGACGCGCTCTATGGCCGGCATGGCGAGCCCGAGTACCTGTCGCCGCTCAAGGCGCGGTGGGCCGCGGTTGGCGGTCCGCCGGACCCGGCGGCGGTCTATGATGTCCTCGCCGGGCGCCGGGAAGGCTATATCTCCAGCCACCTCTACGGCGCCGCCGTCGACCTGGCCGTGGACGGGCTTGCGGACTCCGCATGCCTCACCCGGCTGCTGGAGGCCGAAGGGTTCACCGTGCTGGACGAGCGTGACGCCGGCATCCCCTGCCTGCACGCCACCTTCCGCGCCTGCCCGCCCGAGATCGTCCGGGCGTGAGGGCGGGAAGGTGAAGAAGCGGGGAACGCCAATCTCCGCGATCGACAGGGTTTGTTGGTTGTCCCAACTTCAGCCGGGGGGGGTACTCACAAGTCACCGTCCCCAAACGCCCCGGCTTGACGAGTATTTATTTTATGACTATATTTTAGTCATACTTGTTTATTTTATGACTTTTTATTGATGCAAAGTACCGCATGATCGAACAGGAACTCCAACGCAAAATCGCGGACTTCCGGGAACTCGGCATGCCGGCGTATGTCGCCCGGGAAGGAAAAATCCATCTCGTCAACCACATGGTCTCGACCGTCATCGGGGCGCGGCGGTCAGGCAAGAGTTACCGCGTTTTCCAGGCCGCGGATGAACTGATCCAACAGGGGGTCATCACGTCGATGGCGCACGTGTGCCCGGTGGATTTCGACAACCCCATCCTCGGTGGCATGTCCGCCAAAGATCTGCACCAAATCGAAGGCACCTTCCTGAAGGTCAGTCCGGAATTCGGCCTCAAAACGCCGTTGGTCTTCATTCTCGATGAGATTCATCGTGTTCCCGGTTGGGAGGACTATGTGATTGACCTGTCCCGGAATCCGCACTGGAAGGTCATGGTCACCGGTTCTTCCAGCAAGCTGCTGCGAGATGACATCGGCACCGCCCTGCGCGGCAAAGCCGTTTCATCAACCGTTTATCCCTTGTCATTTTCGGAGTTTTTACGGTTTAAGAAAAGTCCGGCGAATGCCGCCTCAACCACGGGACGGGCGGAAATTCAGGCCCAGTTCGACGACTACCTGAAATGGGGGGGGTACCCGGCGTTGCCCAGCGCCCCGGAACACTCGCGGGAGGCGCTTCTGCGCGGGTACTTCGACAGTATGATCCTCAAGGACATTGTCCAGCGGTTCAATGTCAGCAAACCCCGCCAGTGCACCGAACTCTACGGTTACCTGCTTTCCATGATCGGGCGGCCCTGTACTTTGAAAAGCGGGTACGAGTTTCTGCAACAAGCCGGCCACACCACCAGTCGCGACGCGGTGCGTGATTATCTGGCCTGGGCCGAGGATGCCTGGCTGCTCTTTTCGGTCTTCATCCACTCCGATTCCCAAAAAGAACAGGAGCGGAACTATCGTAAAATCTACGCCATCGACTGGGCACTGGCGATTTGCAACAGCCGGGTGTGGGACGGATCATACTCGCGCGCCTTTGAGAATATGGTGTGTTTGCACCTGCTGCGGAATTATCCCCGGGTTCGGTATTACCTGACCCGCACCCGGCGCCAGGAAGTGGACTTTCTCGTGTCCGACGCTCAGGGCAAGCCGGTTCTGGCCATCCAAGTCAGCCAGGACATCAGCCTTCCAGACACGTTGCGCCGCGAAGTGGAACCGTTGATCGCCACCGCCCGCCACTTTGGCACCAAGGAAAACCTGATCCTCACCATGAGCCAGGAACAACGCCTTGAGAGTGAGGGCGTCACGGTTCAAGCGCTGCCAGCCTGGCGGTGGTTGATGTCAACCCCATGAAAAGGACTTTGTACGATGACCTGCCCCAAGAGCAGTATTTTCCGTGATGGCGATGTCGTGGCCATGATCGGCGACAGCATCACCTATGACGGCCGTTGGTGGGTCAGCCTGCGCGAGCAGTTGCTGGCCCGGCGGCCGGCCGTGAACTGCGATTTCCGCAACTGCGGGATTGCCGGCGACGGCGCCGAGGGCGCGCTGCGCGGCTACAACTGGGACATTGCGCCCCATCATCCCACCCTGGCCCTGGTGATGTTCGGGATGAATGACGTCTGGCGGGACTGTTATGCGCCGTCGCCCACGGAGGCGATGCTGACGCGGCGCGCGGAGGCCTTGGACCGCTTCCTGGCCGCCAGCAGTGCTTTGGTCGACCGCCTGCTGGAAGACGGGGTCCGGGTCGTGCTGGTGACCCCGACGCCCTTTGATCAATATGCGCCCGAGCGCCCGGCCCCCAACCTGCCGGGAGTCGATGACGCCTTGGCCGTTTGTGGCGGCATGGTGCGTGGCCTGGCGGCCGCCCGGCGCCTGCCGGTGGTGGACCTGCACACGCCGCTGCGGCGGCGCTGCGTGGCCGGTGAGCCGCTCGTCGGCGAGGATCGCGTCCACCCGGGTGACCCGGGGCACGACGCCATGACCGCGCTGGTCGCCGCCGCGTTGTGCCCGGGCCCCACGGTTCCCGTGCCGCCGGCGTTGCGTGCCGCCAGCCGGGCCCTGCACGCGGCGGAGTGCCGGCTGCGCACCCCCGCCATGTTCCGGAACTGGGCCGGGGATGCCACCGCCGGCAGCGGTGACGAGGTGATCCTGCGTTACCTCGACCAGAATCAGGAAAAAGAGCAGAACCCCTGGGTTGTTGAACAGATGCAGCTGTGCCGCAGCTTGCTGTCGCGGCAAGCCGAATTGGCGGCGGAAGTGGCGGCGTTGCGTCAGCGCCTGGCCGAGGTGGCCCGCGCGGAGTCGCTCAACGCCTCGTGAGTCGCGGCGCTGAATTTTGGTGCCCGTCACGCGTCGCGCCTTACGCGTCACGCCTCACGGCAGCCGTTCCAGCCGGGCGGCATAGCCGCCGTCATGGTCGGTGTCGGGAAACAGCGCCTCGTCCTGCACCAGGCGGAATTCGGGGTGCCGTTCCAAAAAGGCTTGAACCTGGCCGCGGTTCTCGGCCGGCTCCAGGCTGCACGTGCTGTAAACCAGCCGGCCGCCGGGCCGGACCAGCGGGGCGGCGCCGTCAAGCAGGCGCGCCTGCAAGGCGGCCAGGTCGGCGAGGCGGGCGCGGGTAAAGCGCCAGCGCACGTCCGGCCGCCGCCGGATGACGCCGGTATTGGAACAGGGCACGTCGAGCAGCACGGCGTCCCACTCCCCCGGACGCAGGGGCGGCCGGGTGGCGTCCGCGGCCAGCGCCAGCACCGGGATGCGGACTCCGCAACGGTCCAGGTTGCCGCGCAGCCGCCGCAGGCGGACCGGGGAACGGTCGGCGCAGAGAAGCAGAGACGGTGAGGAGGAGGCGGTGTCGGCCGCCGCCCCCAGCGCCTCGGCCAGCAGCAGCGCCTTGCCGCCGGGCGCGGCGCAGAGGTCGGCGATCCGTTCGCCGGGACGGGCGGCAACCAGTTGCGGGGCGAGCCGGGTCGACGGATCCTGGATGTAAAGGTCGCCGCGGGCGAACGCCGCCGAAGCCAGCAGCGCCGCGGGACAGCCGCAGCGCCAAAACACCGTGGCGTTCACCGGCACCGCCTCCCAGGCGGGTTCGGGCGCCGGGGCGCCGGGGCGCAGGCGAAAGGTCAGGGGGGCCTCATCCTGCAGCACAACGGCCAGCCGCTCAAGCTGTGCCGGGAGCATCCAGACGCCCCAGTCCGCCTCCAGTTCGGGGCCGAGGCCGCGCCGGACCGCCGGCGGTGCGGACTCCGCCAGCAGGGCCGCCAGCGGCGCGCGGCCGCCGGCCAGGGCGGCCCGCAGGACGGCGTTGAGGAAGCCGGCCTCGGCGGAGCCGTAGCGGCGACGGACCCGGGCCACGGCGGCGTTGGCGGCGGCTTCCGGCCGCACCCCGTCCTGGAACAGGACCTGGATGAAGACCCAGCGCAGGATCCGGAGCAACCGCGGCCGCGGCGGGCGCGGGGCAAAGCGGGCGATCAGCCAGTCCACGGCGGCACGGTGGCGGAACAGGGCGAACAGCCCGTGACGCAGGGCCGGCGGCGGCGGCGGATCGGTTGCCAGCAGATCATCCAAGGAGGCACCCTGCTCCCAGGCGAGCAGCGCCCGGTCCGCGGCCGCCAGCAGGGCCTCGAGCGGTCCGGGCCCTGTAGACGGACTGCCGGCGGCAGAGGGGGTGGGCATGACCGTCATCCGATCCCGTAGTGCTGGCCGGGTTCGGGAATGAGCACCGGGGGCGCCCCGGCCGACTGCAGCCGGTCGCGCAGGCTTTCGAGGGCGTCCGATTCGCCGTGGACCAGGAACAGCTGGCGCAACCGCTGCCGGTCCAGGGCGCCGACCAGCGCCAGCAGATCCTGCCAGTCGGCATGCCCGCTGAAGGTGTTGAGGATTTTCACCCGCGCCCGCACCGGGTACGGATTGCCGAAGATCTTCACCACCGGCCGCTTGTCGGCCAGGGCGCGGCCCAGGGTATTCTGGGCCATGAAGCCGACGATCAGCACGGTGTTGCGCGGGTCCCCGACGTTGTTCTTCAGGTGGTGGAGGATGCGGCCCGCTTCACACATCCCGCTGGAAGAGATGATGATGCAGGGGTCGGGCCGGGAATTGATGGCTTTGGACTCCTCGACGTCAGTGACGTATTTCAAGCCATTGAAGCCGAACGGATTGGCATGGTGCGCCACAAACGCCTGCCGGGTTTCCTCGTCGTAGCATTCGGGGTGGGCCTCAAAGATGCCGGTGGCGTTGACCGCCATCGGGCTGTCCACAAAGATGTCCAGGTCGGGGATCGCCTTTTCATCCTTGAGCAGGTGCAGCAGGTAAATGAGTTCCTGGGTGCGGCCGACCGCGAAGGCCGGAATGATGATCTTGCCGCCCTTGCGCGCGGTTTCCCGGATGACCTCGGCCAGCTGCCGCTTGGCATCGTCCATCGGCTCGTGCAGCCGGTTGCCGTAGGTGCCCTCGCAGATCAGGCAGTCCACCGCCGGCAGCGGCTCCGGATCGCTGATGATCGGCAGGCCGCGGCGCCCCACATCGCCGGTGAAGGCGATCTTGAGCGGGGCGGTGCCGGCCGCTCCCGCCACCGTCAGCACGATCATGGCCGAGCCCAGGATGTGGCCGCTGTTATAGAACTCGGCGGTGACTCCCGGCGCCACTTCAAACGGCCGGTGGTAGCCGTGGGTCTCCATCTGTTCCAGGGTGTGGACCACGTCGTTCTCGTCATACAGCGGCGGGTAGGCCTTCTTGCCTTTTTCTTTTTTCAGCAGCCACTCATAGTCCTTCTGCATGATGTGCGCCGCATCGCGCATGATCAGGCCGGCAATGTCGCGGGTGGCCGGCGTGGTATGGATCGGGCCGTCAAACCCCTGCTTGACCAGCATCGGCAGGGCGCCGCTGTGGTCGAGATGCCCGTGGCTGAGCAGCACGGCATCGATCTTGCCGGGAGGGAAGGGGAATTCACGGTTCTTGGTGGCGGCCTCGGCGCGACGCCCCTGAAACTCGCCGCAGTCCAGCAGCAGCCGCACCCCGTTGTCCAAGGTCAGCAGATGCTTGGACCCGGTCACTTCCCGGGCCGCCCCGAAACATTGCAGGCTGATTCCCATTACCCGGCCCTCCAGGCCGAAACCACCGTCATCATGAAGCCACAAACCATTGCCGTAACCGTACGGCCAATCCCATCATTTTCAACAACAGCCTCTGGCGCGGCCGTCCTACGAGGTTGACCTTGTTACATTCTCGACAGGGTGTGTTCATCGTTGTTGTCGTGGTCGTTTTCGTACTCGATTCGATGACGACAACGAGCACGATAACGACCACGATTTTCAATCTAACAAAGTAGAACTAAGCGGCCCATCCCGCCCGACCCCGTTTCGATTCCGCCTTCAGCCAGCCGGCCAGGTACTCCAGCTCCGGGGTCGCCGGCAGGCCCTCCAGGCTTTCCCGGCAACGTAGGCGGCGCATGGCGGCGGAAACGGCCTTGAGCCGTTCGCCATCGACCCCCGCCCGACGCAGGCCGATCAAATTGAGCCGGTAATGCTTGGCGGGGCACTCGGCGACCATCATGAACGGCAGGATGTCCATGCTGGCCCCGGCCAGCCCATGGAGAATGACATAGCTGCCAACGCGGCAGAACTGGTGCACCACGGCGCCGCCGCCGAAAAACACCCGGTCGCCCACCTGCACGTGCCCGCCCAAGGCGACGCTGTTGGCGAAAATGACGTGGTCGCCCACCCGGCAGTCATGGCCGACATGGGCATTGGCCATCAGGTAGCAATGGCTGCCAAGGGTGGTTGCTCCGCCGGGGCGGGTCGCCCGGCTGACCGTCACCCCTTCGCGGAAGACATTGTCGTCGCCGGTCTCCACCCAGCTTTCCGTTTCCGGGTTGAAACTCAAATCCTGCGGCAGTCCGCCGATGACGGCGCCCGGGTGGACGATGTTCTTCCGGCCCAGGCGCACCCCTGGCTGGATGACGGCATGGGCGCCGATCTGGCAGCCGTCCCCAATTTCGACATGTTCCCCAATGATGGCACAGGGCCCGACCACCACGCCATCCCCAAGTTTGGTATCGGTTGCAACCCAAGCGCTCGGATGGATCACGGCTTTCATCGCATTGTCCGTACGGTGATTTCCCTGTTTTCCAGTTGCAGGGGGGTGGTGATTGGGGGGCAAGCGGCCTCCCCGGTGCGTTTTGACGGACGGGATTTTACTCAGTCATCGGCCGTTTTCAAGCCGGAAAGCTTATGCCCGGCCGGCGCAGAGGCCGCAGGTCAGGCACAGGCCCTGCCCGGGGCAGCCGTTCATTGTCTTTGGGTCACCGGCCGGCGCCTTTTTCTGCCTCTGCTCCAGTTTTTTCTTTTCCTTGTCAGTCAGTGCGCGGGCGTGGAACTGGGGGCAATTGCCGCCTTCAAGGTGGGAGCGGTCGCACTTGCCATTGAGGTCCTTGTCGACGTAGCAATAGGGCACCCGCGCCGGCTTCTTCGGGGTCGCGTCTTCCGCGTGCAGGCAAACCGCACCCGCCGCCAGCAGGAGCGCCGCCACTCCCGCCATCCACATTTTCGGCCATGTTTTCATGGAACGCTCCAAGGGGGGGGCTTTGTTCTTTGTTCCTGCAAAGACCTTGCAGATTAATATATCAGACACCTGCAAACGGCGGGAAAACGGCACCCGGTCCGTCCTGTCACCTGAACCACCCCCAACCGGGTTTCGCGGTCTTGAACGGCTCCGCTCGTCCGGTCTCTTCCGCAAACCTTTCGCGAGTCAGCGCGATATATGTGTCCCAGGGAATCTGTGATCCCGTGAGACCATCAACCCGATTTTTGAACTGGACTATTTGTTCTTTTTGCGAGGGAAACTTGGCGTCCAAATCCACAAGAAACACGTATGACTTATAGGTGACCGGCCGGAAATGAAAAGCATTTTTGTCCGGCCATGCCAGGTACTCGTCAATTTGTGCGAGCAATCTCTGGAGGCTTTGGCGTCGAACGGGGGATGGGTGGAAACACGTGAACGCCGAATACGTCTTTTGGGGATTGTTGCGCACGGGGTGGCGGTGGATTGCCTTGACTGTGGCAAAAGGGAAGGACTCGCCGGGGGTTCGTTCGAGGAAGTCCTGAACGCGGGCTTTGATCATCGGCAGATCGGCGAGGGTGTCGCTGTTTACACTGAGGTACCAAAGGTCGTCGGAAGGCAAGTCGTGGTACTGCATGTCCGACCGTAGCACAATGTCACCGGTCTTGGTGACCTGCCAGTGGCCCCTATCCAGAATCATTCCACCAAAATGCATCCGCACGGCTGTTTCATACGTCCTTTCTGTGCGGAGGGTCATGAACTGCGCGTCCGAGCAATGATATTCCGCAAAGAACAGATCGGTGTCAGGAAGCCGAAAAAGAGCGGGGGAGTGCTCAATTTGTGAATTCCGCCAAACGCCCGCCGGCGGATGCTTTTGCGGGCGTTCAAAAAGGAGTCGGCGGCAATCTTTAAAGGAATGGAAGCAATCAGGCCAAACGGCATTTACAAGGGCAATGGCGAAGAGGTCTACGACAATCCCGGTTCCAATTCCTACCAAATATCGCGTTGTTCTGGTCATCTCATGCTCGTCACGCAAATTCCGCCGCTACGGCGCGGGCGGCGAGGGCTTGGTCGAGGGCGTGGCGCATGGCGGCGACGGGGGCCTCGCGGCCGGTCCACAGGGTGAAGCTGCGGGCGCCCTGATGCAGCAGCATGCCGCGGCCGTCGGCGACCGGGCAACCTTGGGCGGCGGCGGCGCGCTGCAGGGGCGTGCTTTGGTAGATCATGTCGAACAGCGGTCGGCTGGCGGGCAGCCACGCGGGGTTGAGCGGCGGCGGGTCGCCGGGCCTGAGCCCGAGCGAGGTGGCCTGGACCAGCAGCCGGCAGGCGGCCAGTTCGGTGGGCAGCGCCGGGTCGTCCGGGGTGAAGCAGCCGGTGGCGCAGGCGGGATTGACGGCGGCGACGCGGGCGGCGGTCTGCCGGGCGCGGTCCAGGGTGCGGTTGAGCAGCAGCAGCCGTGCGGCGCCGCGGGCGGCCAGCTCCACCGCGGCGGCACGGCCGGCGCCCCCGCAGCCGAGCAGGGCGACGGTTTGGCCGGGAATCTGGAAGTTGAACGCCTCGCCAAGGGCGGCGGCCAGGCCGTGGCCGTCGGTGGAATAGCCCAGCAGCCGGCCGTCGCGGACGACGATGGTATTGACCGATTCGGCGCGGCTGACCGTGGCGTCGGCCCAGTCGAGGAACGGCAGGGCGGCCTCCTTGAGCGGCACGGTAAGGTTCCAGCCGTGGTAGCCGGCGGCCACCAGGTCGCGGAAACGGCTCCCCAACTGGTCGGGGGATACGTCCAGGGCCTCGTACGTCGCGGGCAGCCCCAAAAAAGCAAAGCCCGCCAACTGCATGGCGGGCGAAAGGCTGTGTCGGACGGGGTGTCCGAGAACCGCGAGTTTAAAACAGGCAGTGGGAGGAAGCGCTCCGCTTACCATTTTAAGGTAAAGCCATGTAGGCTTCTATGTTATGATTGTTCAGAGGTTCAACTCCCACTGCCTATTCTCATCGTATCATGAATCCGGGAAAAAGCAAATCTGTTGCGGCCGAAAAATGTGGGGCTCTGCCCCAATCCCCGCCAACGGGACCAGTCCCTTTGGAATCCCCGAAACATTCCATTTGGAAAAGGCCAGGGCCGGGCGCCGCCTTGGGAGCTGTGGCCAAGCGTCGACATCGGCAGCGGCGCCCGGCCCTGGCCTTTTCCAAATCGGGATATCAGGATTCTCAAGGAACAGGTTCCTTGAGCAGGGGCATGGGGGCGGCGCCCCCATATTGCTTATCAGCCGTGGGCAGCTTCGAGTTCGGCCAGCAGGCGCATCAGGCGGCGGCCGTACTCGACGTAGTTGGCGTAGCGGACGGCGTCCTCGCACTGCTGGGCGGGGTCGTGAAAGACCACCGCCAGGTGCGGTTCGATGGAGATGCCGCCGGCATAGCCGCGCCACAGCAGGTCGGCCAGGATGCGGCGCACATCGCCATCGCCTTCGCCGATGTGGGTGAACACCGGCTTGTTGGCGGCGGCGTCCCACGTGCCGTCCTTGATGTGGAGGTAGGCCACGTGCTCGCGGACGTGCTGGTAGAATTCCCAGGCCGACTGCTTGGGGTAGGGCGCCGGCTGGCTGCGGTCGTCGGTGAACACCGGGTTGCCGGTGTCGAAGACCAGCTTGAGGCCGGGCACGTTTTCCACCAGCCGCAGGGTGTGCCGCCAGCTCATGCCGCCGTAGTTCATGCAGTTTTCGTGGACCGGGGTGATGCCGGCGTCGGTGAACATCCGGTGCAGTTCGCGCACCCGGCGGAAGCGCTCCTCCTCCAGCTGGTCGGGGAGGTCGGCGCCGGCGGCGTCCTTGCGCACGGCAAAGCTCATGATGCGCACCAGCTTGGCGCCCAGCCGCTGCATGCGGGGAATGGCGCGGCGGGTCTCGGCCAGGGAACTGTCGAACGGCTGGTCGATCGGCTTGCCCCAGTTGGCGATGGCGGAGCCGAAGCAGTTGATGCGCACGCCGCTGTCGGCCAGCTGGCCGCAGACGGTGTCGAACTCGGCGTCACTGAGGTCGTGGATGTTCTTGCCGTCAATGTTGCGGCTCTCGATATCCCGCCAGCCCAAGTCCTGGGTGGCGCGGATCTGGCCGGCCAGATCCTTGGCGGCTTCGTCGGCAAAACCGGTGAGGTAATAGCGGGGCATGGGAGGCCTTTGGCGTGGGGGCCGGTGGTTAAAACACAGACTTTCGATTGCGGCCGACTGCAATCGACCGCGACCGGTTGCAGTCGAGATCGCGAGTCTGCCGCTTACTTTTGGAACGACGCGCCGAAATTGACCGTGACTTTCTTGGCGGCTGTTTTTTTGAGCTTGGAGCCGGCGATCCAGCGCTTGAGCTGCTTTTCGTAGGCGGCGGCATTCAACGGCAATTCCACGGTGGTTTCGAGGGCGGAGGAGTAGAGCATGGCGTTGGCCAGCTCGACCGAATGGATGCCCTCCGCCGCCGGGGCCAGCAGCGGCTTGCCGAGGCGGATGGCGTCGATGAACCCCTGCATCAGCACCTGGTGCTGCTGCTGCTGTTCGGCGGGGACGGGAATCTCAATGTTCCACAGCCCGGGGGCGCCGAAGCCCTGGGTGGAGGTGCGCAGGAACTCGTCCGCCGGGGTCTCGTTGCGGTAGAACAGCAGCTTGCCGTTCTCCACCAGGATCTTGCCGCGTTCGCCGGCAATCTCCAGACGGTTGGTGCCGGGGGCCTCGCCGGTGCTGGTGATGAAGACGCCGGTGGCGCCGTTGTCATATTCGAGGTAGGCGGTGACCTGGTCCTCGACCTCAATCCGGTGCCGGGCGCCCAGCTTGCAGAAGGCGCGGACGCGCCGCGGCATGCCGCACAGCCACTGCAGCAGGTCGAGGTTGTGCGGGCACTGGTTCATCAGCACGCCGCCGCCTTCGCCGCCCCAGGTGGCGCGCCAGTTGCCGCTGTCGTAATAGGCCTGGGTGCGGAACCAGTCGGAGACGATCCAGTTGACGCGCACCAGGGCGCCCAGCTCGCCGTTCTGGATCAGCTCGCGCACTTTCTGGTAGAGCGGGTTGCTGCGCTGGTTGAACATGGCGGCAAAAACCTGCTTTTTGTTCTGGTGGGCGGCGATCAGCCGCTGGCAGTCGGCCTTGTGGACGGAGATCGGCTTCTCCACCAGCACGTGCAGTCCGGCCTTCAGGGCGTCAATGCCGATGACGGTATGGTCGTAGTGCGGGGTGGCCACAATGACCGCGTCAACCTTGCCGGAGCGGATGCATTTCCGGCTGTCGGTGAAGTGGCGGATGTCCCTGGCCAGCGGATGCTGCAACGCCTCGGGGTTCACATCGCAAACGGCCGCCAGTTCGGCGCCGGCGATCCGGCCGGCCCGGAGGTACTCGGCATGGAACCGGCCCATGTTGCCGAAGCCGATAATGCCGAGGCGGACGGGAGCGGGAGACTGAGTCATGGTGAAACACCACCCTTTCCTTGGGATATGACGCGCAGAAAAATTCGGATTTACCACTAACTGTAACGTTACACTTGGCGGCTTCAAGCCAGCACACGGCGCAGGGCGAAGAGGAACCAGGCGGCCGGTGCGGCGGCCGGACAGCCGCTGGCGGACTCCGCAAAGAGCAGCGCGGGACCGCCTTCGCGGGGGCCGGCGGCGGGGCCGCTGCACCAGGGATTTTCCTGCAGGTGGGGCAGGCGGCTGCCGGGGATCTCCGCCAGGCGCGCGCGCAGGGCCATCTTTTCCACCAGGGCGGCGGCGGTGTCGCGGCGGCCGGCGGCGGCCAGGGCCCAGGCGAACCAGGCGTTGGCGGCCTGATTGACGCCGCCGTTGGGGCCTTCGCCGGAGGGCAGGAAAAGGGCGCTCAGGGCGGGATCGGGCGGCGGCGGCCAGGGGAGCGAGACCAGGGTCAGGCCGGCGGCGCCGCGGTTGGCGGCCAGGGCCCGGTCCAGGGCGGAGTCGCGCTGGGAACTGCTGCCGCAGCAGGCCAGCACCGCCCACGCCTGGGCGTCGAGGAACAGGCGGCCGTCGGCGGCGCCGCCGATGACGGCGCCGGAATCGGCATGGCCGCAGATGAAGCCGCCGGTGCGTTCGTCAAAGGCGTCGCCGACGGCGCGCCGGCATTCCTCGCGGGTGTTTTCCATGAGGGTGGCCAGGGTGCCGTCGCCGCGCTGGCGGGCCCAGCGGGCGAGGCGGTCGCCGGCGTAGGCCGCCATGGCGGTGTTGACCACCGACTCGCCGCGCCAGTCGCGGCCGGCGCGGTTGAGCCAGCCGCACCAGTCGCCGGCCAGCAGGCGGAGCAGGCCGTGGGCGCCGGTGCCGATGTCGGTGCGGATCCAGCGCCAGGCCTGGACCAGATGTTCCCACAGCGGGGTGACGCCGCCCTCGGCGAAGGGGACCGGGGTGTTGAGCAGGGGCGCCGCCTTGGCCTCCGGCAGGGTCTCCAGAAAGGTGAGCCAGGCCAGCAGCAGCCACAGTTCGGAATCGCTGCGGTCCCGGGCGGGGTCGGGCCGGGTCAGGGCGGCCGGCCGGCCGGGGGCGGGGAGGCGTCCGGAGCGTTCCTGGCGGGCGGTGACGGCCAGCAGGGAACGGAGGACCGTTGGCGGGTCCTCGGCGGCCAGCGCCATGGCCAGTTGCAGCAGGTCGGCGGGGGTGTTGGGCGGCTCCGGCGAGGGGGTTCCGGCCAGGGCGCTGCCGCCCAGGCCGAGCCGCCGGTCGTCCTCGGCGCGGGCCTTGAACAGTGCGCCGGCCGTGTTGCGGGGGGCGACGCGGCAGGCCAGCCACAGGCCGGTCTGCCATTGCGCCTCGTCGCGCAGCCACAGCTCGCCGGGTTTGGGCGCCTGGGCCAGGCACGCGCCCCAGGCAGCCCGGGCGGCGGCCGGCTCGGCGGCGGCCAGGGTTTGCAGGGCCCAGGCCAGGGAACAGTCCCGCTGCACGCCGGCCAGCAGGACCAGCCGCTGCTCCTGGCGGGGCGGCACGACCAGGTCGCGTTCCAGCCGCAGCCAGCCCGGGGCCGGCTCGTCCGCGGTCCAGCCGGCGCCGCCGGCCAGAAAGACGTCGCCCACGGCGGGATGCACGTCGGTGACCATCGCCACGCCCTGGCGGCAAAAAGCCGGCAGGGGGTTGAACGGTTCGGCCGCCGGCCGGCGCACCTGGCTGCCGGCGGCCAGCCGCAAGGCCAGCGCCGTTTTGGCGGGGTTGCGCAGGGTCAGCGTCACCATCAGGTAGCCGGCGTCGGGGGGCAGCACCGCCTCCACCTGGAAGCGGAGCCGGGTGCCGGCCACGGGATCCAGCACCGGCTCCCCCCCGTACAGCACATGGCCGACGCCCCAGGCGCAGTCCGGTTCCTCCCCGGGCAGCAGTTCGCACTGCAGCAGCGACCGCGGCCGGCCGCTGGCCGGGGTGACGGTGAGCTGGAACGCGCCGCCCTCGCCCGGTCCGGCCGGGGTCAGGCGGGCCGGGGCTTCGGCGTCGGCGGCGATGAAGTGCAGCCGGCCGGTGGCCTCGGCCAGGACGGCCAGGCGGCCGTTGCCCAGCAGGTGGCTCCACGGGCCGTCGCCGGCCGGCAATTGCAGGGGGTTCAGGCGCAGCCGCGGCAAACCGTTCTCGTCCCGTTCCCAAGTCCCGAATGGCCAGCGGTCGTGCTTCATGGCTTGTCTATCCCGATCACGGTTTCGCCGGACCAGCTGGCGCCGGGGGCGAGGTGTTGCGGGGTGGCGATGACGCCGGTTTCCAGGCAGACCATGCGCCGGTATTCCTCCGGCAGAAAATCGGGCAGGCGGCGGGCCTTGTCCACCCACGGATTCCACAGGACGGCGTCGGGCATGCCGCTCTTGGCGAGGGTGAAGGAACGGGCGTGCCCGGCGTCGCGGATGGCCAGGCCATGGTCGGGGGCGCCGACATAAATGCGGTCCACTTCGCCGCAGAACGGAATGATGTCGCGGGTTTCGGTGTCGCGGTGGCCGTCGCGCAGGCTGTCCAGGAACGGCACGCCGGCCAGGCCGTGGACGGTGGTTTGACGGATGTCGGCGACGGCGAAATAGGTGTGGAGGGCGCAGGTGAAGGCGAAGGATGCCGTTCCGCGGTTTTCCACGGCCAGCCGCACGGTGAGGTGGCCGGGGGCGAGCATCGCGGTCAGTGTCAGGCGGAAGGCCTGGGGCCACAGAGCCCGGGTTTGGGAATCGTCTTCCAGCACCAGGGTGGCCCGGTCGGCCAGCGCCTCCGCCACCCGCCACGGCCGGTTGCGGGCCAGGCCGTGCTTGGGCAGCGGTCCGTCGCCGAACTGGGGAAAGACCACCGGCACGCCGCCGCGGATGGCCGCTCCGGGGGCGAACTCGGCCCGCCGGCTGAGGAACAGGCGGCCGGCGCCGTCCGGGCCGTGCCAGTCCAGCAGGTGGGCGCCCTGGCGGCACAGGCCGGCGCTTTCGCTGCCGTCGGGGGTGGCGATGCGGACGGGGGCAAAAAGAGAGTCTGGCATGGGGTTAGTTACTCACAAAAGTTGGCGGTCCCGCTTGTTTTTTTGCGGTTTTGGTGTATTTTTATATCGTCAGGCTGGGGATACTGGGCGCCGTTTGGAAGGGCGGCGCGGTGGTCACAACAACCCGGGGCTGACCCCAAACGAAACTTGAGAAAGTATAGCCTATGAACACCATCCTTCGTTTTCTCCCACTCTTGGGGATGCTGGCATTTGCCGGAGCGATGAACGTTGCGGCCAAGCCGGTCACCCAGCCCTTTGGCCTGTCGGTTGCCGGGCCGGTCCAGGACGGCTCGCAGACCGCCTTTGGCCAAAACTTTGCCTCGGCGCTCTATGACGTCGTGGTCAAGGACAAAACCGACTTCACCAACCTGACCGCCGTGCCCGGCATCACCAGCGTGCAAGTGGATCCGTCCAAGATCGACCTGGCCACGGCCGCCGATGTGCGCGTCTATTTCGTCGGCGACCAGGAAGGCAACGGCAAGGACAAGACCTACGCCGTTGGCTTCAACCCGGCCGGTCCGGGCGTGACCAGCGGTTCACCGGAGCTGATCTTCAACCCGGCGCAGACCAACGGAACCACCACCAACAGCACCTTCCCGCTGCTGCCGGGCGATTATGTGGATCTGGGCCAGTTCGCCGCCGGCTCGCACTTGGATTTCTTCGCCATCGCCGATCCCAATCCCGGCTACACCACCGGCAGTGATGCTGACCTTTCCATGGTCTTTTCCACCGCGGACGGCAACGTGAATGCGCGGGCGTATGCCCTCTCCGGCAGCCCGTACCTGCTGATCACCTTTGAGGGCCGGGACAAATATGGCGTGGACTACAACGACGTGACGATTGCCGTTGACATCGGCATGGGCAACATCCGTAGCCTGATGGGCGCGCCCGAGCCGTCGCTGGCCCTGCTGCTGGGCGGCTTCACCGGCACCCTTCTGCTCTCCTCGGGCCGGCGCCGGGACTGACCCCCCCCCGCGCCACCGCAAGGTGTAACCAACAGGGCGCCGGCTCAACCCGCCGGCGCCCTTGGTGTTTAGCAGAACTCAACGGTTTTGTTTCCTGCGCCGGCAGGCGCCCTGGAGTGCGGCGGGTCCTCACGCCGCCCTGCTACCGGCCGGCGGCGCCGGCCGCCGGGGAGCGGGAATGAAGAAAAAGACCAGGGCGGCGTCGAAGCCGCCGACACTCCAGGGAGGCTGCCGCCTCAGGACCATCCAGCCGTCGCCATCTTGGCGGCCTTCTGTTCAGTCCGCGACTCGGAATTGAACGTATGAAAAGGGCGCCCAGGCGGGCGCCCTTTTTTGTGGTGTCACCAGACGTGGGGTCCCGGCCCGCCGCCGTGGCCGCCGCCATGGTGGTAGCCAGGACCGGGTCCGGGCGGCGGGCGGCCATAGTACCGGCCGCCCCCGACCACGATCGGGGCCGGGTAGTAGGTGGGGCCGTAATAGTAGACGGGGGGCGGGGGCGGTGCGGTGTAGACCACCACGGGGGCCGGCGGGTAGACATAGGCCGGGGCCGGGGCGGGGGCCGCGTAGACCACGGTCGGGGCGGGCGGGCCGTAGATCGCCGCCGGGACATGGTTGAACAGGACGTCCGCCGCCACCACGCCGGTCAGGATCTTGCCGGCGGTGGCCCATTCCGATTGGCCGGCACGGACCGGGGCCGCGCTCCACGCGCCGACGGCGGCAACCGCCGTTGCGCTGAGCAGGGTTTTGCGCCAAAACGAATTCATGGAAGTGCCTTTCCTTTGCCGGGGTCGCCGCGGATCGGCCTGGCGAACCCCGTCAACCAAGGAAACGCTGGGCCTCGGCCATTTATTCAAACGGGCGCGGCCAGGAATTCCCGGATGCGGCGAATGGCCTGGTCTCCGGCATCTTCCAGCAGATAATGCCCGGCGTCCGGGAACTCCACCACGGTGGCGGCGGGGAAACGGCGGCGCCATTCCGCGAGGAAGGCGGGGGTGAAGCAGAAATCGCGCATGCCCCACAGCAGGAGCAGCGGCTTGTCGGCCAGGCGCGGCAAATTCTGTTCCACGGCCTCCAGGGTGGCGCGGGTGGGGTGGCGCGGGCTGAGCGGAATGTCCTGCACAAAACGCAGGGTGGCGATGCGGTTGGCCCAGGAATCATAGGGGGCCAGGTACCCGGCGCGCACCGCCGGCGGCAGGCCGCCGGGGCGGGTGGTGGCCATCCGGACCGCGGCGCGGGCAAACGCATTGCCGCCCCGCACCGCCAGCGCCCCCAGCACCGGCGTCCGGCAGACCCGGATGCGCCAGGGACAGCGGGGCAGGCGGAACGCCGCCGTGTTCATCGCCACCCAGCGGCGGACGCGCGCCGGCGCCCGGCCCGCCACGCCGCCGCCGATGGCGCCGCCCCAGTCATGGACCACGAAGTCGCACGACTCCAGGCGCAAATGTTCCCACAGGAGAAATTCCAGGTTGGCGATGTGCCCGGCCAGCCGGTAATCCCAGTCCTGCGGCTTGTCGGACAGGCCGCAGCCCAGATGGTCCGGGGCGATCACCCGGAAGCCGGCGTCGCGGAGTTCGCGCACCAGGTCGCGGAAGAAGAAGGACCAGGTGGGATTGCCATGCACCAACACCACGGCGGGGCCGCGGCCCTCGTCCAGATAATGCAGCCGCTGCCCGCCGGGCAACGCCACATAATGGGAGGCGTAGGGATACAACGCCCGCCAAGGGGCGGTGGCAACGTCTGACATGGCGCGATGATTCCTTGTAAGCCATGGGGCGCTGTCCCATGGGAGTTATACAGCGGCTGAACCGATTCAGGCGGCAGGCGATGAGGAGGCGACCGTGCGAAGGTTGATGGCTTTGACCTGGGGCGGCAAGGCGGCAAAATGTCCGTCGGCGTGAATGAGCGTCAGGCCATGGCGGGCGGCGCAGGCGGCGATACAAGCATCGGCCAGCGGAATGCGGGCGGCGCCCCGGGCACGGATTTCAACGGCCAGATTGGCGACCGTCTCATCAATGGCATGAACGTTGACCACGAGTTCACGGCACAAGGTCCATACCCGCCGCCATTCCGCAGGCAATCGGCCACAAAGTCGCCGCCTGGTTCGCCCAAAAAACGAGCCGCCAACGCTGACGTGTCAAGCAGATAGGAAGGAGGCATGCGATCGGGTCCTTGGCCGCGTTTCAATGCCCGGTTTGGCCTCGCTGATTATTCTTCTTCCCGCATCCGCTGCAAGGTGGCATGGATTTTGGGGGCCTTGACGCGATACGGCGCGCCAAGGTCGCGAAGTTCGCGCACCCGGTTGTCCGCTGACGGCTTGATGCGCAGGCGGACCGTGCCGGCGTCTTCGCCCTTGCTCCATTCAAGCCGCGTGCCGGTGGTGATCTTCAGTTCCCGCGCCAGGGGGGCGGGAATGGTGATCTGGTTTTTGCCGGTGACCGTGGTGACCATGATGTTTCCTTGAACCCAAGCGTTCAAGGACAATTTAATTCCCTGATTTCGCCTTGCCAACGGCTGACATTCGCAACTGGTTGCGGAGCCGCGCTTCGGCGTGGCGTGAAATCATCAATCCACGTAGCGGCGCACGGCGTCGAGGGGCCGGCGGACTTTGCCGGCGGGCGGCGGGTCATCGGCCGGCCAGCCCAACGAAAAAAGGATGTCCACCCGGGTGCCGCGGGGCAGGGCCAGCTCCCGGCGGACCGCCTTTTCGTCGAACCAGCCCAGCCAGCAGGCGCCCAGGCCCAGCTCGGCGGCCTGCAGCGCGAAATGCTCGCCGGCAATGCCGATGTCCACCAGGTTGTACTGGACGCCGCGCCAGAAGCCGCCCAGGGCGGCGCTGAAGCGCGAGCGCTCGGTGACCATGGCCACCAATACCGGCGCCTGGCGGGCAAAGGCGCACATGGCGTAAACGCCGGCAAACGCCGCCGCCGCCAGCCGGTCCCGCCGTCCCGGTTTGTCCACCACCAGGAACGACCACGGCTGGGAATTGCAGGCCGAGGGCGCCAGCCGCGCCGCCTCCAGGCAGCGGTCCACCAGGGGGCGCGGCACCGGTTCGGGCGTGTAGCGCCGGACGCTGCGCCGCCGGTTCACCAGTTCCTCAAAACGGAGCGGGTTGTCCTGCATGGAAGCGGCCTCCGGAATCCCTGTGGACCAGGGACGGTGGAATGTAGTGGCGTGCCGGGCGGGCGGCCAGTTGCGGATTCCGCCACACGCTAAAGCGTGAACTCAAACGAAAGGCGCCCCGTGTTTGAGTTCAGCCTTCAGGCTGTCTTCGGAGTGCGGCATCGGCTGGGGGCAGGGTTTTCGCCAAATTCCAGTAGACAGGCAATCTTGCCGGTCTTGGCTTTTCGCAGGGTTGCGGCGCGACGGACGCCCCCGGTCCGCCCGAGGCCGGGCGCGCCTGGAATACGATCTGGCAGCAGCGATCCCGATTCCGATACCGACCCCGATGGAAAGCGGAGCTTGGATGATTCTCCCTTTTGGTATTGGTATCAAACTGGATTTCCGCTTGCCGCCGCTTTATGGTGGCTGTTTATGCGTATCTTCCCCCAGTTCCTGTTTTTCCTTCCCCTGTGCCTCGGCCTGGCGGCCGCGGGTGGCGAGTTGCGGGCGCTGGTGGCCGGGATTTCCGAATACCCGCAGTTTGGCAACGTGCCTTACGCCCTGGGGAGCGCCCGGGCCGTGGCCGGCCAGTTGCGCCGGGAGGCCGGCCTGGACGACCGCCACCTGACCCTGTTGCTGGCCGATGCCGCCACGCCGGCCGGCCGGCCGACCCTGGACAATCTGCGCCAGGCCATTACCGCCGCCGGCCAGGCGGCCGGGCCGGACGATGTCATCCTGTTCTATTTTTGCGGGCACGCCCTGGCCAGCGGCGTGACCGGCGACGCCTTCCTGGTGCCGCTGGGCGGCCTGGATGCCGGCACCCTGTCGCTGACCTGGGTGCGCGACACGCTGCAGGTCCGGCCGGGGGTAACGGTTGTTCTGGCCATCGATTCCGGCCACGCGCACACCAGCGGCCGGAGTATCGCCGCCAATGCCGGGGAACTGATCCGGCCGGGGGTTTTTTGCCTGGCCCCGGCCGCCGCCGACCAGGTGGCTTACGGCGACAACACGTTGAAGCAGACGGTGTTCGCCACCGCCATTGAATGGAGCCTGTCGGGGGCCGGCGCCACCCCGCCGCCGCCCCAGCTGACCCTGGCCGGACTGCTGGCCGGCGTCGACCGTTTCTTCGCCGTCTGGCGGACCCGCAGCCACCTGCTCCAGCAGCCGGTTTGGGCCGGCCCGATGGAGGCGGCGGCCAAGGTGACGCTGTTCACCCGGAAAGCGGTCGCGCCGGCCGGCGGCGCCGGGCGCAGCAGCGGCGCCCCGGCACCGGGCCGGCCCTGGGGGATTCCAGACACCGACATCCGCCTGCTGCCCCTGGCGGCCGGCGAGTTCCGCATGGGCTCGGACCGGCATGAGAGCGATGAGGCGCCCCCCCATCAGGTGCGCTTCGCCAAACCGTTTTGGATGAGCGAATGCGAGATCACGGTGGGCACCTTTCGGGCCATTCTCGGCAAGACGCCGCCCCCGGCCACCATTGACCCCACGCTGCCGGCGGAATCCGTTTCCTGGGCGGCGGCCATGAGTTTTTGCGGAGTGCTCACGGCGCAGGAAGGCAAGGCCCTGCGGCTGCCGGCGGGTTATTGCTACCGCCTGCCCACCGAGGCGGAGTGGGAATATGCCTGTCGGGCCGGCACGGGCACCGCCTTCTCCTGCGGTGACGATTCTGCCGTGCTCAAGGCCTATGCCAATTTTGCCTATGTCGACCCCACCGGTCCGCGCACTCTGAAGGCGCAACCGGTGGGCCGGTACCGTCCCAACCCCTGGGGGTTCAAGGATATGCACGGCAACGTCCAGGAATGGTGCCTGGACACGTTCTCATCCTATGACGCCGCGCCGGTGACGGATCCGCTGGCCATGGACCGGGGGCGGAGCCACGGCATCCGGGGTGGCGGCTGGGGCGACCCCGCGGAGCGCTGCCGCTCCTCGGCCCGGCTGTTCGCCGTTTCCGACCAGGCCTGGCCGGCGCTGGGATTCCGGGTCGTCCTGGGGCCCATTCTTGGCCAGCAGCCGGATTTCAGCACGGTGCCCGTGCCGGAGGATTCCTCCGCCAAGGGGGTGTCGTCCGGCAAGATGCCGGAGACCCCCGCATCCCCATAAAAAACCGCGCCTTTGACCCGTCACTGACGTTCCGGGCTCGGTTAGAAGTCCCAGCCGACGCTGGTCACATACCAGTTTTCGGTGGTCACGGTCCCGGACGGCGGGTTTGAGTTGTAGTTCATCTGGTACTTAAGCTCAACGAAGAACTTGGCGGTGAGGCGGGCCTTGACGCCGGCGTCCAGGCGCATGGTGTAATCCCCGAGTTCGCTGAGGCTGGGCAGGTATTCCAGGTTGTGGAACAGCGACACGTACTGGTTGAACGCCTTGTCGAAATGATAGGCCAGGCGGAGGTTGGGATGGTCCGGGTCGAGGTCGTCCTGGTCGCTGTCCTTGTACTTCTCAAACACCCAGCCCAGGCCGCCTTCGGTTGAGAAGTTGAGGTCCGGCTGCTCAAACCACTGATAGCCGACGCCGGCATTGGGGGAATAGCGCCAGTCCAGCTTGGCAATGCGGTCGTGCTCATAGCGGAGGTCGCCGTAGGCATACCATTTCTTGGCAAAGAAGTAATCGTATTTGGCTTCCGCATTCCAGGCGTCCTGGGTGGTGCTGTAGGCGTCGTCATTCTCCCCCATTTCCCGGGCGTTGATGTAGGAGGCGTTGAGGGTGATGCGGTCGGTGTCTGAGCGGCGGAAGGCGGTGGCCGTCAGGGCGGTGGCATCGGTCTTGCTGTTGCCGCGGAAGAAGGTGGCGCCGCCGGCCAGGCTGCCGTGCCAGGCGGGCAGCGGCGGATTCAGCCGGGCGATTTCGGCAAAGGTTTTTTCTCCCGCGGTTTCCCCCAGCACCACCTGCCCGGGGGCCGTGCCGGCGGCCAGCTTGGACTGCAGTCGCTGGCCGTTGGCCAGTTCCACCGTCACCGGCGCCTCCGTGGACACGGATTTGACCTTGGCCAGGTCCAGGGTCACATCCCCCGCCACCGCGGAGGCGAACACCAGCTTGCCGCCGGCCATTTCCTTGACCGTGCCGGTGAGCTTGTCGCCATTTTGGAACACCACCTCATCGGCGGCCACCGGCAGACTGGCCAAACCGGCCAGCCCTGCCACTCCCGCCAGGATGAGGGACCACGAAAGGATGCGCGACATGTCGAAAAGCCTCCTCGATGACTGTTTTGGGTTGGGAACCGGTGGATGCAAAAACACCATACCCATTCCAAACTTACTGTAAAGCCGGAAGGTTTGCAAACCTTCTGATCGCTGAAGGGCGCCTGTCAATTCCGTCGGGATTCCTTGGTGATCCGTTTGGCAACTCCTTGACCGGCCGCGCCTCTCCGCGGGGTGCAACCCCATAGCCATCAGGTTAAGCCGTTTTTGAGCGCCAACGGCGCGCCTTCATACCAGCCTGGGGCAACGCCCCAGGAAAGGCGACGTATAACGTTTGAGCCCTGAAGGGGCGTTTCATGAAGCGGGCCTTCAGCCCTTTCTTTCTCCTTCTCGCAAACCTGGGGCGCTGCCCCAGGCTATTATAAAATCGGGCCGTTGGCCCTGCCTGAACACCGTTCAATGCACCCTTAAAAAACCTTAACCTGATGGCTATGGGCGTGCCGCCCGTGGAGGGGGTTGCCGTGGCAGACGAAGATGAGGAAGGCCCTCGGGATCGAGGTCAGGGTCGGAATCAGGATCGCCTTGTTTTTGCGTTTTTGGTGAATTCTTGATTGATACTCTGCGCGTAGCGCACCGCAAGAGAAGCCCCGACGGAACGGACATGCGCCCCTCCCTGAACGGTTGACCCCGCCCGGGGAAGGACGATATTCATCGCCGCCATGAAAGCACCCCCATCCCCGCACCGGCTGAACCGTACCGAGTTGCTGCTCGGCCAGGCCGTCATGGCGCGCCTCCAGGCGGCCAGGGTCATCCTGTTCGGCGTCGGCGGCGTGGGCAGCTGGACCGCGGAAGCGCTGGTGCGCAGCGGCATCCAGCAGCTGACCGTGGTGGATTCGGACGTCGTCTGCGCCACCAACCTCAACCGCCAGATGCAGGCCACTTCCCACACGGTCGGCCAACCCAAGGTGGAGGCGCTCCGCCAGCGCCTGCTGGAGATTCACCCGGCGGCGGAGATTGTGGCGGTCAAGGCCCTGTACGAGGAGGCGACTTGCGGCCAGTTCGAGCTCGGCCGGTATGATTATGTGCTCGATGCCATCGACACCCTGAAGAACAAGATCCTGCTCCTGCAGCGGGCGCTGGCGGCCGGGGTGAAGGTCTACTCCTGCATGGGGGCCGGGGCCAAGCTGGACCCCACCCAGATCCGCACGGCACCCCTAAGCAAGACCCGGCACTGCCCCCTGGCGCGCATGGTGCGCAAGCGGTTGCGCCAGGCCGGCGTCACCGGCGACTTCCCCTGCGTCTACAGCGAGGAATTGCCGCTGGAAAACCAGGGACGCACCGGCTGCGGCAGCGCCGTCTGCGCCTGTCCGGACAAGAACGAGCGAAACCTGTGCCTGGCCAAGGCCCGGATCAACGGCACCCTGGTGCACGTCACCGCTCCTTTCGGGTTCGCCCTGGCCGGCCTGGTCATTCAGGACCTGGCCGGAGACTTGGTGTCCGCCCGGCGCGGCGACACCCCGCCCAAGCCGAAATAGCCCCAAGGGCAACGGCGGCGACATGAGAAGGATGGGCCGGAAGGGGAATTGTGGGAAAAATGGGAGCTATGGGAGGCATGGGAATTATGGGAGGCGGGCCGGGGCGGTCTGTCCCAAAACTCCCATTGTTCTCATAAGTCCCAGGGTTGCCAACCTCACGCCCGCTGGAGCCTGCGCGCCTGTCGTCGGGCGTAACTCATGCGCTCACGAAGCCCGCCGTTTTGAAGGAAGGCGTTTGCCAATCCGGTCAGCTGGCGGTCAAGCAGGTAATTGGCTTGGTGGATCAGGCAGACGGCGATATTGGCCACGACTTCGGCGGGCCGGGTCGCCACAAACTCACGGAACGGCGCAAAGGTCAGCGGCGCAACCGTGCCCAACCGACGCACATATTGCGCTTGGCGGCTTTGCCTGTCCCAAACCGCCAGGTCGCGCACCCGCAGGAAATCCCGGTAGTCCTCCAGCAACTCTTCCAGGCTTGCCCGGGCGACGCTGGTCAGCTTGATCTCGGTTTCCCTGGAAGCCGCTCCCGCTTTGCTGCCCTCAAGGATGTTCTGCTTGCCTGAGCGGGCGGCCTGGACCATTTGGTCGATGGTACGGTCGCCTTTTGAAAGAAAGCGCTGGCAGAAGCGATAGGTGATCTCGTAGATGACTTCGGACTTCTGGTAAGACAGCAGCGTCCGATAGTCACCCCGGGGAGGCAGGATGGGGTGGGAGCTTTGGGAGACCGGGGGGCTTTGGGAGACCTGGGAATTATGGGAAGCATGGGAGGCATGGGAATTATGGGAGGCGGGCAGGGGGCCTGCCTCATAACTCCCATTATTCCCATAACTCCCATAGTTCCCATTGTTCCAACCACCACCAGAACCCAATTCTTTCATGGCAGCCTCCGCTTTTTTTGGGGGGGGGCAATGCCGTTTTCCCCCAATAGGGTAGCTGCACATGAATATGCAATGGCGCCCCAAAAATACAAATATTTTTTAGTATTATTGGGGTGATGCTGCAGCCGCGGCTGGGTCAGCCGCGAGTGGCTTTCCTGCCTATTTGACGAAGGTCATGACCGGATACAGCGCGGGGTCTTTGCCCGAACCGATGCCGGACCCCCATTCCAGCCAGCCCAGCCGCCCCGTGCCGTTGTTGTTGTTGACCAGGATCGAGAAGCGGAACGCGCCGTCCCCGGGGCGGATAAAGCGGATCTTGTCCCACGGAATCGCCACTTCATAGGTGGAACGATTGCCCGTATGCTTCATCCGGGGCTCGGAATATTGGCGGATGGCGCCGCCGTCAAAGCCCAGCGGGGTGCGGCCGGGAAACACCCAGCAGTCGCCGTTTTGGGAGGAAAAGGAGATTTCCGCCTCGATCGAAGTGTCGGAGTCGGCGGGGAACAGCTTGCCGATGCCGACCTGGAGACTG
>JBAZJM010000020.1:0-28041 GCA_041651315.1 Lentisphaeria bacterium | reverse complement strand
AAAGGCTTATGGGGAAAAACATAGCGGACACGGTATCGGAAATCAATGGGGTTCACGCGCGCCATTCGCGGGATCTGGACGGCTTTCTGGCGTTGCTGGAGAGGGCGTTTGGGCTTTCCGCCTTGGCGCAAAGGGGACGATCCCGGAAACGCCGGGGGGCATCGGTGGCCTTGTTGTTCCTGGTGGTGACGGTGGTTCCGGCGTTGATGTATTCCACGGTGCGGGCGTTTTTGGCAAGCCAGTTCGCCTGTCTGGCGCGGACAGCTTCCAAGTTCGCCATTCACCGGTTCATGAACAATCCCATCTTCGACTGGCGCAAAGTGATGTATCTTCTCAACCAAAAAATCAAACAGCGTGACGGCACGGCTGGAGCCCTGCCCACGGCGCTCATCCTGGATGACACGTTGCTGGAGAAGGCCGGCCGCCGGATCGAGGGGGTTTCGTTGGTGCATGATCATTGCGACGGAAAGCACAAGAAAGGGTTCAAGCTGTTGGCGCTGGCGTTTTTCAACGGCGCTTACCCCCGTATGAAATAAAGTCACACCGCGATGAACCCGGTTTTAAGCACAAAAATCAACTGCAACACTTGAGTGGTTAATCATAAAACTATTCCAAATCCCAAAGGCGATCATCGGTGGCATTCAAGTCCGCATCGGTCATTTTGCGCCGTTCCACATGGCCATCCACAAAGAGCACATTCATGGCGTCGTGATGACGCCAACGCGCAATCGATTCCGGGCCGCCCACTGGCATCCATGACAGCCATGGTCTTGCCCCCATGCTTGGCGGATAAGGCCCCCATCCCAGACCGGCAATTTGTTCAAGTACCAAGACGGTTTGAGTTGGATTGGCCACCATTTTGGCAGTGCCCATGTATTCATAATCCAGATCAGACTCCATTACCGCGGATTTCCAACCACCCAGATACCAGACGTTGTATCCATAATTGCTCCACAAGGCTCCGGCATCGGAGTCACCCGGACAAATGAATACCCTTGAGCCAATACCCGATGGCCCCTCCGCGGAAGCAATCTCCTGGGCCAGATAAGTTAGGTTGTATGGCCAACATCGTCCGACGGGAATGACATTTCTCCAGTATCCTCCCATGTCATCGTCTTTTTTCCCGGCGGGCGGAAACATGCCATTGCTATTCGCGAGATAGGACTGGGTCGCCAGGCCGATTTGTTTAAGATTGCTCATGCAGGCAATGGCTTTGGCGGAGTCGCGCGCGGCGCCGAGGGACGGCAAGAGCAGCGCGGCCAGAATGGCGATGATGGCGATCACCACCAACAGTTCGATCAGGGTAAAGCCTTGCCGGGCATCAACCGACACATTCGCTTTCATGTCTGGGTTTCCTTTCGCTTGTAAGTTAACTCGTCCAACTGTTGGAATGACGGCGGCTGGGCAAGAAGGCTACCCAACCAACCAGCCGTCAACGTGACGGCACAAGAGCACGGGATCAACCAGCCAAAGGAGATTGACTTCGTCTGAAACCATTGCCCCCAGTAGGTGATCAGGACACCCGACACGACCCCGGCGATCACGCCGATGAAGACGCCAGCCGTGTTGGCGCGTCGCGAAAACACGCCTAAGGCAAAAACGGCGAAGAGCGGGCCGACGAAGCAGGATGACGACTTATTGGCGATCTCAATGAAGTTCCCGTCAATCAAGCTCACGAAACAACCAAGAATGATGCTGACGCCGCCGATGAGAAAGGAAAACCATTGGGCAAAACGCAGGTCATCGGCTGCCGCCATGCGAAAGAAACGCTGACGCATATCCGTGGTCACGACAGTCGTGATGGAGTTGATTCCCGATGACAGGCTCGACATGGCCGCCGCAAACAACGCCGCAATGACCAAACCACAGATCCCCACGGGCAGCTGGTCCGAAATGAAATAAGAAAATAACTTGTCGCCATTCTGCTTGATGCCGTTGGCGATGACAACGGGCAACAACTGGGCGTTCTCGCGGTAAAAAATCAACAAACTTAGCCCCACCAAAGCCAATACCACAGAAAGCAGGAAATCGGCGATGAAATTGACGGCGATGCTGAATTTCACCGTTTTCGGATCACGCACGGTCAGGTAACGTTGGATGACAATTTGATCCGAACCGTAGGTGCAGATATTCCAAGCCAGTCCCCATAAGATCATCCCGACAATGGACAGCCGTACGGTGGGATCAAAAGAGATCACTGGATAATCAAAGGCCGCGGTAGCGCGCAAGGCGTTGGAAAGAAATGAGACGCCTCCCAGGCGCGACGCGATCAACCCCAACGTGACGACCGCGCCACCAAACAAGATGGCGAACTGAATGACATCGGTAATGATGATCGCACGAATCCCGCCAAACCCGCTGTAGAGCGTTGTCACCACGCCCAACAGGATAATGGTGGGGATCAGGGGGGTGCCCGCAATCGTGACCATCACCATGGAGCAGGTGAACAAAACCAGCCCCATCCAGACCAGGCGAATAACGATGAACAGGGAGGCCCCGAGCAGCCGGACAGAGAGGCCGAAACGGAGTTCCAGATACTCGTAGGCGCTGGTAATCTTCAGGCTGAGGTAAAACGGGATGATGACACGGGCGATGATGACATAAGCGATCGGGTAGGCCAAGAAACTGAACAATAGGCACGGACCGTTGGCGATGATTTCACCTGGCACCGCCAGATAACTGACGGTGCTGATCAAGGTGGCAACGATGGAAATACCGATGGTCAGCCATCCCATCGAACCACTGGCGAGAAAATATTCCTTCGTTGATTTCTGACGGCGGCGGCAGTAGGTGCCAACCGCCAGCATTCCGATGAAATAAAGGACGACCACCATGAGATCGCCGGGATTAAGGTTGTAGACTTTCATGCGCGGAGATTTATCCAAGCAAAATTAAGTTATTTCACCCATAACAACCTGAAATTCAACGGCGCAAGATCCACGACAACCGATTTTCCATTGATCGTTATTGGCGTCTTGGAAAGCGCATCCACCACCGTCAACTTTTCCGCCGACTTCAAGCCATTCCAGTCGACTGACAACGCGGCTGATTGTCGCTGGCGCGTCAGGTTGACCACGCAGAGGAGTGACCCGCCTTGGGGTTTGCGATAAACGCTCGCTTTTACTTGATCCGTTTGCCCGCCGACAATCTCGTGGTTATTCCAGTACGGTAACAGTTGCGCATCCACCAGGCCGAACGCGTCAAGAGCCCGGAAAATGCGTTCCGTCTCGCCATTATTGCAATACCACTTATTGGGCCAAATGGCGAAATCGTGGAGCAACGCCAATCCCATCAGATGTTGCGTGGGTTCCGGTTTATTGACATTGTCGCCCGTAAACTCGGGCAACAGAAACGGCATCACGCCCCAGTTTCGTCCCATAAACTCGGCGCGGAGCTGATCCAACGAAACAACGTCAAGGTAGTTGTCTTTCAACGGCGGACTGATGAATCTCAGGTTTTCACCACCCAGGGCGGAATCGCAAAAACCAACAACAGGGATGATCATAAAACTAGACATATGCCCCATCATATGCATTTCCTTGCCTTTCTCCCTGCCATACTCCTTCAGCATGGTGTAAATGCGTTTGTAGAGTTCACGAGTGGCGAAAATCGGATAGGTCGGCCGTAGTTGACCGTCCCGCCAGTACCCGCATCCGCTGAGCGAGTTGTTGGAAGGATAAACCGCTCCCGTGTAATCATGATAAAGTCCATCCAGATCCATGCCCCGGACATAGCGGGCATTTGCCCAAACCATGAAGTCAATCCATGCCGGGGATGGTGAGCACCCCATCCAAACCGATGCGGGAGAGCTCCCCATGAACGGAGCCTTCTGGAAAGACAACACATCTTGTGATGAACTGTCCACGGCGCCATTCCGCCACTCCTCCCGGTACCACGACCATTCCGGCGCTTGTGAGGAAATGCCCATGATGTTTGAATAAGGAATTACCTTGATTCCCTTCGCATGATACTCGTTGACCAACGCCGCGTACGTCTTGGAATCCTTGGCCTGTGGATAGCCGAAGTACGGCATGTATTCAGGCAAGGCCCACAAAATGTTAAGATTGGCACCCGCGTTCCCGGTAATTGATTCAGTCGTAAGCCGCCATTTGCGCCAACCCGTGATATCCTTCACGGGAGTTGCCTGCAGGCCGAAAGTGAATGTCCAAGGCTTGTCCAGTTGGCGTGGCTGATTGTTGAACGACCAAACCGCGTCCACCGATTGCGGCGTGCGCTCGAGGCGAAAGCCATCGTCACGATTCACACGATCCCATGCTTCATCGGATTCACAAAAGCCGGCCAAGCCTCGGTCTTCGTCACCAAGCCACCATTCCGCGGCCCAATTGGCTTTGTAGACAACGCCCTGCCCCGCTGGCGTCGCACCACGACGCGTGTGTTCAATGTCAAGGAAGAGATAGTGCAAGGTGGAGCGGGACGGCCGCACCGGAATGCGCAGCGCCATCGTGTCGGCGCGAACGCCGGGCACCGGTTGCAAGGTCATGTCATAGCGCAAGGTGCCATCAAATTCCGCCGTGCAGATCCACTGCAGTGTGCCCCCCTCACTAACCGCCGAACCTTTCAGCCGAACCTGCACCGGATTATGTTCCTCCACCGACATGGCCGTGGCGTGCCAGCGTACCGGCTTGCCAGCAACACTCATCTGCAAGTTGATTGGCGCTGCCAAAAGGGCGGCATTGGCGGAGGTTATCTGCGACGGGAAGCCCCCGGCGCCAATCTCATAGGATCGTCCCCAGCAAGCAATGGTGACGGAACCTCCAGGGGATTGGGTGACGTTGAGCGGGGTCCACGGTGGCGGCGGTGTTTTCGGAATGCCAATCCCGTTCCCTCGCCATACCGTGGGCCCTGGCGACATCAGCGTCTCGACCACGGGCGCCAGTTCTGTACCTTGCTCACCCGTCAGCCGTGCTTCCACCCGATAGTCACCGCGTGGCAGTTCTTTGAACGGAATGATCGCTTGTTCGCTCTTTCCGCCGCTGACGGCAACCGCTACGGGGGTTGTCCCCGCGGCGGGTTCCAGTCGAACCGTGCCACGGTAACATTCCTCGCGACGCCGCGAAGGGGCGGTCAATTCAACCGCGATTTTACCTTGGGAAGGAAACGGTTTTATCTCCATGCGAACCGGTGTAAGCCCCTCCGGCACGTCCTTGCCCACCGGACGCACCATCGCCTGCTGATAGGCCCATGCGACTTCTTTTGCCGACAACGGGCGGTCATAGATGTACAGCTCATCCAGCCGTGATCGCGCCTGGCGCACACTGGTCCATGGACGGTCGCCAATCAAGAAGCGCCCCGCAAGCCCGGCAGGAATCGACGGACGCCTCCCCTGGCCCGATGGCTTTCCGTCCAGATAAAAGACCATCTCCCGCGGTTCCCACGTCACCGCCAGATGATGCCATTCGCCCGGGCGCCAAGCGGAAATATCCTGGCTCGCCGTGGTAAGAACCTTGTGATCGCCGCTAAGGAGAAAGAATCCGTTACCCGGCACAAGATGCTTGTATATCATCAGCCACCCCGGTTCGGCGGCTTCAAAAAAGAGGTGGAACATCTCATCGGCGCCAAACCAATCTTGCGGGCTCACCCAGAATTCAATGGTGCCGCGATCAGCAAGCAGGTTCCGAGCCACGGCATAACTCACGTAGCCATCCCCGTCACCGGACAGCAAGGCCTGCCCCCGCTTGCCCGGCTGAAATCTCGGACCACCCTCGTGCCCTTGGGCCGTGCCGTCACCCCGCGCCACCGCCGTCGCGGTTCCATCAAATCCCGCATAGAACAAAACTCCGTCGTCATCCGCCCAGACACCGGCGGTCAACAACAAGAGGCCACTTGCCATAGACTTGAAATGGAGCATCGGTTTTACCTTAAAAACACTCTGCTGAATAGCATCCAGTGAGACTGACAGGCCACGACTAGAGCCAACCGTATCCGCGTTCCGGACTGTACTTTGTCTCCGGTGTAACCAGCCCGGTTTTCTGGAACACTTCGTCCTCACCGGTCTGACCGGAAAATCTGAAGTTGCGATATTCTGCCAACAGACCCGCATGCGCGATCTCCAGGCTCGCCACCGCCCATGTTGTTCCGGGTTTCGAATGGAACCCAATGGTTATACCGCCATTTTCGGCCTCAGGATAATACGTAACCATCTGAACAGAACCGTCAGTCTTGCAGTTGCCGATTTCTACACTGTTGATTGAAAAAAAGGTCAGATGCGATGCGCCGGCCCCGCCGAGACCAATGGTGACACGGTAAGGACCGGGATCCAGCGTTACGCGAAACCGCGCCGGGCTACCGCTGGAGACGGGATTCTCGCCGAGCAATACATCGTTCACCCGCATGGATTTATCCAGCCATAACCGGCGTACAAGATCGTACACCGCTCGCTGAATATTTATCTCGTCTATACCCCCGACATAGATGCAGGATGGCGAGTACGCGTAACCGATGGAATACGCCACTTCCGATGACCATTGTTGGGCATCAAACGGTTTTTCGATCACGGCGACAAAACTTTTGTTTTCCGCCGATACCCGGCAAATGTCTGGCGCCAGCGACTCGACCAAACGTGCATAATAGTTGCGCTGAGGATTGCCAATGATGATGAGCGGCCGGTCCAGTACGGGCGCCGCGTTGAGCGTCGCCACCGTATCCACTACTTCACCGCTTCTCGCTTGAATGACACTCTTCAACCGGTAAGACATTTCCGCGTCGAATCCGATGAGACCACCGGTGATAATGCTTGGGGCGGGGAACCGCTCAAAAAATCTGGCAACCGTTTCTACCCCGCCTACATATCGCACACCGGCCAGAGGTTCCACGTCGGTATCGACCGTGAACGGCTGTTCTCTCTTCAGGCTGGCCCATCCCGCCACGGTATTGTATTCCGATATCCATTCCCCGGCGCGGAACAAACAGAATACCTGCGACACCGCATACTTCTGGACGGCGGCATGAGCTAGAGGTATTTCCCGCCGCACGCGTCCTTGTCCAGGTATGCTAAGTTTGATTGAATCGCTCTTGGCCCGCAAAGAACCGATCCCCTCAAAAGATAACTCCCCGCAAATTTCCTGATGGAACCCGCTCTCTATATCAACAAGCAATCCTTGAGCGCTTAGAGTCAACGACAAGTCCAGCCATTTTGCTAGATCCGTATCTGGAAGCGACTGACGCGCCATATCCCGGAATGCCAGCGCCAGAGGTTTGGGTGTGCCATCAACGTATACCACCCCGCATTGAGAAGTGCCGAACTCCCGCCAACTCATCTTGTCCCGGAAACAGTGATGCCCTACCGTTGTGACCGTTGTGCGCTCCGACAGGGCGGCGCACACGTCCTCCCAGTTGCGTGCCTTAACCTCTTCGGATGTCTGGCCGGCATACCGATGGAAACCGGCGCCCGTTGTCTCTGTAAGCCATGTTTCCTTGTCGAATTGGCCGTATTCTCCCACATACCATTTGATCCCGATAAACCGGTCATCCTTAAGCTCCTTAAATCGGTTATTGCGTCCGCCGCAATAATCCACCAGCTGTTCGATATACACTGGAGCCCACCCGCGGTGATCACTCATGGCATAATAATGAATTAATGTCATGTCGAGCATTCGATAGAGATCAGGAAAAGACATCCTCACCGTTGTAAGATCGTGGGCAAAGATATCAATCGACCACTTCGATGATGGATCAGCCTCTTTGCCCGAGGCAATAAGGCGCTGAACATGCGGGTAATATTTATCAGAAGATGTCCATGAAAAATACGGTTCGTTTCCTATTTGATAACTGCTCGCAAGTCCATTATACTCTTTAACGAAAGCGCGTACTTCTTCCTCACTGATGTTAAGTATATCTTGCGAATAGATGTCCATGTGTATGCGTAGACCTATTCCATGGGCGTATATAACGGCTTTTTTCAACGTTCGTTGAAACGCCGCAGGATCAATGCCTGGCATGCTGTCTCGCTCGGAGTTAGCAGGTATCATATGAAAGCGGATGAATCGCGAATTGAGAGCACGCATGGCGAGAATATCGCATTTCATCTGCTCGAATGAACACCGGCTCTCCACCCAGTACGGGCCAAAATGTTCTACCAGCCCGACCGTGGGCACATAATTGAACCCGTAATCAATCACTCGACGTTCGCCGGACAGGCAGGATTTTTCCCGTCCGACCAGTCTATTTGCAACTTGTGTTATAGACACAACCGTCTCCAATTATTTATTAATCAATATGATATCATGTGTTGAAAGAATAATGGCGCGCCGGTGCCCCGCTATTTTTAGCGAAACAGTGCACCCCAGTAAGGTTTTTACCGAAAAATCGCCATCGCCTTTTATTTTCCGGCAGCGATGTCGGCTGGCGCGGTCACCTTCAAGCGAAACGTTTGCTGTTTAATCGGTGAATTAATTGAACCATAGGGGGCATCGTGACCATTATGCCCCATGATGATGATTGTACCATTCTTCATTTGCATGCCGACGGGATTGTAAGCCGGACTTGGGATATTCAGTTTGCTCCAGGTCTTTCCAAGGTTTGCCGTCCAATACGATCCGCCATTGGTAAAATACAGGATAATACCTTCCTGTGTGTAGATGAGGTTTGGACGACTGGCATGTGGCAACGCGGCAGGTTCGCATCTTCCGGGGATGAATGTTTCTCCTTTCTTATGTGTGATACCTTGCATGCGATCACTGTACCAATAGGACTTTGGAGGATCGGACAAGCCCATCATTGCGGCAAACGGGGATACCGTAGTCGGGTGATCCGGAAAATGCTCCGCGCGGTGTATCCAGAACAGGTCACCGTTGGGCAGCTCACAAAAATCGCTCTCTTCGCAACTGCCCTCATGGGTTGGCATAAGGATAATCGGTTTGCTCCATGTCTTTCCCTTGTCTGCGGAGATGAACATCATCTTGGTCATATTACCCCATTTCCCATAAGGGGTAAGAGCGTTATCGCCCCGTTTCCAACAGCCGGCCATGAGAACCAGCCGGCCGTCGCGGAGGGGATGTATGATCGTCGGCCACGTTTGGTACTCTTCTTTTGGCAGGAAGAATATTTTCCCGCCCCAGGTCTTTCCGCCATCTTCGGAGCGCTCGACATATCCGGACTCATCGCTGGGTCTCCCCCAGGGCGGCCAGCCCGTTTTAATTAATGTTCCATCCGCCAATACCGCCATGCCAACACCATGGCTAAACCAAGGGGCGATTTTTGAAGGAGACCAATAGCCTGGTCCCGAATCAGTTGCGGGCACACAATCTACGAGGATTTGGTTGACATCCACGCGATTCCAAGTACCGCCATTGTCGTTTGATTCGAGGAGGGGAAAGGACGCAAGGGGCTTCTTAAGCGGACCGGTAAGCTGTAAAAAACTACAGCGGAGCCGGCCATCCGGCAATTGCCACAGGGACGCCCATTCCGTAAAACCGGGAGTTTCTGGAGAATGGTAAATGACACGCTCGCCATAACCAACGACCTCCACTTGCCATTCGGCACCCGTACCTGATGCGCCATGAACATCGTGCCCGGCCAGCAAAATACCGCACAAGCCAAACCCCACGATCCCTATCGCCATGACGCCGCCTGGTGATTTTCCAACCTTCATTATTAATCTCCTCTTTGCCGTAAATAATTGCATATTAATTATATAAAACACAAAAGATCGATTGGGGCGCGAGAAAGGGAACAACCGTCCCTTAAGCGGCTGTCCCCTCTCGTTTCCGCGCTTTTCAGAACCGCGCGGATAGGATCGATGGGGTGCCTGGTCGCAGTTAAGCCGTTCTCGTGGCGCGTTTCCGTCGGGAAGTGGCTGACCAACCGATCAGGCCGGCAACCAGTAATGCGATCGCCGACGGCTCCGGTACCGTCAATAGAATCGAGTTGACAGTGCCGGCATAGCCACCATGTCCAAGAAAGGATACCGTATCGAAACCGGTCAACGAGATTCCGCCGCTAAGCGGATTCGAACCGGCATCAATCCACGTACTGTCACCGTAGTTGCGAACCGCAACTTTGATCGCCGTGTTCGAGAGTTCAAATTTTACATCGATTGGGGTCGTCGGCTGTGAATCGCCAAAGGCCGCTTTGGCATTGTAAGCATACAAGGGGCTACCACTGTCATTATCTACTCGCAGCCATATATCATTGTAGCCAAGATCGACGTATGCGGCACTTGATGAACCAGACTTCGATAGCTTAGCATTCGCATACTCTCCGACAAGTCCGGGAGCATCAAGCGTTACGGTAAACGTATATGTATCATTGGCGGCTGGCGTATAGGCGAACGTTTTGCTAACGATAGCGCCCCACGCAGAACTCACGTCCATAAAATTAGCGGATTGCCCGGAACCAATCCCCGGGGAGCTGCCAATCTTGATGTTATTGCCATCACCCGCACCCGTTGATACCCAGCCAAGCGAGGTGACCGAATTGCCGATGACACCGCCAGAAAAATCTTCTTGAAAAATCGGAGCGGCGCACAGTTGAACCGTCAGCGTTAGAATCATCGCCAAACTTAGTAACGTTTTCATTTGTCACACTCCTGAAATCAACCCCATTCGATCCGTTTCGGGTTATCGGAAACCTTCCGACAATACCATCCCGATGTCACGTTCCGCAACTTCCGACGGCTGCTTTTCAGCCGCCAACGCTTAACCAAAACCGACTTACAATGCATTCCCTCCTTTCGTCATTACCTCTTGACAAAAGTGGCCTCCCATTCGGCCACCTGTTGCCCGAGTTCGGGGCCGCGCATCCGGTTCCGCAGGAACTTCCAGGCCGTCGCGCAGACTTTTTCCATGGGCACCATGATGGTGCTGATGGGGGCGTCGAGATAGTTGAGATCGTCAATCCCGTCACACCCCACCAGCCACACATCCTCGGGAACCCGCCGGCCCAATTCCCGCAAGCCGCGCAACGCGGCCATGGCGGCCTCGTCATTCCAGCAGAAGATCGCCTCCGGACACCCCTGCGCACATACATGCGTCTTGACCGTTTCCAGCACATCCGCTTTCGCCCATCGCCGACAGGGGATCAGTTCCGGCTGTAGCCCCGCCTTCTGCAAGACGTCCAAATACGCCTGATACCGCTCATCCATTTCGATATGTAGATGTGCGATCCGCCGCCGCCCGGCTTGAATCAGGTACTGCATCGCGTCATAAGCGGCGTGACGCAGGTCAAGCTTGACGAAATCCAGGTGGCCCTCACCTTGCTGTCCCAGGTTGACCATCGGCGCTTTTGCCGGAAAATTCCGTTCCACGGTCTCACGCAATTTGCCCACCCCCCCGCCATACATCAGAACTCCGTCCACATCCATCCGGGTGAACCCCACCGACCGGCTCGGATCGGACATGTGCCAGTCGAACTCCCCCGTGATCATCTCGTAATGGTCATGGCGGAGCAGGCGGTGGAAGCGGCACATCTGTTCATGGAAGAAGCGGCCGGCCAAGTCCGGCACCCAGAAGGCGATGCGGTTGGTCCGTCCGGTCACCAGGGCACGGGCGGTGGCATTGGGGACATATCCCAGTTCTTTGGCGCCGGCCAGCACGGCAGCCCGGGTCTTGGCGGCATAGCGATCGCCGCGGCCGGACAGGATGTGGCTGACCGAGGAGACCGACACCCCCACCCGTTCGCTGATTTCCTTGATGCCGACCGTCATCACAACCTCCTGGTAAAACCGGTTATTCAGCCACCAACTCAAAGGCCGTCATCGAATGCGGCGGCAGAGTGTGAACGGCCACGCCATCCACCACCTTCATGGCCACGGGGGTTCCGGTGAAAAACGTCGTTTCGGTGACATCCTTCCGATACAGTTCAAGACCGGTTCCACCACGCGTCTTAAATCCCTCGATCACGATCCGAGTGGCCTGCGCCGCCCGGAAATCCTTGTTGAACGCCACCAAGTACATTTTTTTGCCGTCCTCTGAGACGGTTGCCAAGGCCGTGACGCCTGGAAATGCGGGATGCGAAGACGGCTGATAAAACTGCAGCTTGATGTTCCGATACTCGACCGTCCCGGAAAACTTCCCACTGATGTTTTCCAACCTGGCCAGCACGGAAACCCCGGGGCAGTCCGTCCCGCCGCCGTAAAAGCCTTCATAGGTCTGCCACTGCCGGGCGTCTGAGGAGACGGAGACGGCCATGGCGGACTTGGTGGCTTCCCACCCCCGCAGATCACACAACCCCAACCCCATCACCGCCGCCACCGGCTGGCCAGCGGCCGGGGTAACCCGCGCCTCAAAACTCACTTTCAGTAACAGCACCTGCCCCGGCGGCCGGCTGGACGGCCGGTGGACCACGGCAAAGCTGGCATACATCTGCTGATCGCACTGGTTGAAGG
This sequence comes from Lentisphaeria bacterium, assembly GCA_041651315.1. GTDB lineage: Bacteria > Verrucomicrobiota > Lentisphaeria > Oligosphaerales > CAITYL01 > CAITYL01. The sequence continues at coordinate 15,698 of JBAZJM010000020.1, read as the reverse complement.
TGACGGTCAAGGCATCCTTGTCCGGAATCGTGGCGGAGACGCCGGCCCGTTCAAATTCCTTCAGGGTGAACGCCCCCAGGTCCAGCGTTCCCGGCAACGTCCGCTGCGGCAGGGACGCCGTGCCCATGGAAGCCCCCCAGCCGCCAATGTCCGGGATGGTGACCACCGGTGCCCGCACCACGGTTTCCACCACGGTGCTGCCGCAATACCGCGCCCAAGTCTCAAAAAACGTGAGCGGCGCCGAGCGCGACACCACCCGGTCGCCGAATGCGGTCCCGGCAATCCCCCAGTACCCGTTCAGGATCTGCCAGTAATTGGCCGCACCAATGCGGTTCCGCGGTTCCAGAAACAGCCGCATGAGGTCGGCATTGGCCAGGCCGGCCAAAAACGTGTACCGCCAATTGTGATTGGGACCAACATTGTATTCGGTCACCGCCAAGGGCAGATCCCGTCCGCAAGCCTCCCGGATCATCCGATGCCATGCGTCAAGGGACGCCTGCGTGCGTGAATCATGACTCATCGTCACTTGAATGTTCTGGGCGATGTCGATGCCGTCAAACATCGGCGGCCCGTAGAGATGGATGATGACAAAGTCCGCGACCGGCCCCGCCTCCCGGAAGACCACCCGGTCCCACGCCGGTTCGTACCCCACAATGCCCAGTTTGATGGACGGGTCAACGGCGCGCATGGCCGCCGCTACGGCCGTGGCGTAGGCCGCGTACGCCCCGGGCGTGAAACGCCGCCCCGGAACCACGTCGTGATTGCCGTGATAGCTTTCATTGCCCAACTCAAACCATTTGACGCCATAAGGTTCAGCATGCCCCCAGGCCATGCGCTTCATGGCCCAGGGATGCTCCGGGGTCGCCGGCGCATTGAGATATTCCACCAGTTCCGCCGCGTGCCGCGGCAGCTCCGCCGCCGGCAACGCATAATCGGTGACCGTGATCATCGGCTCGGCCTGGAGTTCGCGGCACACCCGAAGATATTCATCCAGGCCGAACGGCCAGTCCGGGCGCCCAGCCGGCGGCCCCACCGTCTTCCGCCAATCGAAATTATGTGCCAGGCAGCCGCCGGGATAACGCAGCATGCTCAGCCGGAGCTTCCGCATCTGCTCCTGCACGGCGGAAAAGCTGGCCCGGCGTTTCGGATCCCAAAATCCCTGGCCGTAACGGAGGCTGGCGTCCTGCCGGCGAAGATCGCCGTTCAACGGCTCAAAGATGCCGCGAGAATCCGCCGCCTCCAAATTGTGCCCGAAGACCAGCGGATTGACCGAGCCCACCGTGTGACCGGCCCGAATGGTAATCTCCGCGGCCGCAACAACAGGAGGCGCCGCCGGCGCCCTCGTTTCCGCCGCCGTGACAGCCACCCCGCATCCCAAAATAAATCCCCAAAAGCGGCGCATCATCCATCTTTCCCCAAGGTCGCCGGGCGGTGAAAGCGCCACCCCACAACGACCTAAAATTATAAAATACAATCGCTATGAATAATTAATACAATCGTTATGACAAGCACTATAAGTCGATTTCCAAAAAACACAAATGGCGACGATGAGCTTCTTTTGCGGCGCCGTGAATGCGAAGACAAGCCAGGACCGCCAAAGTGGCTGGAGCTTCCCGCGCCAGACTTCGGAATTTGACCTAACTCACAGGGGTGCGGTTTTCCCGTCCCAGCGGGACGGGGCGGGAATAGACAGGGGCTTCAGCTCCTGTTGCCCCCCCCCAGTTTCGCGTGCTGTCAGGTACGCGGCGTATCTACGGCACGCCAAGGGCAAGCAGCCTGCTTTCGGAATGCGGCGGCGGCGGGCGAGACATCTCAATTCACCCGTACCCAAGCGTACCAAGCGTCCACGCCGTTGACCGGTCACTCACGCTCCCGGCGGTCGCTACGTTCCCGGCTCGGAAAAACCGAGTCCAAATGACGCGTTACGTTTCACGCGTCACGGCTCAGGGCCGCGTTAGCCGTGCGTAGAACAGGGGCTCGGCCGCGGTGACCACGAAGGCACTGCCGACCGGGCCTTGGGCAAAGAGCTGCCGGGAGAAATCGTATTTTCGGCAGGTCAGTCCAGTCAGCCACGGCGCCGTCACCCGGGCGGCCACGCGGTCGACCACGATTGGGGCATGGCCGGGATTGACCACGGCCTGGGCCAGCCCTTCCGCCCACGGTTTTTTCATTTTGGACACGTCCAAATGAAATCCCGTGTTGGTGCTCCGCGCCACCAGGGTGGCCAGGATCGACTTGGACTGCGCCAGGGGCCGGCCGTCCTCGGCGACCAAGGCCAGGTAGACAAACGGCCGGTTGAGCCCTTCCACCTGCAGGTCCCCGATCCGCACCGTGGCGCCGCCGGTGAAGCCGGCATAGACCCGTGCCGCCGGCACGTCCACCGAGATGAAACCGCCAGGCGGCGCCCCCCAGTCGAACCGCACCCCCAGCCCCTGGTCAATCACGCGTTCCGCCGATGAATTCCACCGCGCATCGGGCAATTCGCTGGGGCCGTCGGGCAGGTAGCGGATGCGGGTGCCTTCCCGCCAGGCGTGCTGGCGGATCGCCCCCTCCAAGTCGCCCAAAACGGTGTCCTTCGGGTTGAACAGGCGGTCGCCGCCCAGCACCACCGGCAGGGGCCGGGGAGCAGGCGCCACCGCGCCGCCCCGGAACAGCGTTCCCGCGGATTTGATGGCGGCCAGTGCCACTTCGTCATTGGCCATCAGCAGACCGGCATTGGGATAATTGGCATCGGGCATCGGCAGGCGGCTTTCGGCGTAGACGCGGTCACTGCTCAGCGGCGGCAGATAGCCGACATCGTCCCAATTGAACCAGAACACGCCGTCACCATCCTGCAACGCCATCGCGAGCGCCATCCGCAGCGGAAATTCAACGGTGTAGGGATTGGGCCGGTAGTCGTTGACTTCATAGAACAGGAACGGCTTGTCTTCCGGGCGCATGACGTCCAACGGCTGTTCCATCATCGGCGGTTCGTTCACCCGCGCCAGAAACGGGAACAGCGGATTCTTGCGGTCCACTTCCCACGGGCGACAGGCAAAGCCGTACATCCCCATGGAGACAAAATCGCCGCCCGCCCCGGCGTAATTGGCCGGCAGGCTGCCGTTGAAAACGCCGGTCGGCGTGATCGGGGCGACACGAATGCCGACTCCCGGCCTCCCCCCCACCCGGCGCGCCGCCTGGGTGAAGCGCTGGGTGTGCCCCCGCGACAGGTCGCAGGCGAAACGCACGACATCTTCGCCGCGGCGGGCCGGATAATTCGCCACCGGTCCCGCCCTGCCCGGTTCCTTGAAAACCAACTGGTAACCGGCGGCATACCCCGCCACGCCATTCTTGACGGGGGCAAACGCCACCGTGCCCGCCGTCAGGCTCTCGCCGGCGGCCAGCGCGCCCCAGGCGGCACACAGCCGGTCATCCGTGCCGTAGCGCGCCGTCAGCCATTCGTTCCAGCGCTGTTGCACCCGGCGGGCCATGACCGGCTTGTCTTTGTAACCGGTGTTGACCAGGCCGTCGACAAAGCCGTTCTCGTTGAAAACCTCGTACAAGGCGATGGCCGGGTCATCGGCATACCGCAGACCGGTATAAGGATTCACATGCCCCAGCACGTTGCGGGCAAACGCCTCAAACACCTTTTCGGCCCGGCGGTCCAGATAGACCAGCGAGTAGGCGCCGTCTTCCTTGATCAGGTTGTTCCACTCGTCACGGGTGCCGTCGTCGGGCAGCAGGTCATAGTCCGCCGGCTTGAACTCGCGCCGGTCGAAGGAGAACCAGAAGACCATGCCCCGCTGGCGGGCCAGGTACACGCAATAGTCCAGCAGGTCCAACTGCGAACCGTCGCCTTTGACCGGGACCGGCACGGTGTACGTATTGTCCGCCTTTGGGTCAATGAAATTGCCCCAGAACAGGTTGATGCGGACGCCGTTAAATCCGGCATCAACCAGACGGTCGAAACAGAGGGGCAGATCGCGATAGCTCTGCTTGACCGAGGCACAGAAATTCACCCCCCACAGGCGGAGGCGCTGGCCGTCCCGCCAGAGATGCCCGTCGCGAATGGTCACGGCTCCCGGGAGCGGGGCCGGCGGCGGCACCGGCGCGGTCTCGATCACCACGTCCGCGAACTCCGCCAGCCAATCCCGGTAGATGGGGCCCGGCGCCGCGTCAAAGCCCAGGCCGATTCCCGTCATCCGCTCGCCCGCCGGGAAGGTCAGTTCCTGGGGTGCGGAGAAGACTCCGCGCCCCTGGTCAGCCGTCCACAGGACGCGGTTGCCGTGCAACCCCCAGTCCTGGCGCTGGCCGGCAAAGACGCAGGCCCGGAACTGCCGGGGATCGGCATTGTAGCGCCAGCGGAAACGGACTTTGGTGATCACTTTCCCCGCCGGTGCGTACCAGCACCAGGCGCCGCGATTGCCCCCGGACTCGTCCTTGGGCACCCGGAACAGCAGCGCGCCGTCCTTGGCCGTGGCCTGATAGCGCTGCGCCCAATAGTCGCCGCTGGTCATCAGCCACCAATCGGGCCGGGCCAGGGGCTGCCCGCCGGCCGCCGAATAAGGATAGGTCCCGGCCAGGGCGCCCCCGGCAGTGGCCAGGGCCAGCAACATAAAAAGACCGGTCAAACGCATGGGGACAAAACTCCGTGTGTTTTGCGAATGTGAAGTGCGGCATGGATGCCGCCTGGGTTGGCGGCGGAGCCGCCTTCCGCCATTCTCCATGACGGGCGCTTCCAGCCCCCCAAACCAAGGCGGTGATCCTCACCGCACTCCATGGCATGCTCGCGCATGCGGTTCCAAACAGACCGTATACTTTTTAAAACACCTGGTTAGGCGAAAAACATCGCCACCCCAGGCGTCACTGGTCGGGCGTGAATGGCGCCCAGGAACCGGAGACGATCAGATCCTTGGGCTGAAGCGAGGCGACATGGCCGTCGACGAACGAGGTGCTGCAACGGTTGGAGGTGCCGGCCCCGGTCAGGACTTGCTGACTGTTGACCTCGGGCCCGTTGCCGTGCCGGAAGGTCGCATACCCCGGGGTCCCCGTCGAGATGGTCGGCGGATAAAGCCAGCCGCTGGAGGCGGCATCGGCCCACCCCACCGTCGCGGACGGCTTGCGAATCGCGGTCGGACTCACCCAGGCGAACAGCAGCACCGGCGCCCCATAATAATAAGCGCCCAGCAGGGAGTTCCAGGCGACCGGCACATAGTTCCCGGAAACGGCGCCGCCGCCCTGGCAGATCGCCAAATCCACCTTCGTGCAGGCATACGGCGGGACATTGACCGGCCGCCCCGCCGCCTGGCCGGGATCGTAAAGCGTTTTTCCGGTATACTCCGCCAGGAAACTGACCGTGGGGGCCCCGGTGTACCAATAGCCGGCAAAGACCTGCTGGTCATTGGCGTACATCAGTTGCGCCAGCATCAACTGCTTGTGGTTGCTGAGGCAGTTGACGGACTTGGCCGTCTCCCGCGCCCCGCCCAGCGCGGGCAACAGCATGCTGGCCAGGATGGCAATGATGGCGATCACCACCAGCAGTTCTATCAGGGTAAAACGCTTCATGGGAAGGTGCCTTATGTGGCGGAGGAGCGCATGATGTCAGACAGATCCGGCAGATCGGCCGGCTCCGACCGATCGGTTTCCGGCGTTGCCGGACAGCCCGCGCAACCGCTCACCGCCAGCGCCGGCCCAGGACCAAGGCCCCCAGCGCCAGCAGCCCCAGCGACGCCGGTTCGGGAATGGTGGTGATGGTGACACTGTCGAAATAGGCCATCCATCCCAGGTAGTCCGGGTTTGTGCCAAACGCCTTAAACCCCAAACCGATCCGTTCGACACCGTCCTCGAAACTATAAGTCAGGGTTGCGGGCTGCATGCTGCCAGAAGCCGGCAAGGTCCACAGGATGGCGGTGTCGGCGGCCAGGCTGGCGGACGGCGCCAGCTGATAGACGACTTGCGCCCAAACCGCGGGATCCAGGTTGTTGGAATAATTGAAGGTTATCTCGGTGATCCGTTCGCCGACCGGGGCCGACCAGACGAGGGCGCCTTGGTTGTGATAGGTGGTCGAAACGGCGTAAGTATGTTCAAATTTAAGGGAGCTTGTCAGTATGGTGGCCGTATAGATCGTATTCCAGTACTCATTATCCACCTTCTGCAACTGCCAATAGCTTGTGTTGTTCAAGGCGTTGGTGTAAGTGTGGGTGATTCCCGCCTGCGCCGCGCCGGCGGCCAGGATGGCCAGCCCGATTGCCAACATGTTTTTCATTTTTCAGTTTCCTTTGCCTTGCATGGTCTTGCTACGCTTGAGACTCGCTTGCCGTTGCTTCAACTTACGACGGACGTTTGGGTTGCTGCCGAACCTCCTTGTGCGGGGGTGGGTTGGGATTCCGGGCCCGCCGCCCGGGGGCCGGCGGGGCGATGACCAGGCCGGGGGCCGGCGGGGCGTCCGCCAGTTCCACCGGGACCACTTCTTGAATCCGGACCGTGGGGTCCTTGATCAGGCTGAGCATGCCGCGGGCGGCCGCTTCGCCCATCCGCATGGCGTTGATTTTGATCCGCGGCAAAACGCTGGGATACACGTCATCGTCCCACAGGCTGTCGCAGCCGATCACCGCAACCGCCCCGGGCACCGCCAGGCCGTTCGCCAGCAGGCACTGCGCCGCCCCATCCGCCATGCATTGATTGGCGGTAATCAGACCATTAAAACGCACCCCCGCGGCCAGCAACCGCCGGGTGGCCGCCACGCCGTTGGCCTTCGTGTAATCCCCCGCCGGCATCAGGGTCAGATGGCTGGGGTCCAAGCCATGCGCAGCCACCGCCCGGCGCACCCCCGCCTCATGCTGCCGTCCCAGGGAAATGTCCGTCTTGCCGCTGATCCAGACCAGCCGGTCGCGCCCCTGCTTCAAGAGATGACTGGCCGCCTGGAACCCGGCATCCTCATAATCGCTGGTCACATAATTGGCGGCCGCGTTGGCGGTCGGCAGATTGTTCAGAAACAAGTAGGGATAGCCGGACTGCACCAGCTCCTCCCAGGCCGTCTCATTTTCGTAGGCGCCCCAGACCAGCAGGCCGTCCACCTGGCTCTCCCGGAAGACCCGGAGAAAACCGCGTTCCTTCATGAAGGCGTCGTTGTTGACCTTCAGCAAAATGGAGTAGTCGTTGGCCGTCAGCTCGCCTTCCAGCCCGCTGATCATCCGGGTCAGATGGCCGTCATCGAAAATATGCTGCCCCATCTGGTGGTAGGAGGGGGTCAGCAGCCCGATGATGCCGGTGCGGCGGCTGAACAGCCGGCGGACATTGATGTTGGGGGCGTAGTTGAGCTTGCGGGCGGTCTCGACCACCCGGCGGCGGGTGGCCGCCGCGACCCGGATGTCGTCCGGCGGCCGGCTCAAGATGCGGGACACGGTGCCGGGGGCGACGCCAGCCTGTTCCGCCACGTCCCGGATGCTGCACGGCCGCTGCTTGCCGCCCCTGCCCTCCATGCCGCCGCCGCTCCCTTTTATGCATTTGGTAAACATGTTTACTTAATTGGTAAACATATTACCCAATTGAGAAAAAGCAAATGTTGGCACTGGCGGCAGACAGCCGCACGGACTAACACGGACCGTCACGGACATACACCGACACGCGATGAATTGCACCCGTCCCTAAAGTCCGCGCCTGGGAGTTTGAACGCACGGTCCAGAACATCCTGGAACTGATGAGGAACGCGCATTGCCGCGGCGGCGCCGACCGGCTGGATGCCGCCGCCCTAACGTTGATCACGGAGGTGCTGCTCTGCCGCTTCACCCCGGAAAGCCAGAACCAGGCGGAACGCGACACCCTCCGGCACATTGCCGCCCAACTGGGAAAACGCCGCCTGGATCCGCTGATCCGGGAAGCCGGCCTGAGCCGGAGCAGCTTCTTCCGGAAATGGGCGCTGTATTACCGGGAGTCGCCCCATGAGTATGTGATGGCCCGCCGGCTGGAACGCGCCGCCCGGTTGCTGGCCGAAGGGCAATCGGTCAAGGAGGTGGCGCGAACGTTGGGCTTCAGCAGCGCCTTCCACCTGTCCCGCAGCTTCAGGCAGCGCTATGGCGTCCCCCCCAGCCGGCATGCCCAAGTCACACCGGCCTACGATAGGCAACGCATCCCCACGGCCGGCGACGGCGGCTCAATTGCCGTCGTTGGTGTCCCAATAGATATCCGGGCTGTAGAGCGGCCCCCCATAGGCATTGCTTCCGGGCGTCCGCCGTTGCACGTGCCCGTCCAGGAAGGAAAAATTGGCGCCGCCGTTGTGGCGGAAGCAGGAGGAATAGTCGTAGCCGGAATTCTTCCATTCCCAATAGGCCAGGACATAATTGTTGGGCGAGCCGTAGTTGGTGTCGAAATTCATCACCGTCTTGCTGGGGGATCTGAACGCCCCCACCTTGTTCCACGGCAGGCCGTAATCGTAGTAATGGCTCAAGTGGGCATTAACGGTGTAGCCGAGGACGTATTTGGCGGCGTTTTCATCGCCCGGGCCGCCGGTGAAAAAACTGCTGTCCCGCATGCTGGTGCCCATATTGGTCGTGATCATGGGGCAGGAAACAAGCGCCGGTGTTTTCAAGATTCCGGCCTTGGCCCCCAAATAGTTGACCCAGCATTCGATCTTGTCGGTCAGCCCCGGCGCCAGGGTTTCGTTGTAGTCGTCGGCGTAAAGCAGCTGGCAGAGGGCAACCTGCTTCAAATTGGCCGCGCAGTTGACCTCCTTGGCCCGGTCACGGGCGCTGCCCAGCGCCGGCAGCAGCATGCTCGCCAAAATGGCGATGATGGCGATGACCACCAGCAGCTCAATGAGCGTGAAGCCATGGCGAACCAAGTTCCACTCGCGCGCACGTTTTATTTTCATGGTCCGGTCCTCCTATGGGTGTATGGACAGAGGTGACGGTTATTTTGCGATCTCTGCGATCTTTGCGGTAAATCCTAAAAATCTTCAAGGTGACGCTGAGTAAAAATTACCGGCCGGCACCGTGATCATTCCAGACGGATGCTGCGGATCAGGAAATCGGCGGCCGGGGACAGCGTTCCCATGGTGCCGTTGTAGATGAAGAACTCGCCCCGAAGCTGGTCGAGCCCCCAGGCCTTGGTGTTCAATCCGAAATCCTTGTCCAGGGACAGGCGATAGGTGCGCCACCCATCGGCGGCCCGGAGTTGAAGGGTATGGCGGAGTGCATCCTTCCAGGAACGGTCCGGGAGGACCAGGACGACCGCGCTGTCGGCAGCCGCCTTGGCCTCGATGACGAGGTAACTGTAACCGCCCTGCGGTTTTTTGGCACTGACCGTCCCCGGCGGGGCAAAATTGATGGCGCCGGAACTTTCCTGCCGGGGAACACTGGCCAGCTTGCGCCATTCCGGCTCCGGGAACGCCTTGAAGGCGGCCGGGATCGGGCCGTCGGCCGCCTTGGCCGGCATGCGGATGCGGATGGCGGTGCCGGGCCCAAAATCGGCCTGGTCGACGGCGGCCTCAACGACGGGCACCGCAGGCCCGGTCGTCAGAACGTTTGCCGAAGCGTCGGCACACGCCCCCCACCCTGCCGCACCCGCGGCCGCCTCCTGCAAGACGACGGAGAACGGACTGATCCGCTCGCCGGTGATGGCCACGACAATGGGCAGCGGGGAGTCGGTCGCCTCGGCATCCAGGGTTGCGATGGGCACTTCACCGCCGCGCGGGTCGTCCCACTCCATGATGCCAAGGCCGATCTGATGCCCGGAGGCATTGGCGCAGGAGAAGGCCAGCTTGGCGCCGGGAAGGTTGGCAAAGCTCCACCAGTCGCAGATGTTGACCCCATCCAAGACATCAATGACGGTCGAACGCCCGTCGGCATAGTTGACGGTGTACTTGAGCACGGAACGTTTGTCGGCCTTGCCCCAGGCATCGGTGTGGAGGAAGAACAGCCGCCGGAGCCGCTCGCCAACCTTGATGCCCTTCACACGGGCCGGAAACGGCGCCTGGGCCGGGTTGCGCAGGGCAACACAGGACTTGCCGCCGTTGTGGGCGGGATCGATGATGTCAAACGGGACGTTTCGGAACACCTGGCGGCCCAATGGCATGGCGCGGAAGTCGTTGTCGCCCTGGTCGGTCCAGCCGCCCCGGCCGTCGGCGGCCACGTCATCCCGGAACCCCACATTGGCCACGGGGCGGAGATCGATACCGACAAAGGCCGCATCTTTGGAAATGGCAAAGCGGTTGGCCTGTTCGCTCCAGGTGCGGAGGCCCGCGGCCGGCACGGCATCGGCCACAAGGGTGTAGGTGAGGAGATTGCGCAGATAGACGGAGGCGGCGCTGTCCCTGCCCCAGCGCGAAACCGCTTCCAGCTGGCTGGACAAGATGCGGCCGCCGCCCAATTTCCCTTCCGCGACCACGGCATAGGTCGCCTGCTGCCCGAGGAGCGGCGCCCGGGCCACCAGGGCATTGTCCGTGAAGGGGCTGGCAACGACTTGGCTGGTCAGGCCGAACTCCGGGCTGCTCCAGAACTCGAAATTGGCCTGGCTGAGGCCGGTGAACAACGGATGCTGGGTGTTGATGACATCGGCCAGGGCCACCGCCACCTTGGTGAAGCTCCTGCTGATCAGTGGAAAGTCGCCGGCCCACCCCTGCTCCAGGACGATCAGGTCGCCGCCGTTCCGGTTCCAGGTGCCCAGCGCGGCGGCCAGCGGCGAGTTGCCGGTGAGCGCCGTGGGTTCCGTGGCGGCCGGCGGCAAGATGATGGCCTGGCAGGCGGCCACCTGCTCTGGAGCGTCGATCTTCGCGAAAGGAATGGCCAGGGCCTGGAGGATGCGGGCCACCGCCCGGCCGCCGTCACTGCCGGCGTTGAGCAGGCCCACCCGCTTGACGGGTCCGATGGCGGCCGTGAGAATGGCGGGCGGCTGAATGAAGACGTCATAGAAGTTGCTGGAGAGCTCCCGGCCGTCCGCAAGCAGGCGGAGGCGGAGCTGCGCCCAGCGCGCCCGCTCCGACCGGGGCGACATGAGGCTGACGTTCCGGGAAAAGACGGTTCCCGGCGCAATCGCCGGAATGGCCTGTTCGCCGAGCGAGGTTTCCGAGCCGTCCGCTTCCGCGAGACTGAATTTCAGGGTGCCCCCGGCGAGGCGGCCGGGCATGGAGTTCACCACGAAAAGCTGTTGGATTGTCTCCCGGCCGGCAAAGAGGTTGCGCAACGGCACGACATTTGCCTCCCCTGACCCGCCGCGGAGTCCGCAAAAGACCGGCTGGTTCCACAGGGTGGCGGCACGGAGGGAGGCATTCTGGAACCAGGGGGCAAAGCCGGAGATCCGGGGATCCTGCCGGACCAACTCCAAAACCCGGCGGCCGATCTGCTCCTGCCCGTATCCCGAACTCCGCTCCGGATCGAGGGAAGCGGCCAGGCCGAGGCTGCCGGCATAGGCGATGCCGTTGGGATTGCCCCAGCTGGAGTCTTTGGCCGTCCACTTCAGATACTCGTCAATGTCATCGCGAATGAAATTGGGGTCGGTGGCGGAGCCCCAGGAATAACCGACGCATTCCCAAATGATGAACGGCTTGCCCAGCGCCCCCGGCCGGCCGTAGACCGGGAAGATCAGGCGGAAGATGTGGTTCATGTTGTTTTCCCAGAACGTCCAGACGTTGTCGGTCAGCCCCATGTAGCAATGGAGGTCGAGGACGTCGGTGTCGAGGCGTTGGGTGCCGTAGCCGTAGGCGCCCCCGGAGAAGGAGCTGATCGGCCGGCCGCTCTTGTCGAGGGAGCGCAGCAACGCCACCTGCTTGTCGAGCTGCTCCCGCACCACCGGATTGGTGCCGTACTGGATTTCATTGCCGCAGCACCACATCACCACCGACGGGTGGTTGTAGTCGCGGACGACCCACTCGGCAAGCTCCTGAAGGTTGGTCCGTTCGAAACTGGGATCGGGTTTGTCCTGGAACGCCCAGCCCCATTCGTCATAGAACATCAGGCCGATCTCGTCGGCGATTTCGAAGGCGACGGGAATGATGGGCATGTGCGGACAGCGCACGATGTTGTACCCGAGCGCATTGAAGCCCAACAGGTACTTGGCCAGCGCCGCCCGCTCCGCCTCCGGCCCCTCCGGGTTCCCGCCAAAGCTCACCGACGGGCAGTTCTCGCCGAAGAGATACACGTACTTGCCGTTGAGCAGGAAACGGTCGCCGTCGGCCTTGAAGGTGCGGAAGCCGAACCGCACGGTCTTGACGGACACGGCCCTGCCGTCCGCCACGACGGGGAGGACCAGATGATAGAGGTTGGGGGTGTCCGGCGTCCACAGCCGTGGCTGGTCCAGCGGCAGGCGGAAATTCAGCCGGTTCATCCCGGGTTGCAAAACAACGTCCCGGACCCGGGATGCCGGAGGAACCGGCGCCCCAGCGGCCAGGGCGCGCTCCGCGGGAACCGCCGCCGCGCAAATGCCGACGGTTCGCGCCAGGGCGGTGTCGTTGCGCACACTGCAATCGACCCGGATGGAGGAACTGGCCAGCTCCGGGGTGACCAGCGCCTCGGTGATGCGCACCGCCGGCTCGATGCGCAGCCGGGCCTCCTGCCAGAGGCCGCCCTTGATGTTGTGGGTCGCCCACGCCGAACCGTAGACGTGCTTGACCGTCGGCGCCTGCCCCTCATAGGCAAAGTCGCTGAACACGCGCAGCGCGACCACCGCCGGTTTCCCGGGCGTCACGAAGGGGGTCACGTCAACCTCCCACGGCGTGAAGTCGCCGTGGTGCGCCCCGGCCTCCCGGCCGTTGACGAACAGCCGCGCCTCGTAGCCGACCACGTCAAAATGCAGCACCACGCGCTGGCCGGCGGCGGACGCCGGAACGTCGATGCGTTTCCGGTACCAGCCCTTGATGTACGGCTTCTCCTGGGTCGTGCCGTAGAATTCCGGATGTTTCTTATACCAGTTCAGGGGAACGGGAATGGTTTCCCAGGCCGCGTCATCAAATCCGGGCCGCTCATACCCCTGGTCCAAGTCGGCGGCGGCGGGGAAGGGAGTTTTGGAACCGGCCAGGGGCGACAGTTTCCACTCGCCGGCCAGGGAGACGGTCGCCGTGAAATCCCGTTCCCGGACGCTGCCGCCGCCGGGGAGCGCGACGGCCGCGTCGGCATTGGCGACGAACCGGTCGGGGGCATAGGCCGGCACCGACCGCTTCGCCGGGTACGTCGGCGGCAGCGGCGCGTTTTGGGCGGCGGCCACGGCGGCCAGGGCCATCCCCGCGGCCAAACACACAAACACAGCTGACAGATGACGTCCCATCGCTTTAATTATACTCCCCAAGTAAACGGGCAGCCTGCAAAAACATTTGGTAAAGACGCGGTGTCGAAGCCACCGGGACTCCAGGGAGGCTCCGCCTCGAATCCTGCGCCGTCCGCAGAGCGGACAAGCCCTGGAGTGTCGGCGGGTTCTCACGCCGCCCTGCAATTCCAATTAAAGTTCAAATTGATCGTTTATTCTACCACAAAGAACGCAAAGAACACAAAGATAAATTGCTCGTTTTTAGATTGTTTTATCTCTGCGATCTTTGCGGTTAATTTGGGCATCAATTTGACGTGTGATTGGAATAACAAGCCTGGCCTGGCTGCACCGGCCGTTACCGCCGGGCCCGTTTGCGCCCCAGCAGCAGACCGCCCACCGCCAACAGCCCCAGGCTGGCCGGCTCGGGGGTGGTGACCACAATGTCGCTGAATTGTACGGATGAGCCTTTCGTGACAGGAAGATTGGCCCCGTACCATTGGGAAGTGCTAAAACCGAAGCCGATACTGGTGATTCCCAGGGGAAGCGTCACCACGCGGGTTGCGGACGAACTTTCGGTTGCCGGCGACGTCCAAACAATGGCTTCGGCTGACGGCAGCGCGCCGCCCGATAAATTATAAATCACCGGCATAAAAGCGGCGGCGTCGGTATCATTCGCAAGAGTATAGGTATCGAGAAAACTGACCTGAGTGATGGTCTCGCCCACGGGCGCTGTCCACTTAAATGCTTCCCGGTTGGAATAATAGGGTACACTACCATAGGAAGGATAATAGGCATCGGTCGGGTGGACTTCTTCAACCTTGGCAAAATTGGTTCCAGTACTGGCAGAGAAGAAATCGTCAATCCACCATGCGTTGACTTTTTGAAGTGTCATTGTGTCGCCATTGACATTGTAGATGACGGCAGGTGCGGACAGGCAGCCGGCCCAAACGGCGGCAACGGCGAGTACGAGTTTCATCTGGGGTTTCATGTTCCTTATTCCTTTGTTCTCTTGTAGTTGTGGCATCATCCGGGCAAACCGTTCGTCACTCTTGCGGATTCTTGCATCATCCGTTGGCAGCATGTCTCTATGGTTTCACCTCCTTGACCCGCGAGTCGTTGTTTTTGGGGGTGGCACTGCGGCCGCCTTGGGCGGCGGATTGGGAATGACGGCAACGGGCGAATCGGCCGCCAGCTCCACGGGAATGGTTTCTTGGACGCGCACACCGGGGTCTTTGATCAGCCGGAGGAGACCGTGGGCGGCGGCCTCGCCCATGGCCATGGAGTTGACCCTGATCCGGGGGACGGTGCCGCGGTATTCGTCCTGGTCCCACACGCTGTGGCAGGCGACCAAGGCAACCTCCTCCGGCACCCGGCGGCCACTTTCCAGCAAACATTGCATCACCCCCGCCGCCAGGTGGTGATTGGCGGCCACCACGCCGTCGAAGGCGGCCCCGGTGGCCAGCAGTTGCCGGCCGACCGCCACCCCCTCCGCCAGGTCGTACCCCCCCGCCGAAAGCTTGGTCACCAGACGGGCATCCCCGCCCTGTTCGGCGATGGCCCGCGCCACCCCGGCTTCCTGCTGGCGGTTCAGGGAAATGCCTTCCTTGCCCCCGATCCAGGCCAGCCGGCGGCACCCCCGGGCCAGCAGGTAATTCGCCGCTTGAAACCCGGCGTCGGTGTAGTCGCTGGTCACGTAATTGGCCGGGGTCGTCGTGGCCGGCAGATTATTGAGGAACAGATAGGGATACCCGGACGCCGCCAGCTCCTCCCACTCCTTCTCATGCTCGTAGGCGCCCCAGATCACCAGCCCGTCCATCTGGCTCTCCCGAAACACCTGGAGAAACTCCCGCTTCTTCATGAACGCCTCGTCGTTGACCAGCAGCAGCAGGCGGTAGTGGTGCACCGTCAACACATCCGTCAAACCGCTGATCGTCCGGGTCAGGTGGCCGTCATTGAAGATGTGCCAGCCCATCAGCTGTGAGGAGGGGGTCAGCAGGCCGATGATCCCGGTCTTGCGGCTGAACAGCCGCCGGGCATTGATGTTGGGGGCGTAATTGAGTTCGCGGGCGATCCGGGCCACCTTGCGCCGGGTGGCCTCCGGAATCCGCATCGTGCCCAGGCGTTTATTGAGGATGCGGGAGACGGTGCCGGCGGAAACGCCGGCGTGTTCCGCCACATCCCGAATGCTGCAGGGCTGTTTTTTGCTTCCGGCCATCAGCGCCCCCATCAAACCAATAAGACAACATGTTGTCTAATTCAGACAATATGTTGTCTATCCGAAAAAAAGCAAGAAACGGGGGCGCAGGTCGTTCCGTAAGGCCGTTGTTTCTGGCGCCAGCAGGCGCCCGGGAGTTTGGCATAAGTACGGGGTTTAGGGGCGGCCTCGTCCCGTAGGGACTGAATGAAAATAGGCAGGGGCTTCAGCCCCTGTTCCGAAAAATGAAACGATGGCGTGCCGTAGGTACGCCGCGATTCGCCGCGTACCT
>JBAZJM010000019.1:0-28267 GCA_041651315.1 Lentisphaeria bacterium | reverse complement strand
AGTGGAATTTCCTTGACCACGGCGTGCCGCGGCTTCTCAATCACAATCGCCTGGGTGGTGGTGTACATGGAAGATGCTCCTTTGATAAGTGACAACCCTATTGAAACGTGAAAACGTGATGCGTGACTAATTCTACTTTGTTCGGTTGAGCCGCTTTCAAAAGTCCCGATCAACGTGACACCGTTCTTGGAGTGCGGCAATTCCTTTGCCGCTTTTTATTGTCGGCGTTATTTCGAATACCGGGAGCCGCCCGGCCTCGGGCGGACAGCGACGGCGTCACACCAGTTCCGCCCTTTTTTATTGGGCCACCATCCGCCAAACCAATGAAGCATGTCTCCGAGGATGGCGGGTTCGTCCGCCCGAGGCCGGGCGGCTCCCGGTTTTGGAAAAACTTCGTTACTTTTTCTGCATTCTTGGCGTTCTTTGCGAGAGATCCTTCTTTGTTCGGGCTTCGTGCTCTTCGTGTCTTCGTGGTGAAGTTTTTTGGCATTTACTTCCGGATCTCCGCCCACCAGCGGGCCAGGGTCTCGCAGTCGTCGCGGGTGCCGGCTTCAACGTCCTTGGCTTCTTCGTATTCCAGCGCGTAAAAGCCGGTGTATGTCTTCGCCAGCAACTTGAGGATGGGCAGATAGTCGATCTCCCCGTCGCGGAGCCGGCAATATTCCTTTTTGCCGTTGACCGAGCGCAGGCTCTTCAGGTGGGTGAAGACGACGGGCACCTCCAGGCGCCGCAGGGCGTCCAGCGGGTCCTGGCCGTACATGGCGAAATTGGCGGGATCGTAGTTGAAGCCAAGGTTGGGTTCACCCACCGCGCCAATGATGCGGTTGACCTGTTCGACCGTGGCGGTCAGGCCGCCGTGGTTTTCCAACGCCACGGTCAGGCCGTGACGGGCCGCGTGCCGCGCCACCTGTTTCAGGCTGGCGGCCACCTGGCCGTACACCGCCTCGTCCCGGCGTTCCTGCCAGCCGGCAAAGACGATGATCACCTCTGGCTGGAACAGGGCGGCCCGGTCGATCTGGTGGCAGCACGCCGCCACCTCGCCGGCGACCTTGGCGGGCTCGACCATGAAATCGCCCGTGGCATTGAAGCTGGCATAACGCAGCCCGTGCCGGCGGACCTCGTCCCGGGCCGTGGCCAGCGCGGCCTCCGGCGCGTCCGGCGGCAGCATGCCGGCCATCTCCGCGAAAAACTGGCCGCAGATGTGGTGCATGCCGAGATCGCGCAGACACCGGCACTGGTCCGCCAGCGGCGTGAAACGGAAACCCCAGGGGGAACTGGTGAGACGGGGGGAGGCCATGATTGAACCTTTCTCTTTCCTGGTGACGATGGGTGATTGCGTGAAACGTGACTCGTGATGCGTGAACCGTAAAACGTGACAGGGAAGGTTAAATTGTCGATTGCAATCGGCCGCAATCGGCCGTGATCGATTGCAATCGATTCCGTATTCCTTAAATTACGCCTCATGTTTCACGTTTTACGCGTCACGTCTCACGCCGATTCCCGAAGGCACAATGAACTTTGCAGGGTGACGGCCGCCGGCACCGGATCGCCGCGGATCAGGCCGTGCAGCAGGTTGAACGCCTCGCGCCCCTGTTCGAAGGGCAGGTTGTCGAAGGTGGTCAGCGCCGGGGTGACGTACGAACCGATCCGGCTGTTGTCCGCGCCGGCCACCGCGACCCGGCCGGGGACCGCGATTCCCGCCTCCCGCAACGCCAGGATCGCGCCGACCGCCATCTCGTCGTTGGCGCAGATAATCGCATCATTTGTGAACGGCCCCGCCCCCAGCCGTTTGCGGATCAGTGCGTAGGCGGTCTTCTCACTGAAGCCGCCCACGGCAAAATCACGCTTGAAAAAGCGGATGCCGTGTTTCGCCAAAGCCGCACGAAACCCCAAGTACCGCTGGGCGCCGGGATAGCTTTCCGGACGCCCCCCGAGGTAGAAGAAGCGACGGCACCCCCGCCGCACCACCTGTTCCGTGAGCGCTTGGGCAGCGGCAAAATTGTCAATGTTGACCGTCGGCAGCCCCAGGGCCGGGTCGATGCCGATGCCGACCACCTGCCGGCGCTCCCGGCGGAAGCGTGCCAGCCAGCGGGGCGGCATGGCGAAGCCGTAATAGATCAGGCCGTCGATCTCGCGGGTCCGGAACCAGTCGAAGACCTTGGCCTCCGCCATGCCCGGCCGGAAGAACTGCATGGAAAAGCGGAAGCCGGCCCGGTCCGCGGCGGCGCCGATGCCGCCGACGATCAGCGACATGCAATGCTCGTCAAAGGGCGAGACATGCCCGATGTTGACCGTCTCCTCCAGCAGGAAGCCGACATTCCCCGCCAGCCGGCTGCCCAGCCGCCGGGCGTGGATGTTGGGCAGGTAGTGGATCCGCCGGCAGTGGGCGAGGATCTTCGCCTCCAGCGCCCGGCTGAGGCCGCCCGCCCGCGCCTTGCCGCCCAGCGCCAGCGACACCGCCGCCTTGCTGACGCCCAGCGTAGCGGCAATGGTGGACAGGGAGGATGCGGAACGCGTGCCCATGGTGCGCCGGAAAAAGATCGCCTAAACCGTTTAGAAAGCGAACATAGCCCAACCCGTTTCGCTGTCAACCCCGCGTGAAACCGGCATCCTGCCTGTGACTGGAGTTTGGTATAGCTCAACAGTTTTGTTTCCGGCGCCGGCAGGCGCCCCCGGAGTGACGGCGGGTCCCCACGCCGCCCTCCTATCGGCCGGCTGCGACGGCCGCTCCCCAAAACCCTGCCATCCGAGCCGCGCACGCAAGTAAGCGGTCATTCATACCAGGGCGGCGTCGAAGCCGCCGGCACTCCGGGGGAGGCCGCCGCCTCAGGATCATCCAGCCGGCAGGCTGTCTTCGGAGTACGGCATCGGCGAGCGGGCAGGGTTTCCGCCAAACTACAGTATGACAAAGGGCTGGTCGCCCGCCGGGAGGTCACTGATAACCAATTCAGCTCACGAAAGGCAGGGCATTCCTCGTCCTCGTCTGCCACGGCACGCCTCTCCACGGGCGACACGCCCGTGCCTACAGGAAACCCTAGTTCGCGGACGTCCAGGAGGAAGCGGCGCCGGCGGAGCTCGGCCTGCAGCTCCGGGACGGGCAGGCGGTCCGGCGGCAGGCCGCGTTCCGCCGCCAGGGCGGCCGCCAGCCTGGCGATGCCGCCGCCGCAGACCACCACGTCATAAGCCGTCTCATAATCGAATGGCTGGCGCATCATCACCTCCACTGGTGATGGGGGCAATGTATCACGGAGAGACGCCTTGTGCCTGAGAGCGTTCACTTGCCCCCACGGGGAGAGTGTGAAACAGGCAATCGTGCCTGTAAAGAACGTCAAACAGGCAATCCTGCCTGCGCGCCGGCCCGCCCTGGCGCCGGCAGCGTCCGGGTATCCCATTTGCCTAGTGCCGTAGTAAATTATATTACTTGTTGGCCACGGATGGTTGACGGAGTAATGTAGAAGCATGAAGCCGATATGCGACGCCAATATTAGATCAAGCCTTGACTATACACAGGAACTGATAGACAAGCATGGTCCACGTCCGTCCGGAACAAAAGCATGTCGGGATTCCGCTAAAGATATATGTAGAAAGCTGGCCATCCACTGCGATTCGACAAAGATTGAATCTTTCTGGCAGCATCCCGATTCGTTTCTTTCGTTTTTTAAAGTTATTGTGGCGACCTATCCCGTAGGCATTTTATTTCTGTACTGGGGAAATGCATGGACATTTTCCGCATTGGCACTGTTCTGTGCAGGAACTATTTTTTTTATGGTACAATTTATGGTGTACGGGACATGCTTCGATTTCCTGTTCAGAAAGAAGTTAGGGTGTAATGTCGTAGGAATATTAGAGCCGAAAAACGGAAATGAGGCAAAAAAACAGATCGTCATTTCTGGCCACCATGACAGCGCGTGGATATTTAATTTTCTCCAGATAAATTCAAGAATATACTTGCTTCTTACGCTATCAGGCATAACCGTATATGCAGCTGCCCTGATTTTATCCTGTTACGAGGTTGCGTCGCTACTTATTCCAGAGCTTGAAATGAATAAAAGTCTTCGTGGTGTCTGTATTTTTGTTTTCTTCTGTTTTACCGCCGTTGTTATCCCTTTCTATTTTTTCAAGGGAAGAAAGGCATCTCCGGGGGCTGGCGACGATCTCATTGCATCATCCATGCTCGTCGAGCTGGCGGAAGTCTTCTCCAGGGAAAAAACGGATGGAAATCCTCTCGAAAAAACGAGGTTATGGTTTGTCAGTTTCGACGGGGAGGAAGCGGGATTGCGCGGTTCAAAGGCGTTTGTCAGGCGACACAAGAAGGACCTAAGGGCTATTCCAACGTGCAATTTTAATATGGACAGCATATATAGTCTCCATGATTTGACACTTCTGACCAGCGATTTGAATGGCCTTGTCAAAACATCAAAGGCAATGGCGGCAGAGACTAAAGCAATAACCGAAAAGCTTGGATACACTTTAAAGTTGTCACCCATGCCATTGGGCGGCGGTGCTACAGACGCCGCTGAATTCGCCTTGGGCGGATGCGAGGCAGTCTGCCTGATAGCCATGCAGACCAGCTTAAAAAATTCGGTGGCCTACCATACTTCGCGCGACATCGTTTCAAACATTGAACCTGAGTGTATTGGCGCTGTCATGGCAACAGTGTATCACTATGTAAAAATGACAGATTCAAAAAATTGATAATGAAAACAGACTTCGTCAGCTAGTAGCCACATGCGACACTGGCTACTGGCTGGAAAGGCGTTAAAAACAAAAAGGTTGACTATGAAGAAAAATACGAAACCCGTGATTTTATGCCTATCGGCATCCATTGTCTTTGCAGTTTTCATTGTGCTGGGATGCGTGGCCAAAAATTTCAGGATACCTTCGGAAATCGATCTTTCGAAAAGTAGGATGCTGGTTGAGCCGCCTCCCCCTTTATCGGGATCCATAACGATCAAAGTGGTTACGTTCAACATTTGGGATCTTTTTCCCATGGGAACATCGAGGGCGGAGCGCATGCAGGCCATCGGTCGGAAGCTTGTCGAGCTTAAACCGGATATAATTGGATTTCAGGAGGCGTTCTATGACGGCGATAGAAAAATCCTCCTGGACCAGCTCAAAGCGGCTGGGCTTGTCCATTCACAATATTTCCGGAGCGGTTTCATGGGCAGCGGACTTCTTGTCGTCAGCCGATTCCAGATCGAAGAGGCTTTTTTTCGTCGTTTTTCCGCAAAGGGAAAGTTCTACAAGGTCTGGCACGGTGATTGGTGGGCTGGCAAGGGGATCGGCCTTGTGAGGGTGAAATTGCCCGGTAACAAAGGATATCTCGACTTTTTCAACACCCATGTACATGCCGGCTATGGCAATGACGAATACCAAAATGTCATTCTAAGCAATCTCAAGGAATGTGCCGTGTTCATCAATGAAACTTCAACAAAAACTTCTCCCGCGATATGCACGGGCGACTTCAATTCGAGAATCGGCTCAATCCCAAACACGGCGTTTGTGCAGGATGCAAAGCTTCTCAGGCTCATGGCCATCGATTCCGCCATCGACCATATCTGGGGTCAGGAAAATCCCGGCTACGGGTTCAAAGTCCTTGAAACCGTTCCCATCCAGGGGACGGTCGATGTTGGGGGAAAAGCGAGGAAATTGAGCGACCACAGCGGATTTATGTCGACAATACTGGTATTTTCCAAGTAAATCGGCCATGGTGCCCGCTATCGTTTTTATGGAAAATTAAAAAATACACCGCCATACATACACGTTTCCTGGCAGGAATTTTGTCCTCAAGCGTTGGGTCTGAAGCACCGACACGCCCCCCGGGCCAGGGCATTGACGACAGACGAAAGCACTCCGGCATGGAGAGAGGCGTTGGGCAGAAGGATAGCAAGGCCGGAAACGAAGCGCCGTTCCTGGCTGCGGGAGTGTCCGGCCAAGTCAGCAACGGCTTTGGGAGTGGGGCAATTCCTTTGCCGCTTTTTGCCTCAGACGGATTCCGTTCTCAGCCCCGCCGCCTTTGCCGCGGTGACCTGCCGGAGATCCGAGGATGCAAACGTATCCGCCTCCCACGCCAGGGCGCAGGCGACACAGTTTCATGCTCCCGCTCCTCAAGGATGGCGGCCGTCAACCCCGCCCCCTTGCTGGACAACCGCAAGGCGGGCCGTTTCCAGGATGGCCGCTGGGCCGGCACGGGCGTTATCTCGGCAATCGGCCGGCCATGGCGCACCACCACCAAGGTTTCCCCCTGTTCAACCGCGGTCATCATGTCCGAAGCATCGTTTCTGAACGCCGTGAAATTGACCGTGCGCACGACAGGCACCTCCAATCAGTACACCGATGTACAGTGTGATGTGCATTTCCACAATCCTCATGCATTGCGTTCGGTGCGAACGTGTTAGTTTTGGCACGAAGATAAAGCGAAGCGGTGTTTTGGGCGCTCATGTTGCCATTGAAGCGCTTCAATCAAACTTCGCGTCCTTCGTGGTGAAGATTTAAGCTTTACTGGGGATTAGGCGTCCGGCATCCCGAATTCGCGGACGTCCAGGAGAAACCGGCGCCGGCGAAGCTCGGCCTGCAACTCGTGGACGGGCAGGCGGTCCGGCGGCAGGCCGCGTTCCGCCGCCAGGGCGGCTGCCAGCCCGGCGACCTCGCCGCTCATCGCCGCCGCCTGGATCACGCGGAAGACCGACCAGGCGGCGTCCCGTGCGCCGATGCAGCGGCCGGCGGCCAGCAGGTTCCGCACGTTCCGCGGCAGCAGCGCCCGGTAGGGCAGCTCCCAGATCTCTTCGCCCCGCTTCCATTCCGCAACCAGCCCGACGCAATCCTCAACGTGCTGGAATGCCGCGCCGGAACCGACGACCTGCACGGCCTCGATCCGGCGGGTGGTGCGGAAATTCGCCATCGCCGGCAACGCCACCGGGAACACCTTGCAGCGTCCATTAGGGCCAAGTTGGGCCTGTTCCACGCGGTATTTCTCCCGCAATAAGCGGCGTCCGGTCAGGATGAACTCCGACACGTCCTTGGCATCGACGCCGGAGAACCGGCGCATGCCCGCCGGCGCGTTGGAACCGTCGTCCCAGGCGCCGCAGGCGACGAGCAACTGGCGGGCGGACACCCCGTCCGCCGAGAGCAGGGCGGTTGCCTGTTCGGGCGAGGCGCCAGCGGCCCAGATCGTCATGAAATTTTCCTGGACGGCACAGGGCGCGCCGGCCCGGAAGGCCAGGTCGGCGTCGCCGGTGGCATCGACAAAAGTTTTGCCCCTGACCAGCCCGCGGCCGCTCTTGTTCTCGACCGTGACGCCCGTGATGGCCCCCCGGACGGTTTGCACACCGCAGACCAGGCTGTCGAACCAGACCTCCACGCCGGCCGCCAGCAGCAATTCATCGAGCGCGAGGATGAACGACGCCGGGTTGAAAACGCTCTGGTGACCCTGCGCGTAGTCGTTGATGACATGGACTTCGCCGGGGCCATAGGCGATGCTGGCCTTCAACAGTTCCTCGGCGAGGCCGAAGGTGACTTGGCGGCCGCGCCGGTCGCTGAGCGGCAGGTAAATGAGCACGTTGCCGGCAGTAGCCAGCCCCCCGGGAAACACGGTCTTCTCCAGCAGGCACGTTTTGCGGCCGTGCCGGGCGGCGGCCAGCGCCGCCGCCACCCCGGCCATGCCGCCGCCGCAGACCACCACGTCATAAGCCGTCTCATAATCGAATGACTGGCGCATCATCGCCTCCACCGGTGATGGGGGGCAATGTATCACGGAGAGACGCCTTGTGCCTGAGAGCGTTCACTTGCCCCCACGGGGAGAGTGTGAAACAGGCAATCGTGCTTGTAAAGAACGTCAAGCAGGCAATCCTGCCTGCGTGTCGGTCCGCCCTGGCGCTGGCACCGCCCTAATCCCCCATGACCGCGGCCGCAAGCTCCCCGGCATGGAGAGATGCGTTGGGCAGAAGGATAGCAAGGCCGGAAACGCAGCATCGTTCCTGGCTGCGGGAGTGTCCGATCAAGTCAGCACCTGTCAGGGAAGTGCAGTAATTCCTTTGCCCCCTTTTGCTTCTGCCTCATGACCAATGCGTTCAAAAAGGGGAACCTCGCATTATTGAAAAACAGGTAAAGTTAGGTCAAAAGTGTAGACACGACCCCAAATCCTTCACAAATGCATCCTTCACCGTCCCGGACATTCCTGGAAGGTCCAGCCTTTTTCATCCACGATATGGTTGTAAAGGAACTTGTCGGTCGGCCGCCCCTTACCCGTCATGATCTGATAGAGGGCTTGGAACGCTTCACGCCCCAGTTCCTCGGCCGGCTGGACCACGTACGGCACGCCCGGATAAAGCTGGGACAGCAACGGCGACCCCATCCCCACCACCAGGATCTTGTCCCCCGCACTTTCCAGGGCGCGCAATACCCCCAGGGTCGGCATGGTCATCTGCACCACCACGGCATCCGGCGAATCGCCGGCGGCGAGAATCGCCTTCATTTGGTCGCGGCCGGCGGCGACCTGGTCCGGCACCTCGCAGACGCGCAGGTCGCGGGAGGCCAGCCCGCCGGCCGCACAGGCCGCCTCGACCCCGGCGCGGAAGTCCCGGTCCACCAGGGTGCCTTGGTTGCCAACCAGCAGCACCAGCTTGCGGCAGCCCCGGATCAAAACAAACCGGGCGGCCTGATAGCCGCTGTGGTGGTTGTCGATGTCGACGCAGGCCAGGTTGTCCGCCAGCACCTCGCCGCACTTGCCGATCACGGCGGGGATGCCTTCCTTGCGGAGCAGTTCGATCCGTTCATCGCCTTCGTGCAGGGAGGCCAGGATCAGGCCGTCCGCGCGCCGCCCCTTGACGATATTGGCGAAGTTGACCACCGGTTCGTCCGGCGCCACATACGACAGCAGGATACCGTAGTTGCGCGCCGCCGCCGCCACCCGGATGCCGTGCAGGAAGGCGGGAATGAACGGATCACTGAACACGGTTTCGGCCGTGAAGGGGATGTGCAATCCTACCGTGTACGATTTCTTGGCGCGGAACCCACGCGCCAGGTGGTTCCGCACATAGCCCAGCTCCCGGCACACCCGGCGCACCTTGCGGGCCGTTGCCTCGGTGATCCGGGGGTCGCCGGAGAGCACCCGCGACACGGTGCTTTGGTTGACCCCCGACTTCTCCGCGATCACCTGGGTGGTCAGGGTCCGGGCGGGCGGATTAGGATGGTCTTTCGTTTTGTTCACAACACAATCTATGGTTCCAAGCACCTTTTTACACCTAGAAGTGCAAACTTCACGATATTAAATACTACGAGGACGCTTGAGAATCTGCTGGCCGCCATGCAGATAGTGTTCCTTGCCATTGAGGACAAGCATGAACGGCTGAGAAGAGGTGACGGAAACCGAATCGGAGTCGGCAAGCAGAGAAATCCGGTTGACTCCCAACTGGAGTTTGCGCACTCCGCGCAACTTGCAACATGCCGGCAACCGCCAGTGGACGATTTGTTCCACCGCCGACATCTTATACAACCCAATGACATTTTCGAGAAAAAGCGAAACCGGGCCGAGCGCGGACCAACCGCAAAAATCCGGACGAACCGTTTTTTTCCATTTATTGTCGGCCGGCAAGGGTTCGGTGGGACTGTAACACTCCCAAATCGTATGCGGAGAAACGTCATCATAGCAGCGTTTCATCCAGTCTAACAATTGAATGGAAAGTTTTTCCGCCAGATCGTAAAAACCGTATTGCTCCAACGCTTTCATCGTCATGTAGAAGACCGGCACCCAGACCGAGCCTCGCCAATATTCACCGGACGGAACAAACTGAGGATCGTCACGCGCAATGCTTGGACAGGCAATCGGGCCGCCCAGTTTCGTCGGGTCAAGCAGCGTTTCCACCATGGCGCGCGCCTGTTCCGGCGTTGCCATGCCGGCCAGCAGCGGCCAGAACGAGACCGGAGTAAGCACCCGGCAGAAAAAAGCTTCCCCCGCGACACGACAAGGGATGCGCCGGTCATAAAAACACTGGTCGCGCGAATCGAAATAACGTTGCATCAACTGTTTCTTGGCTTCATATTCGCGCTGAAATTTTTCCCGGAGTTCTTCGCGTCCGGTCAACCGAGCCAACTCGGCGATGCCCTGCGCAAACAGCCCCTGTTGCGCGAGCGCGTCCACCCACATAATGGAATCGTAATACCCTCTGCCCCGCGGAGTGTTGTCCATTCCAGACGGCATGCCGCTCCACATGTAACCTTCCGGCAAATGTTTCCAGTTGACGTGAATAGCGCCCCAAGCGACACATTCACCGGGAGAGGCGGTGTGTTCGAGCCAATGGTAATGCTGTTCTAGAACCCCGCTTGACATCAGTTTCTCGAGACGGTTCAAGTTGCCGGTCTGCTGGTAGAGTTCGAGTTCCGCCCAAGCGAAGAGCGGTGGGTTGTCCGGGTGATGCACCAAAATCGGGGAATCACATTCCCCGGAAATCACCCGATAAAAATTGTCGAGGGTATTGCCGGCAGGAAAAAGCGAATTGGAATAACGGGTGAACAAAGTCATGAAACAGCTATCCCACAACCAAATACGGTTTATACCGCACCCCTCGCCAAGATAGGGAGAACATGGCATGTGTTCCGATTCGTAGACGTGTTTCCAGGCAAGGCGCCAGGCGTCGTGCCAGAGCTCGACAAAACGGGGATCGTCGTCGTAAACGGCTTCCGGCAATGCTTCCGCCGGAAAGGGACGCGACGTGGGTTTGAACAGCAAAGTATCCATAAAAAACCTTTACAAAGAATCAAAAAACGTTTTCTGCCCGGCCACCGGATATGGCAATGGTTTGATGCGCCTCTTCAAAGAAAAAGATTTCGGTCGTCAGCCCGGCCAGTTGCAAGCCCCGCATCACCACCGTATAGCAAACCGTGTGGTCCACGTAATGATCCACCGGCCAATGAGTGAAGGTTGAAATCATCATAGATCCAGATCGCGGTAAACTGATTTTTTTGGGCTTCTTCAAGCACGGTCCGGCAAAGCGCGAACCATTCCTCCGAAAGATATTTCACCGCGCATCCGCTGCGCGGATAAATCAGGTATTGGGTGATTCCGGCCTCCCGATATTCGGTCAGCCGCTTCCGGATGAATTCACGGGATGGGTTGCCGGTGACCGCTCCCATCGGAATCAATGGGTTTTCAGTCATGACGCTTTTCTTCCTTCTTGACGATTTCGTAATAGATGGTTCCGTCTTTGCCGGTCAATTCAAAATGAATTTTACCGTCGGAGAAGGTGGAGGGCAGTTCGCGGATCCGTGCCCCGGAAATCGAATCCAACGCATACACCGTTCCGGGCTTCACGGAAGCCACGGAAACCGATGCCGCAAACGATTCGGTGAGCACCTGTCCCTTGCCGTTATTGATGATTGCGCCGCCACGCAGAATTTGGCCGGCGTTCATCGAATTCCCGACCGCAAAGACCAGCAGCCGGTCGGCCTTTTCCATCGGTGCGTTTTCATCCAGAGAGGTGACGGCAAACGTTCCATACGCGAGCGGAGTGGCGAGGTCCACTCCTTTCAACGTATGGAGTCCGCTATCCAAGCGAGAAAGTTCCCCCGTCACGCACCGGGACCGCGGCGTGTCGATCCAGAACAGTGCCGGTTCGGGTTGACGGAAAAGTTCCTCGGTATCGCTGACGGCCAGATTCCGGCCGCCTTTCAATACGCCCGGCAGTGATTTTTTGACCGCGTTGTAACGATCTTCCGCCGAGCGGAACTGATTGGCTATTTCAAAAAGCTGATTGCCCTTCTCGGCAAACTTGAGCCGGAGCCGACCGTATTGGAACAAGAATCCCATTGCCGATACATTGCGTGGTTCTTCATAAAGGAGATTTTCTGGAACCTGAATTTCCAGCATCTGCTTTGCAGGAGTTACATCGCCGCGCCGAAAAATCAATGCGCCGAGTTGCGAGAGTCCCCACGTGGACGGGTCGGTCTGCTGGGAATGAACCATGATGATCGGATTGTCGCGGAACCGGGTCCATTCCCCGGAGTCGCAGGACCCGGTGGCCCCGTAGAAGATCAGCGCATCGTAATTCTGGTAGGACGCATATGCCGCCATCAGCGGAATCCCATCCGCGCGCATCCGGTTGGGAAAGCAGTTGTTCCATTCGCCGATCACTGCCGGATATCCGGCCACCGCACACCGGGCCAAGTCTCCGTGATACGGCATCTGCCAGACCGGAACGCCGGCGCAGGCGCCGTCGGCATACGTCAACGGGGTCGTGGAAAAATTTGGATGCGCCCAATAATAATGTTCTCCGAAGAAATCGACTCCGGCCTTCTGTTGTGTTTTGATCTGGGCAAGCTGCCAATTGATGTTCGTTCCGGAAATGGGCACCTTCAAGCCATGATTGCGCATAAAGGAGATTATGGCATTCAAATACTCGGAATCGATTTTTTGGGCAAACTTCCGGTCAGCCGCGCAGCCGTTCATCATTTGCGGAAGCGGGCGCTCTGGCAATTTGTTTTCCCGGAGGAAAACGCTCCACAAGTCTTCAATTTCTTGCCGGTACCGTGGCCGTTTTTCCTTATCCGGCCAGGCGCTTCCCCACGTGGTAAACGTGCTGTATTCATTGATGCATTCGAACATCGCTATGGCGGGATCGTCCAGCATCGCCAAGCCTGTATAGGGATTTTTACGCAGAAACAGCAATTCGGCCAGGCGAATGACCGCGCTCCGCAGTTCAGGATCAAAAACGCTGCATGCCTTCAAGTGTTCTTCGGGCACGAAGGTGCTGGGACGTTTCAACAGACGGTCATACATCATGCCGTCATTGATGTCCATGTAGATATAGATGCCCTGTTTTTTCAATTCCGAAATCAGGTAAAACATTTTATCCAAGTTGGTTTCACCGAGAGAGCCGTCGGTATTGCATAATTGTCCCCCGCGATTGGCATAAAGATGGATGCGGACAATATTTACGCCTTGAGCGGCCATGCCGGCCGCCAGTTTGGGCGCAAGTTCCTTGTCGGGATACGCTCCCCAGATCGCAAAGTTGGTCCCCCAGAAACGCACCGGGACTCCGGGACGTTTTTCAAACTCGAAATTTTCGCCGTGTTGTTTTAGAAAGCCGTATTTGCCCGCCGGTCGGTGGTTGAGGCAACTGACGTTTAACGCCGAATCGTTTTCCGGGGCAGTGTTCCACGCGATCCGGCAGGGAAGATAGTCTTTCCCCGGTTTGCTTTCCGTTAATTTGGAACTCCGTTTCTGCACTTCCGCATCCACCCTAAGGGACGTTTCCGGGGCGGACCGTACGCTGGTCGCCGCCAGCAAAACAGGAGTACAACCGGTGTTTTCGGAAATCATTTCCAACGCAGCAACCGGCTTGGCGGTATCCAGTGCGCCCAACCGGAAAAGATAGACGCCCACGGAGTTGCCGGCTCCGTTGGTCGCGCGAATCCCGACCGGCGCATTCGGCAAACTGCCGGCGCCCCACCAGTCGGCAATTTCCAACCCGTTGCGGACCGGGATATCCACGCTAGTTCCATCGGCATAAGTTATTCGGTAAACCGCGGCCGTTTTATGGCCGCCCGCGCTCCAGATGCCAGTATGAAGCACAAAAATGGAACGCAAACATTCCGGCTTGCCAAAGGTGATTTTTCCCGAAGAAAGAGGAAAGGTCGGCGTCTTTCGCGAGCGCAGCAAAATCACTTTCCCGGCAATCCGAAACGGAATGCCGAAAACGGAGCGGATACCGGTTTTTAAATTTCTCAGATCATTCTCTTTCCCTTGTCCGGACCAGCCGGAAAATTTTTCGTCATCGGCGAGATTCCGCAGGGCATTCGGCGGAAAAACGCCCGGCACGAACGAGGTGCCAAAAGCATTGGACGGTTCCGTTGCAGGAGGTTCCGCCTCCGGAAATACCCGGAAGGTCAGCGACGAATTCTGGTGGAGTGGTATCCCTTGAACGGTTTGCTGATAGCGGAAACGGAGTCTGGAATCGGGATGGTTGCCATTCAAGCAGAGCGACCAGACGCCATCGCCTTTGCCGGTAATTTCGACCCGCTGTCCGCCCAATGAGGCCGTCAGGGTTTTGAAGTTGAGAGTGTCCTTTCCGTTGAGTAGCGGACGAAGAAAATCGGTGGCGTAATCACTCAGGAAGATACTGTTTTCAACCATTTTCCCATCGGGAATTTCCCGATAATCCATGTCGTGACCGAATTCCGCCGTCCGATTCGCAAGGACGATGTGGCGGGTCAGCGAAACGCCCGGCATCTGCCATGTGGTGTCCAGATTTTTCCGAATCGGCTGCTTGTCTTCCATGGGAGCATATCGGATCTTCCATCCGGTGTCAATCACATGCGCGGAATCGCCGATCAGCACGGGAATTCCATCCAGCGCGAGAAGCTCGCCAGTCACATTTTCACTCGACCATAATCCAGCGTCCTCGGCGATGGCCGAACTAATCAGAGTTCCCGCCAATAGCAGAAAAAAAAGACTTTTCCGCAATGCTCTTTTCCAACCACAAATCGTCATCGCCTTCTTGTAGAGACTTTGTTTCAGAAACCTATTTCCATCTAAATAATTTGGTGTCTTTCCCATTTGTCCATATCCATTCAATGTTGTCATTGCTCATCCGAGCACGTTTTATCATGGCATTTTTAGGGTCAGAGATGCGGATTAAAACGGAACGTAATTGGTGTCAAAAAGCTGTTGTCCGGTCCAGTGGATCGATTCCACATGGCTGTCCTTAAACAGAAAGTTGCCGACCATTCCGCCATGATTCCAGCCCGGGGCATTATCATCGGTCAAAGAACCCGTTGCACTGCCGTAGGCCGGTGCGCAACTATAACTGGATCCGCTACTGAAACTTACGACCCATCCCCAGTCCATGTCGACCAAAAGAACGCCACCGCCTTGGATATTGTTGAAACGCTGGTAGCCGTTGACTTTGTCGTTGTAATAACGCAACCAGGTTTTGTTGTTTTCTCCCCACGCTTCCGGCGGCTGATAGTTGGGAAGGAAATAAGTGGCCGTGCGCGACCCGGCTTGCCAATGCTTGGAGTCACGACCCGCTTTACTGACCGAGGGACAGAACGCCACGCCCGTGGGATTTTTGAAACAGATGGCGACCGCATGCGCCTCGCCTCGGGGATCGATAAAACCGCCGGCGGCCGTAGGGTTGCATTGCAGATAGTCCATAATGTAATAGATATGACTTGAGCAGTAGTCGTTGGTCGGCGGTAGCCAGTCGTTGTTATCGCTAACATAAAATGTAATACCGAGGCCGATTTGCTTCATGTTATTGGTACAAGCGATGCGTTTCGCCGTTTCCCTGGCCTTGCCCAGCGCCGGCAGCAGCATTGCCGCCAAAATCGCTATAATAGCAATAACGACCAACAATTCGATAAGAGTAAAATTTTTCTTCCTGTGGCGGCGGAAAAAATGCCATCCGGAAGAATTGTCCGTCCCGAAAAATTCAGACTCGACGTTTTTCACTTCATGTTTGACCATTTTTCTTGCCCCTCCTTGAAGGTTGGTAATTTCAAGTTGCCGCTGCCGCAGGAATCCTGATCGTGTTATCAAGTTACACGTACAACCCCTCTATGGGAAACTTTCGGGGGCGTAATCGTTGTCCAAGGGAACGCTGATTTCGGTTTCCCGTCAGAAAGGCTTCCCGGCGTCGTTCCGCCCGTCCCCGAAGGGGTGCCCCGGCAGGGGCAAGGGCGGAGCGGAGCGACGCCGGGAACAGCATGGCCCGTGGTGAACCAGCCGTTACCGATTCAACAAGGCTTCTGGTGGGATGACAGTGGATTAAGAACAAGACTCTGGCGGTTCCCCGGCATCTCTGCGCCTCTGCGGGAGATTCGCGGCGGTTGCCCCTCGGAACCGGTCCGGCCACGGACGGAACTCAGCCCCGTTTCCGCCGAAGCACCAGCAAACCGCCCGCCAACAACAGCGCCAAGCTGGCCGGTTCGGGAATATTAGCCAGAACTTGCGCCGCCGTAAGAGCTTCGTCATAAATGGCGAATTCGTCCATTTCAAAAGTGCAACGGCGAGTGTTATTTGCAGAAAATTTTCCGAACGTTATGTCACTCGTGCTAGTCTTCGCTAGAGAAATATTATTTTGAGTATTGGTGTAAACGGACCCATCAAAATAAACGGTAAAGTTCCCATTATCCGTACAGGTGAAGGCTATATTGTGCCATAGTTCGTCTTGTGAAAGCGAGACGCTTTGAATAATACTATAGGTAGTTGAAAACCAACTGCCCGTAGCGTCCGAACGCTTTAGATAAAGCCTCAGACTAATGTCGGTAGCACTGCGCCAAACTCGCTCAATGACCCATGCGTCTGTCCTACCGGCGATGTAACTATAAGTTGAAGAATCTCCCCCTCCTGCCAATCTGCTGTCCTTGTACCAAAACTGGAAACTCAGGGCGGCGGCGTTCAAAAGCGAACTTGATCCAACCGTTACTTGTTGCGGGTTATTTTGGTCAAACGACAGGGCGTGGTTGCCGGCATAGTCATGGGTCGCGCCGGTAGGGTGATCCGACGTCCAAAGGGCCGTATTCGACACTGTCCCATTGAGGGAATGGCCGCTCTGATCCGTGGCCGTTAGCCCTGTTCCTTCATCGAACAACCATTTGCCGATCACAGCGGCATGCAGGGATTGATTCAGCGACAGAACGGCCAGGATTGCCCCGAACCCGACCATTTTCGCCAAACCCGATTGCCGCATGGAGGCACACCCCAATGACGAGGCGATGTTCTTGGGATTTTTGGAGTGCTGATGCATGATGGTTCTCCTGTTGTGTTGTTGACCGCTGCCCCCCGCCGCCATGCTGGCGGCGGAACCCACCAGCCAGCGATGGTCTCAGGTCATCACTACCCACTAACGATGACCACTATAATGCATACATATGCATTGTCAAGACGGAAGGCGAAAAAACTGAACGATGCACCGCCAGCCACATGGCGGAACAGGCTTTTCATCCCGTGCTCATAAGCGCTAGTGAATTAAGGCGAAAAAGGAACCGGCGCCACGATAAGGAAACGGCGCCGCAAAAACCGCTCCGTCCAGGGTGATTCCGATCACCCTAATGCGCAGTGCTGCTCCCGCATGCCCCAGTGAAATGCATTCAAATGCATTGCCGCCCAAGGCGTGCGGATCGTCCCGGATCTTGGCGGCGGGGATCAGCAGGGGGCGGCGGCGAGGGGGCGCATGTCCGTTCCGTCGGGGATTCTCTTCCGGTGCGCCGCGCGCGAAGCATCAATAAAATGGTGACGCGACGGACGCCCCCGGGCCGTCCGAGGCCAGGCGGCTCCCGTCAAGAATTCATCCAGTCAGCTCACGAACGGCAGGGCATTCCTCGTCCTCGTCTGCCACGGCCCCCCCCTCCACGGGCGACACGCCCATAGCCATCAGGTTAAGGTTTTTCAAGCGTGCGTTGACCGGTGTTTAGGCAGGGCCAAAGGCCCGATTTTATAATAGCCTAGGGCAACGCCCCAGGTCTGGAGTTTGGCAGAAACCATGCGCGCCAGCCGGTGCCATACTCCGAAGACAGCCTGAAGGCTGGACTCAAACCCGGGGCGCCGGGCGTTTGAGTTCACGCTTTAGCGTGTCTGGCCTGGGCATAAGTACGGGGGGGATGGAGCTGCTTCGTCTTTCACTCGTAAGATACTAAGGGGAATAGAGCCATTTGGGATGACCCTGGCAAATCCGTAACCGGTCTTTGGGGCGCTTATTTTGCCATTGAAACGCTTCGATCAAACTTCGTGTCCTTCGGTGCGTCAGCGAAACCAGTGACGTCTCGTGAACTGAAAGGAGTTCGCCATGGAATGATCCGTCAGCCATGTAGTCAGCCGGGCGTACGTGCGGAGTAATCCGTGCGGACGAAGCATCCGGTGCGACGAAGGCGTGAGCCGTAATGCGTAAGCGCGTAAATCCAGACGCGGGGCTGGGGGCAATACTTCAGCCTGGGCTATCCCCGGAAGGCGTTCCGTGACCTCAACCGTTATGTGCAGGAACGACTGACGCGACACCTGAAACGCCGAAGGAAGAACGACGCTACGAGAGCCGGATGCGGGAAATCCGCCTGTCCGGTTCGACGAGGGGGAACTGAGAGACGGTTTTGAAGCGCAAATGGCCTCAAGGGGGTCAGGCCTTACGCCTTGGCGATGACGAACTTGCACTCCACGCCGTTGACCTCGGCGAGGGCGTCAACGGGGAGGTTGACGGCGGGCGTCAGTTCGACGGCCAGGGTTTCGGCGGTGATGTGGCCGGCAAAGGCGGTGATGGCGGCGGCGGCCTCGGCGGGCACCTCGTAGCAGACGCGGATGCGGTCGGCGACATCAAGGCCGGCGTCCTTGCGCAGGGCCTGGATGCGGCTGACGATGTCGCGGGCCCAGCCTTCGCGGAGCAGGGCCTCGTCGAGGCGGGTGTCGAGGGCAACGGTGATGTCGCCCTCGTTGGCGACCGTCATGCCCTCGCGTTCCTGGCGCTGGATGAGCACGTCCTCGGCGGTCACGGCGACCGGTTCGCCGCCGTCGTCAAGGGGCAGGGTGACCGGGCGGCCGGCGCGGAGTTCGCGCAGCGGTTCCACCGGCAGCGCCTCGATGGCGGTGGCGGCGGCCTTCATGCGCTTGCCGAGTTTTTTGCCGAGCACCTTGAAGTTGGCCTTGGCGCTCAGGCGGACCAGCACCTCCTCGTCACGGCTGACCTCGACCGCCTTGACGTTGAGTTCGTCGGCAATCACCTCGCGCATCGCCTCAAAATCGGCGAACGCCTCGGGATCGGTGGCGACCAACACGGCCTTGGCCAGCGGTTGGCGGACGCGCAGGCTGGTCTGGTTGCGCAGGTAGCGGCCGAGGGAGACGGCGGTCATGGTGCGGGCCATGCGGCGGTTGAGCGCGGCGTCGCGCAGCGCCGGGGCCGGCGTCGGATAGTCGCACAGGTGCACCGACTCGGGCAGGTCGGGGGTGCGCAGGTTGCGGTAGATGGTCTCGGTGATGAAGGGGATGAACGGGGCGGCCATCTGGCAGAAGCGGAGCAGGACGTGGTGCAGGGTGGCGTAGGCCTCGGCCTTGTCGCTGTCGTTCTGGCTTTTCCAGAAGCGGCGGCGGCTGCGGCGGATGTACCAGTTGGTGAGGTCGTCGAGGAAGCCGGTGAAGCGGGTGGCGGCGTGCTGGAGGTCGTAGGCGTCCATGGCGGCGCGCATTTCCTCGACGGTCTCGTCCAGGCGGGACAGCACCCAGCGGTCGAGCACGTTGGCGGGGGCCGCCGGCGGCGTGCCGCCGGGGGCGGGCGTCCAGCCGTCGACCCGGGCGTAGGTGACCAGGAAGCTGTAGGAGTTCCACAGTGGCAGCAGCACGGAGCGCAGCACTTCGCGGACGCCTTTTTCGCTGAACCGCAGATCTTCGGCGCGCACCACGGGGGAGGCGAGCAGGCAGAGGCGCAGGGCGTCGGCGCCCTCGGTGCCCATCACCACCATCGGGTCGGGGTAGTTCTTGAGGCGCTTGGACATCTTGCGGCCGTCCTCGGCCAGCACCAGGCCGTTGACGACGACATTCTTGAACGCCGGCTTGTCGAACAGGGCGGCGCCGAGCACCACCAGGGTGTAGAACCAGCCGCGGGTCTGGTCCAGCCCTTCGGCGATGAAGTCGGCCGGGAAGTGGTCTTCGACGAATTTTTTGTTGGCAAACGGATAGTGGTGCTGGGCGTAGGGCATGGAACCGCTCTCAAACCAGCAGTCAAGCACTTCCGGGACGCGGTGCAACGGCTCACCGCCGGCGGTGGCGGGCGGCACGACCAGTTCGTCGACGAAATGCTTGTGGAGGTCGGTGACCGGGCGGCCGGTGGCCTGTTCCAGCTCGGCCACCGAGCCGAAGACGCGGACTTCGCGCCCGTCGGCGCTGCGCCAGATCGGCAGCGGGCAGCCCCAGTAGCGGTTGCGCGAGATGGCCCAGTCGTGGGCGTTCTTCAGCCAGTTGCCGAAACGGCCGTCGCGCAGGTGCTCCGGCATCCAGTGAATCTGGCGGTTGGCGTTGAGCAGCCGCTCCTTGATCTGCTCGACCCGGACGAACCAGGTGGAGACGGCGCGGTAGATCAGGGGCGACTCGCAGCGCCAGCAGTGCGGATAGCTGTGCTCGATGGTGGCGCGGTGGATGAGTTTGCCCTCGTGCTTGAGGCGGGCGAGGATGTCCTTGTCCGTCTCCTTGACGAAGCGTCCCTGGTAGTCGGGCACGTCGGCGGTGAAACGGCATTCGGCATCGACCGGGCAGACCAGCGGCACGCCGTGGGCGCGCCCGGCCACGGCATCGTCCTCGCCGAAGCCGGGGGCGATGTGGACGAGGCCGGTGCCGTCGTCGGTGGAGACGAACTCGGCGGGAATGACCCGGAAGGCGCCCTGGGCGCCGAGGCCGGTGAAATAGGCAAACATCGGTTCATAGGTCTGGCCGACGAGGTCGGCGCCGCGGCAGCGTGAGACCACCGGCGGCGGCTGGTGGCCGAACACGGCCTCCAGGCGCGCGGCGGCCAGGATGTATTCGGTGGCGCCGTCGCGGACACAGACGTACTCGACCTCGGGATGAACCGCCAGCGCCATATTGCTGGGCAGGGTCCACGGGGTGGTCGTCCACACCAGGAACCAGCGGTCGGCGGCGCCGGCGGCCTTGAAGCGCACGGTGATGGAGGGGTCCTGGACCGTTTCGTAGCCCTGGTTGGCCTCGAAGTTGGAGAGCGGCGTGGCGCAGCGCGGGCAGTAGGGCAGGATCTTGTGGCCGTCGTAGATCAGCCCCTGGTCCCACAGTTGCTTGAACACCCACCAGATGGACTCCATGTAATCACGGTCCATGGTGCGGTAACCGTGGCGGAAATCGACCCAGCGGCCGGTGCGTTCGACCACCTGCTCCCATTCCGAGGTGTAGCGCAGGACGATGCTGCGGCAGGCCTCGTTGAACTTGGCCACGCCGTACTGCTCAATCTCGGTCTTGCTGGCCAGGCTGAGCTGTTTCTCGACCTCGTTTTCGACCGGCAGACCGTGGCAGTCCCAGCCGAAGGTGCGCGGCACGTGCTTGCCCCGCATGGTCTGGTAGCGCGGCACGACATCCTTGATGGTGCCGGCCAGCAGGTGGCCGTAGTGCGGCAGGCCGGTGGCGAACGGCGGACCGTCGTAGAACACAAAGCTGTCGCCGCCTTCGCGCTGCTTGAGCGACTTTTCGAAGGTGCCGTTGTCCCGCCAGAACTTGAGGACATCCTCTTCCAGCTTGGGGAAACTCACATTGCCGGGGACGGGGTCAAACATGCTTCAACCACTTCACTTCTTCGATCTTGGCGTAGGGGACACGGAGCCGGGCGGTACCGCCTTCCGGCTTTTCCATGTCCAGCACCACGAGTTTTTCCAGGACATCGACCACGGCATGGGCCAGCAGGTCATTGCCGTCGTAGCGGACATACAGCGGCTGGCGCACGCTGACCCGGGCGCCCTGCCGCAGATTGAGGAAAAAGGCCGCATAAACCGCCGGCGGGGCGCCGGTCTCGGGCAAATTGGGCAGCGGCAGATCGGCGGGTTGTGGGGCGGGTTGCACGCCGCCGGTCCGCGGTTTGACGGTGGGGCGGCGCTCCATCTCCTGCTCCGGGGTCAGCAGTTCCGGCGCCTGGCAGGGCAGCTGGCTGGCCAGCCACCAGCCCAGGCCGGGCGCCAGCAGCCCGATCAGCAGGTACGGCCGCGGCGCCCGCCAGCGGCGTTCGGCCACTTCGGCCCCCCAAAAGGCGGCGCCCAGCCAGGCCACGGCCAGGACCAGGAAGACGGCCAACCACACGGGGTCGGCGGCGGCAAAGCCGGCCCGGACCGAACTCAGCAGGTGTTGGAAATGGGCGATCATGTGTGGTGTGAAAAAGCGTTCCTTGGCCGCTAAAAAAACGTGGGTGAACCGCGCGGGCAAATCAACTAAAAACCATAGCGGCGCCGGAGGCAAATTCAATCGGGGCCGTCAAAGCCGGTCCGGACCTGGGCGGCGTGGGCACCCGCCGTCACCCCCGGGCGCCCTCCGGCGCCCCGGTGCAACCGGAGCCCGGCATTCCCTGCGGGCGGTGGTGTATATTGACGCTTTTTCTGAGGAGTTCGCGCGAAACGCGAAGAACGATAAGGGCTTTTCTCCCATGGCCGTCAGCTATCGTTGCGCCAAATGCGGCACCCGGATGAACGCGGAGCAGCCGTTCGCCCACGACGCGCTTTGTCCGGTCTGCCGTCTGCCCATGCAACAGGAAGCCGCCGCCGCTCCGGCGGCCGCGCCCGTGGCGGCCGCCGCCGCTGTTGATGGCGGCAAGGCGCCGCGCCCGGCCGGTCTGAAGGTGGCCCGGATTGTGGCGCCGCCGCCGGCCAATGCCGTGGCGGCCGCCCGCACCAATCCGGCCGCCGGCACCGGTGTGCTCAAGGTGGCGGCGCCGGTCATGGACGCGGTGGGCCGAATGACCGACACCGCCCAGCGGCTGCACCTGCAGGCGCAGGGGATTACGGTGACTGCCCCGCCGTCGGCCCCGGCTGCGGCTGCCGCCAGCCAGGAACTGCTGGGCCAGGCGCGGCTGCAGGCGACGCATCTTCTCGACCAGGCCAAGGCGGAAGCCGCCAAAATTGAACGGGCGGCCGCGGAAGCCGCCGCCGGGACGCGGGCGGAAGCGGAACAGGCGGCCCGTGCCACCTTGGACGCGGCCAGCGCCGAGGCCGCCGGAATCAAGGACGCGGCGGCGCAGGCCGCCCAGGCCGCCACGGAAGCGGCGGCCCGCCAGCAGGCGGAAGCCGCCCAAGCCGTGGCAGACGCCAAAACCGCGGCGGAAAAACGGGAAAACGAAGCCAGGGCGGCCGCCGCCAAGCTGGAGGCCGAGGCCCGGCAGGCGGCGGAGACGCTGGAGAACGGGGCCAAGGCGACTGCCGCCAAGGTGGAGGCGGAGGCCAAACAAGAAGCGGAAGCGTTGCTGGCCGCCGCTCGCCGGGAAGCCGCCGAGCTGTTGGCCAAGTCTGCCGGAACAACCGGAATAAACGGAAAAGGCGGAAAACCGGCTGAGGCGCCGGCCGCCGAGGCCAAGCCGGCCGCCGAGGCCAAGCCGGCCGCCGCCGCCCCCCTGGTGTCACCGGAAGCGGCCGCGGCGGAGGCTGCCAAGGCCGCCGCCGCCCGCACGGAAATGGCCAACCGCCAGGCCGAAGTCAGCAAGGCGGTCAAGCGGGAGGCCAACCTGCTGATGGGCTGCATCATCGGCAGCGCGCTGTTTGCCCTGTACCTGGTTTTCATCCTGTTCCGGGTGCGCCCGCAACCGCCGGCCAATGTGATCACCTGGTTCATGCTGGTGGTGGACGGTGCGGCATTCGCCCTGTTGGGCTGGGTGGTTTGGGGCCATTATTCGGCCGGTTCCAAGGCGGTGGCCAAGCACAAGGAACGGATGGCGGCGGCCAAGGCCAGGGAGCCGGCGAAAGCCGCGCCCGTGGCGGCGGTGTCCAAGAATGGAAAAGACGGAAGCACCGGAACGGACGGCAAGCCGGCCGCGGCCAAGGACGGGGGGGCGGCGGCTGAGGCCAAGGCGGAGGCCAAACCGGCCGCGCCGGGGGCCAAGCCGGGAGCCAAGCAGGGGGTGTTCCGCATGCCGCCCCCGAAGAAACCGTTCGTTTTGGCCAAGCCCAAGGCCGGTGGCGCGCCGGGGGCGGCCAAGGACGGAAAGAATGGAACGGACGGAACGACCGGGAAAGACGAGAAACCGGCCGAGCCCAAGTCGGATGACGCGAAACCCACCGAACCGCCCAAGGCCGCGGAAGCGGCGGCGGAGTCCGCAAAGGGCCAGCCGGCGGGGTGATCCGGAAATGCCGCGGGCTTTGCTTGAAGCGGGCGGCAACCCCAATCCGAGCCGGGAACGTCAGTGACCGGTCAACGGTTGCACTCTTTGTCACTTTTCACGCGTCACGAGTCACGCGTCACGAGTCACGCGTTACGCATCACGCGTTACGCATCAAGTAACGGTCATCCCATGTACACCTATCTTTGCCCGGCCCTGATGGACTGGGTCTGTTTCTTCCTCTATTTTGCGGTGCTGTATGATGCCGGCCTGCAGGGGCTGACCACGGCCCAGTGTGCCTGGATCGGGGCCGGCATGCAGGTGACCTACATGGCGCTCAGCCTGGGGACGGGGCAGGTCTTGAACCGGCAAAATGCGCGCGGGTTGCTGCTGGCCAGCGTCATCCTGACCCTGGGGGTCGGGGTGGGCATGCTGTGGGTGCGCGGTTTTGTGCCGTTGCTGGCGGCCATGGTGCTGCTGGGGGCGCTGATGGCGGTGTTTTTCAACGCCTTCCAGGCGCACATGCGCGGCGAGGCGGCGCCGGGGGAGCTGGCGCAGGCCGTCGGCCTGTACACTCTGGCCTGGAGCGGCGGGTCGGCGCTCGGCTTTCTCTCCGCCGGCTGGCTGTATGCCCATGGCCGGCCGGTGATGACGCTGTTCGTCGCCGGCCTGTGCCTGGTGATGTTGGTGCTGCTGCTCAGCCACCGTGCCAAGCCGGCCGATGTGCCGTCGGCGGACGAGCATGTGGAAACCGGGCCGGCCGGTTCGCGCGAGGTCAATCCCGGTTATGTCTGGGTGGGCTGGCTGATGATCGTCACCGTCACCTTTGTGCAACGCCCGCTGTTCACCTTCGTGCCGATGTTCGGCGCCAAGGCGGG
The DNA here is from genome assembly GCA_041651315.1 of Lentisphaeria bacterium. Taxonomy (GTDB): domain Bacteria; phylum Verrucomicrobiota; class Lentisphaeria; order Oligosphaerales; family CAITYL01; genus CAITYL01. Next base: position 3,618 of record JBAZJM010000019.1, on the reverse strand, counting down.
GGTTTCCTCGTTTTGGACCGGCCTGCCGCTGTTCCTGCACATGGGGGTGTTGGCGCTGGCCGGCCTGGGGCTGTGGAAATGCCGCCGCTGGCTGTACCGGCGCACCCCGGTCGTGGTGATCCAGGTGGCGGGCATTCTGCTGCTGCTGGGGCTGTGGCACTGGCCGCAGTACACCCTGGCGGCCACCGGGCTGACGCTGCTGGGGCTGTATGCGGCGTTCGCCTATTTCTGTGCCGTCTATTACGCCAGCAACTCCGGCCGGCGCGCCTTCAACATCGGCGTCAACGAGTTTCTGGTCGGGCTGGGCTCGCTGGCCGGCCTGGGCGCGGTGCACGGGTGGCTGGCGCGCGCCGGTGCCGCCGACACCGACATGTACCTGGTGTGCGCGGCGGCGCTCGGGGTGTCGTTGCTGGCGCAACTGGTGCTGGCCGGGCGGCGGAACCCGGCAGCCGGCGGGTAGGTTTTGTGAGAGCCTTTTGGTGAATAATTCCGGCTAGTGGCGCGCGGCCAGGTACCAGGCGTAGACGGCGCGGAGGCCGTCCTCCAGGCCGATGCGGTGGTGCCAGCCCAGGGCATGGAGGCGGCTGACGTCGGTGAGCTTGCGCGGGGTGCCGTCCGGCCGGCTGGCGTCCCACTCGATCCGCCCCCGGTAGCCGACGGTGGCGGCGACCCGTTCCGCGAGTTCGCGGATGGAGAGGTCCTCGCCGGTGCCGATGTTGACGTGCGATTCCCCGGAATACTGGCGCAGCAGGTGGAGGCAGGCGTCGGCCAGGTCGTCGACGTGCAGGAACTCGCGGCGCGGCGTGCCGGTGCCCCAGCAGCTGACGACGGGCAGGTTTTGCTCCTTGGCGTCGTGAAACTTGCGGATCATGGCGGGCAGCACGTGCGAGCTGTCGGGGTCGAAGTTGTCGTGGGGGCCGTAGAGGTTGGTGGGCATGGCGGAGATGAAGTCGCAGCCGTGCTGGCGCCGGTAGAACTTGCAGAGTTCCACGCCGGCAATCTTGGCAATGGCATAGGCCTCGTTGGTAGGCTCCAGGGGGCCGGTGAGCAGGGCGTCCTCGCGGATCGGCTGCGGGGCCAGCTTGGGATAGATGCAGGTGCTGCCCAGGAACAGCAGCTTTTTCACCCCGGCCTGCCAGGCGCCATGGATCAGGTTGCCGGCAATCATCAGGTTCTGGTAGATGAAGTCGGCGGGCAGGGTGGAATTGGCGTGAATGCCGCCGACCTTGGCGGCGGCAACGATGACCACTTCGGGGCGGGCGGCGGCATAGAAGGCCTCCACCGCCGCCTGGCGGGTCAGGTCCAGTTCGGCGTGGGTGCGGGTGATCAGCGTGGTGAAGCCCTGGGCTCGGCAGGCGCGGAGCAGGGCGGAACCGACCAGCCCGGTGTGGCCGGCGATGTAGACGGGGGTGGTGGTGTTCATGGCGGTGCGGTTTTTCTCAATCTGACATATTGGATAAGGGCAGGCACGGGGGCCTGGATCAAGGGCAGGCACGGGGGCCTGGATCAAGGGCAGGCACGGGGGCCTGGATCAAGGGCAGGCACGGGGGCCTGCCCCTACGTTATTCTTGGGGGACGGGGACGACAAAGCCGCCGGTTTGGAGGTGTTGTTCGCGCCGGGCCTGTTCGAGGTCGGCGGCGATCATTTCGCGGATCAACTCCGCGAGGGGGATTTCCGGCTGCCAGCCCAGTTTGGCCTTGGCCTTGGCCGGATCGCCCAGCAGCAGGTCGACTTCGGCGGGGCGGTAGTAGCGCGGATCGATGCGCACCAGGGTGCGGCCGGTGCGGGCGTCCACGCCGGTTTCCGCCGCGCCGCACCCCTGCCATTCCAGGGCGAACCCGGCCTCGGCGAAAGCGGCGGCGGTGAAGTCGCGCACGGTGGTGGTGACGCCGGTGGCGAGCACATAGTCGTCCGGCTGCGGCTGCTGGAGGATCAGCCACATGCCGCGGACATAGTCGCGGGCGTGGCCCCAGTCGCGCTTGGCGTCGAGATTGCCGAGGTAGAGGCAATCATCCAGGCCCAGCCGGATGCGGGCGGCGGCGCGGGTGATCTTGCGGGTGACAAAGGTTTCCCCGCGGCGCGGCGACTCATGGTTGAACAGGATGCCGTTGCTGGCGTGCAGGCCGTAGGCTTCGCGGTAGTTGACGGTGATCCAGTAGGCGTAGAGCTTGGCCACGCCGTAGGGGCTGCGGGGATGGAACGGCGTGGTCTCCCGCTGCGGCGTTTCCTGGACCAGGCCGTACAGCTCGGAGGTCGAGGCCTGGTAGAAGCGCGTGGCCTTTTCCAGGCCCAGGATGCGGATGGCCTCCAGCAGGCGCAGGGTGCCGAGGCCGTCGGTGTCGGCGGTGTACTCCGGGGTGTCGAAGCTGACCTTGACGTGCGACATGGCGCCGAGGTTGTAGATCTCGTCCGGGCGCACTTCCTGGACGATGCGGATCAGGTTGCTGGCGTCGGTGAGATCCCCGTGGTGCAGCACGAAACGCCGGCGGTCGCAGTGCGGATCCTGGTAAAGATGGTCGATGCGGGCGGTGTTGAACAGCGAGGCGCGGCGCTTGATGCCGTGGACTTCGTACCCCTTCTCCAGCAGCAGTTCGCTGAGGTAGGCACCGTCCTGGCCGGTGACACCGGTGATGAGCGCACGTTTTGTCATGGGGGAGGCCCTTGGTCCGGCCGCCGGGGGCGGCCCGTGAAGTTGTGGAAAGGCGGCGGGCGGACATCCAAACGTACCGCCACGCCGGCAGGCTTGCAACCGGCCGTCACGGCGGTATCGTAGCCACGGTTTGGCGTGGCGCGCCCCCAGGAACCGGGGCGTCGCCGTTTGCCGGCCGCAGTCACAATCCAGAGCGAGCAGGAAGGAACCGTATCATGGCGACGCTAAAGGGCAGCAAGACCGAGAAGAACCTGCTGGACGCCTTTGCCGGCGAATCGATGGCGCGCAACAAGTACAGCTTCTTCGCCTCGGTGGCCAAGAAGGAAGGCTACGAACAGATCGCGGCGATCTTCCAGGAAACGGCCGACCAGGAGAAGACCCACGCCAAGCTGCACTTCAAACTGCTGGAAGGGATCGGCGACACTGTGGCGAACCTGACGGCGGCCGCCGCCGGCGAAACCCACGAGTGGACCCAGATGTATCCGGCGATGGCCAAGGATGCACGCGACGAGGGTTTTGAGGAGATTGCCCGCCATTTCGAAAATGTCGGCAAGATCGAGAAGACCCATAAGGAACGCTACGAAAAACTGCTGGCCAACGTCAAGCAGGGCGAGGTTTTCGCCAAGCCGGGCAAGCGGGTCGTCTGGACCTGCCGCGAGTGCGGGTTCTCCATGGAATCGGAAAAGGCCCCCGGCAAATGCCCGGTCTGCAGCCATCCGCAGTCCTTCTTCCAGGTCAAGGAGGAGAATTACTGAGGGCGTGATGCGTGACTCGTGATGCGTGACTCGTGAGCCGTGAATCGTGACTCGTAAAGCGTGACGCGTGAGTACGGGCGGGCCGGCCGCCCATAGCCATCAGGTTAAGCCGTTTTTGAGCGCCAACGGCGCGCATTCATACCAGCCTGGGGCAACGCCCCAGGAAAGGCGACGTATAACGTTTGAGCCCTGAAGGGGCGTTTCATGAAGCG
>JBAZJM010000018.1:0-28504 GCA_041651315.1 Lentisphaeria bacterium | reverse complement strand
GCTCACGGCGATGACGGGAACCGGCAGGTGCAGGGCCGCCAGGCGGCGCGCGGTGGTGCCGCTCAGCGACGGCACGAAAATGGCGGCGGGCTGAAGGTACTCGAGGCTGGCCTCAATGCTCACCGCAACGAGGTGTTCGGGACGCACGTGCCCCCGGAGGTCGACGCCGGCGTACATCTCCTTGACGGAGAGGTGACGGCGGGTGGGCTCGACCGTCGCCGCGATCCGGCTCAGCATCGCCACCGATTCCACGGGATAGTCGCCCATAGCCGACTCGCCCGAAAGCATCACGGCGTCCGTGCCGTCCAGAATCGCGTTCGAGACGTCGGTCGCCTCGGCGCGGGTCGGGAGACGGTGCGCGGTCATGGACTCGAGCATCTGGGTCGCCGTAATGACCGGCTTGGCCCGTTGGTTGGCGCGATGAATGATCTGCTTTTGCACCACGGCAATGCGCTCAACCGGCACCTCCACCCCCAGGTCGCCGCGGGCGATCATGAGGCCATCCGCGGCGCCCAGGATGTCGTCGAGCCGGTCGAGGGCGCCGGCGCGCTCGATCTTGGCGATGAGAAAGGGGTCGTGGCCCATCGCTCGCGCCGCCGCGCGCACCGCCTGCATGTCGGCCGCGCTTTCGACAAACGACTGGCTGACGGCATCGACCCCATGTTCGAGGGCAAACTGCAGGCATTCGCGGTCACGCTCGGTGAAGGCGCTGATCCCCAGGTCAATGCCCGGCAGGTTGAGTCCTTTGTGCGAGCGCAGTTCGCCCCCCACCCGGACCACGCAGGCCACGTCCGTCCGGGTGGCGCGTTGAACCTCCAGCTGGATGTAACCGTCGTTGAGCGACAGCGTGTCACCCGGCTTCACCACCGCCGGCAGGCGGGGAAAGCTGAGCGACATCCGTTCCTGGCTGCCCACGATCTCCTCGGTGGTCAGGGTGAACGGGTCCCCCGGTTTCAGCTCGATGCGGTCCACGCCCAGCACGCCGACACGCATCTTGGGGCCCGACAGATCCGCCATGATGGCCACCGGCCGCCCGGCCGCCCGGGCGGCGGCCCGGATCGACTCGATGTTCTGGAGATGGGTGCCGAAGTCCCCGTGCGAGAAGTTCAGCCGGGCGACGTTCATGCCGGCGCGGATCATCTGCTCGAGCACCGCCGGCGAACTGGACGCCGGACCGATGGTGGCCACGATCCGGGTCTTGACGGGTGCTGTGTGCATCGGGTTCTCCACCGCTTAAAATCAGACAGTTACATCGGTTCCCCGGGGGTACTATATCATTTCCCCCGGCCGGGCCGCCGGATTGCTTTATGGTGTATTGACGGGCTTGTCATCCGGATTCCTGGAGATTAAAGTTTGCGCAGCTTTGCGGATGACGGTGCGGGAACCGGAACTTCATGCCGAATCACGGCCCCCCCGGAACAGTTCCGCCGAACCAGCGAGCGGAGAGCCTCATGGCGATTCACCGGTTGACGTGGGCCACAGCGGTGGCGGGGGCGGCCCTGCTGCAGGGAGTGGCGGGGGCGGACTCCGCCCTGCCGGCCCCCGGGGAAACCCGGCGGGTGTCCGTGCTGCAACTGCCGCTCCACCAAGAGGCCTCCGGCTTTTCCAAGGTCGTGACCGTGCTCCCTTATGGAACGGACGTGACCGTGCAGGCGGTGGTGTCCCAGCCGGCGGCGGAACGGCAGGACGGGGTGCCCGGCTGGTGCCGGGTGGCGGTGGCCGGCCAGGCCGCCGCCGGTTTTGTCCCCGCCACCGCCCTGGTCAGCGAGACGTTGTATGAGCGGCAGACGGCGGGCGGGCCAGCCGGGGATCTGGCGGCCACTCCGGTTGGGGCACGCGGCTTTTCGGAGTCCGAGGACAAGCCGGACATGAGCGTGATGAAAGGCGCGGCCGGCCAGGCCGCCGGCGGTGCCGCCAATCAGGCCGCCCTGGACGCCGCCTGCCAGGCGCCTCCGGCCGACCCCGCCCAGCCAGAGTCGGTGGCGTTCCGCCGGGCCGGCCGCGTCGGCGAGTTCAAACCATGAGCCGAGGATTGCCCATGTTCAAACAACGGTCATGGCTTGGCGGCGCCGCGGTGGTGGCGGGGGCGGGCGCTTGCCTGCTCCCGCTGCTCTCGGGATGCGCGTCCCTCTCGGACGGCATGCGGGCGGCGGCCGGCGCGGCGGGCTCTCTGCCGGTGGACCTTCCGCTGGTGCAGGACGCCGCCCGGGCCACCCAGGCCGGGGCCAACCTGGTTTACCACGAAACCGGACCGCTGCAGGAATATCAGCTGGGGCGCGGGGTCACGGCCAACCTTCTCGGAGCCTACCGGCCGGTGGCCCCCCGGGAACCGGTGTCCCGCTATGTGGCCCGGGTGGGGGCGGTGGTGGCGGCGGGATCAGACTCGCCCTACCCCTACAACGGCTACCGCTTCATCGTGGTGGACACCCCGGAGATCAACGCCTTTGCCGCCCCCGGCGGTTTCATTGTCGTCACCACCGGCATGCTGCGTTTTTTGCGCAGCGAAGACGAGCTGGCGGTGATTTTGGGACACGAGGTCGGGCACGTGGAACTTCAGCACGCCATTCGTGACGTGGGCCGGGAAAACTGGGTCACCTTCCTGGATGCCAGCAAAAACCTGGCCCTGGAGCAGCAGGATCCGCAGGCCGTTGCGCTGCTCAACCGCCTGACGGGGGAGATGGCCGGCAAGATCCGCCAGGGCTACAGCGTCGATTTCGAGGCGGCGGCCGACCGGCGGGCCATGGCCATCTGCGGCCGGGCAGGATATGATGGGGCGGCGTTGCCGGTCATCCTGGAACGGTTCAAGGCGAAAACCGGCACCTATGGCGGGGCCAACTATCCGCAGCAGCGGGGCGATCTGGCCCGGCAATACCTGCAGACACTTGGCGGAATGGAGCCGGCCAGTCCGGCGCGGACCGCGCGCTACCAGCTCGCCACCGCCGGCCGGTAATGATCGGGCGCGAGCACGAAAAAACCACCACCAACCGGGACTTCGCGCCCAGCGGAGCGGCGCTCGCGCTCGCCTCTCGCACGCAACTGAAAAACCCGAAGTTTTGCTGTTCTCGGGGTCGGTATCGGCATCGGTATCGATCAAAGCTCTCTGTTCCCTGGCATCATCAAATCTCAAAGGCCGTTCGATCCCGATTCCGATACCGACCCCGATACTGACAACAAAGTTATCATACTGAATAAGGTCCGCGATCATGCCCGAGCAACTGCCCAAGGATGTCATCCCCCTGCTGGAACGGCAGATTGCGGACTTGGGGACGCAGAACGAGCGCCAGGAACGGCAACTGGAGCATCTGACGCGGCAGACCGAGCACTTGCAGGCGATCCGCGCCCATTTTTATCCCGAGGCGGAGGTCAACCGTGAAAAGCGCTGGCGCCGGTTCGTGACGGTGACCGTGCTGAAGTCGGTGGCCGCCCTGGTGGTTCTCGGCGGCATATGGGGCTTTCTCGGCTGGTTCATCGACCACCTAGCCGTGCAGCGCATGGCAAGCCGCTACACCGCCGTTGCCAAGCAGATTTTCCGGGAACAGAACAATGCCGAGGTCGCCCTGGGGCTGCTGGACCAGGCCATTGAGATCAACGGCAACGACAGCGAGGCCCGCTTTCAGCGTGCCTACATTGACGGGTTGGGCTCGGTGCGCAATCTGCTGAACCTGGACCGGCCCCTGAACAAGCCCGAGCTTGACCGGGCCCACCGCGCCCTGGCCGAGGCCCTGTTTCTCAAGAGCCTGTCCCCCCGCCGGCCCGAGCCCTACATTTTGGAATCGCAAATCCTGGCGGCGTTGAAGGAGTATCCGCGGGCCCGGGCCGCCATCGGGCAGGCCCTGGCCCTGGAGCCGGCCAATGAGTTTGCCCTGGTGCGCCTGGCCTCCCTGCTGGTGGAAACCAAGGATCTGGCCGGGGCGTCCCAGGCGGTGCGGCGGGCACTGGCGGCCAAGCCGGATTCGAAATGGGCCCACCTGTGGGCGGGAGTCGTGCTCGACCAGGCCGGCGGCAAACCGGCGGAGGTCCAGGCCGAATACCGGCTGGCGCTCAAGGCCGACGACAAGTTCGACCTGGCCTGGTACAACCTGGGATGGACGTATCTGAACGGAACACCGAAAGATTACCGTCAGGCGTTGGCCGCCTTTGAAACCGCCCTGGCCATCAACCCCGACTACAAGGAGGCCGATTATGCCATTGCCATGCTCTACGGCTACCAAAACCGCTATGACATCGCCAAAACCTACCTGGACAAGGCCATTGCCCTGGACCCCAACTATCTGACCGCCTACAAGATGCGCGGCGTCATGCTCGGGGAGATGGGCCGCTATGAGGACTCGCTGCCGGATTTCAGCCGGGCCATTGAGCTGGCGCCCCAGAATGCGGACCTTTACCGGCGCCGCGCCAAGGCCCTGGAAAAGCTCGGCCGCCTCGACGCCGCCGTGGCCGACCTGCATTTTTCCCTGGAGCGTGATCCGCAGGACGCCCGCACCCGGCTCTATCTGGGCGGCGTCTACCAGCATGCCGGCGACCTGCCCAAGGCGCTGGAGCAGCTGCGCAAGGCCATTGAACTCAAGCCCGACTACGATGACGCCTATGCCCGCAAGGCGGAGATCCTGGCGGCCCAGCGCGCCTTTGGACCGGCCATTGCCGCCATCAGCCGGGCGATCGCGGTGGCCGGCAACAACCCCGAACGCCACTTTTTGCAGCGGGCCCGCCTGTATGAGCAGACCGGTAACACCGCCCGGGCGCTGGCCGATTATCGCGCGGCCCGCACCCGCGACGCCAACCTGGCCGATGCCTGGCTGGGCGAGGCCCGGGTTCTCGCGGCCCTGAAACAGCCGGACGCCGCCCGGCAGGCGGTCGACCGCTGCCTCGACCTGCGCCCCCAAGACGCCGCGGCCCGGCAACTCCGCCACCGCCTGGGCGCCGGCCCGGCCGGCGCCACGCGGTGAGGCAAAGTGGCCGGAGCTTTCCGCTCCGGATCGTCCCCCGAACCGGTTTTCCCGCCGGAGCAGCAGGCTCCGCCCCTGGAGTTTGGCACAACTCCGGGGTTTTGGGGTGGCTTCGTCCCGGAGGGACTGAATGAAAATAGGCAGGGGCTTCAGCCCCTGTTTTGGGAAATGAAATGATGGCGTGCCGTAGGTACGCCGCGATTCGCCGCGTACCTGACGGCACGCGAAATGGGGGGGGGCGGGCCGAACAGGGGCTGAAGCCCCTGCCTATTCCCGCCCCGTCCCCCTGGGACGGGAAAACCGCACCCGTTGAGTTATGCCAAACTCCAGGGGCGCCTGGCACAGGCGCCGCTACAGCGGGGGGCAACGTGGCCAGAGCTTCCCACTCCGGGTCGTCCCCCGAACCGGTTTCAAAAATGCCGGCACGGCATTTTTGAATTTGAACAGAAGGACGCAAAGATAGCGAAGGCTGGATGGGGGGGATTTCCTTTGCGGTCTTCGCTACCTTCTGTTCAAATTCATGAATAATTCAGGTTGGCAGGGGCCTGGGGGCGGCGCCCCCACATCATGATTGGCGGTGCGGTGGCCGTTTCCGGTTGGCTTTGAAGCGGGCGTAGTCGAGCAGTTCCTGCCGTTCGGTTGCCGGCAGCGCCGCCAGCAGCCGATCCAAGATCGCCAGCACCACGCCGGCCCAATCCATCGTGCTTGCCATCGCGTTCGCTTGCCCCAGTTGCAGTCGTGAGTTCCCCGGCCTTTGGCGAACGGAATCTCACGCGGGCCCAAGCGAATGCCAGAACGGGTGGTAAATCTTGTTTGTAATCTGGTAAACTGCGGTATACCTTAATATTAGCGTTTAGGATGGGCGGGGTAGGGGTACGGGGGGTATGACGCCGGCGCCAAGCACCGTCATACAAGAGGATAATCCGGACCGACCAGGAAGAATGTGGCCGGTGAAATGACGGATTTGGAAAACCAAGCGAACTACAACGAAGTGGGACCCGAAATAGCTGTGCACGTCAGGGCGATACGTGCTTTGGGTCAACTTTCGTAAGCTGCAACGTTCAGAGCAGGAGTTTCGTCATGAAATCAAGAAACCTTGGAATCTGGGTGGTTGCATTAATGGTGTTGTGGGCACTGGCGAGTGTCGCGCCGGCAGCATCGTTCATTGTCTGGCCGGGGCAGAGCCTGCAGACGGCGATCAACAACGCAGCGGCGGGTGACAATATCACGGTGATGGAAGGCGTGTACACCGAGAACATCACGATTTCGAAGGGAATTGACATCCGCGGCGAGACGGGGCGGACCGTCCAGGTTACCGGAACACTGGTGATCAGCAATGCATCCGCGAACGTGTACATCAACGGGCTGATTCTCAATGGCGACTTGAGTGTCACGAATTGCGCCGATGTGCGGCTGGACAACAATACCCTTTGGGTGGGGTTGAGTGTGACGGGATCCAAGTTCTACCTGTACAAGACCACCGTCACCGGCGGAGCGGTCTTCACGAACAGCGACTGGACGCTGCAAGGTTCGACGATCGGGGCTGGATTGACCAGCAACACCTCGAACACCAAGATCATCAAAAGCACGATCACCGGCGATTGTATTCACAATGACGCGACTAAGGAACTAACCGTGTTTCAGTCCACCGTCACGGAAAAGCTGAAACTGACTTCGGCCAAATATTGGGTCTGCTACAACAACATCCGGTACATGGAAGTTTACGGTGGTTCTGGCGAGGTTACCGGTAACGCCATTAATGGTAGAAATGGCCGACTGAACGGTATCCGTTTAGAGTCCGGAAACGCCATAATTCGCAATAATATAATCGGCTGGTTTCACGAGGATTCTTATGGCTCTTTTTATGAATGTGACAATGGTATTTTTATAGTCTCTGGTGCATATAAAATAAGCAATAATTTTATTTGGATTTTGGGTAATAGATATAAAGATCCAGCAGCCTCAAAGAGCGCTGTTGGCATCGGGATTTATGTAAAAAGTACTACATCAACGGAAATAACTAACAATATCATTATGTCATGCTATAACGAACAACCAACTGGTGTCGGTGGAGGAAAATCGATTATTGCTCCCAACACAAATGTGATTGTTAGGAACAATAACTTGATGGACGGGACTGCGGGGGGCGTGGTACCGGTGGATTGTATCAATACCGGACCCGGCTTTGTAGACCTCCTTGCAGGGGATTATCGACTTAAGGCCGATTCTCCCTGTTTAAACACGGGATTGGCTGACCCGGAATACAACGACCACGACGGGTCGCGGAACGACATGGGGATGTACGGGGGACACTCATATGACCCGGACGGCAAGACGACGACGGCGCCGGTGGTGCTGTCCAGCGAGGTCTCGCCGCTGTTCATCAAGCGCGGCGGCACGGTGACGATCAAGGCCCGGGCGGGCGTGGCGGCGGAGTGAGGCTGCGCAGTGCCAAAGCGCACTGTGCAGATGGTGGAGCACTTTCATTAACAAGGGCGAAAAATGAAAAAGCGGATCTTCACAATCATAGGCATAGCCAAAACCGGAAAAACGGAAACGATAAGACGCGTTTACGGGATGATCAAAAAGTGTCATAGAATTGACAAAAAAGAACACGTTATAGGATCATCATGCATAAATGATAGAGGAGATTTTCGACGAGTTATAACCATTGATGGGGTCAAAATAGGAATTGAAAGCCAAGGAGATCCTGGTAACCGTAGTAGAATATTTGAAAGCTTGAAACTTTTCTCGAGGATAAAATGTGATATCATCGTATGCGCGACAAGGACACGTGGCAAAACCCTAGATGCCGTGCGTAGTTATCAAGCAACCTATGACATAAAAACGAGAACGAGTGAGCGGATCGATGGAAATGATAAGAGGAATATGGCAAGTGTAAAAATGGCTAAAGCTATTTATGTGGAAATAAAAAATTTAATTACCTCCTACAAGTCGTTCAATCACTCATCATGACGGGCGATGTGCCAATAAGTGAACACAGGAGGCGCAGGGGAAGATATAGACGAGACCGGATTTTTTTCATATTCCATTAATTCCCCAAAAGGTGGTTCCCATGAGTACAGGTAACGGCAAAAAGTATTGTAGTTACAAGCAAGCATGGGAGAAGATTAACGGCAGCATTTTACTGGGGTTTTATCTTGAAGCGATTACCCTTGAGGAAAGTGTTATCTCGGATCGTCTGATCTCTTTCCTGGTCGGAGTTAAGGTGCTCCCCGATGGCAATGAACAGCAGAGGAGGAAAACGCTTAGTACAAGCTTTTTCGAACTCATTGCACGGTGGAAAAAGAACCAAGCGGGCAAAAATGATGCATTGGATTTGGCCAATCTTGTTGACCTATGGCGTGACAAGAGAAATGAATGTGTGCATGGCTATGTGAAGTCGTTGCACAAGACGCCTACTTGGGATGCGGCAGATTTTGCCGAGCTGCTAAAAGAGACTGCAGAAGATGGAAAAGTGTTGGCGAGGGAGGTTTCGGATTGGCACAGAAAGGAGTTGAGGGCGCACACAAAGGCAAGCAAGGCGAAGACGCTGGTCGAAGGGAAGTGATTTGGCGTCAAAGGCGCCCAATGTAAAGGGCGGTGTTGCGCTGGTGGCGGTGTAGTAGTTGAGGCGTTGATTTTGTACGGGGGGGAGATTTCTGCAAAACTCCGGTTATCGGTCCAAAGCCAATCCGAGCCGCGAACGAAGCGACCGCAGGGAGCGAAAGTGACCGGTCAAAAAGAATCCACTTTTCTTAGAAGACTGTCACCTTATTAAACCCGTCACTAACGTTCCGGGCTCGGAAGGAAAATTGCGGTAAAACAGTAGGCATGATTACGTTCCGGTTCAAATCATGGTGTTGGATGCTGCTGCTCCTGCTGGCGGTTGCGGGTGGGGGCGGTGTGGCTGTGGCCGGGAATTGGGTGGCGCAGGGCGAGTATTTTGTGGAGACGGATCCGGGGGTGGGCAACGGTGTGCCGCTGGCGGCGGATGACGCAACGTTCGATACGGACATTGAGGATGCGACGCAGGGCTCGGTGGATGTTTCCGGGCTGGCGGCGGGTTGGCACCGGATCGGGATGCGGTTTAGGGACAACAGCGGTACCTGGGGGGGTGTGCGCTGGCAGGACGTTTGCGTCTTTGACGATACGGACAACGCCGGCGGCGCAGCGGTGCAACCGGCGGAGTATTTCGTAGATGACGACCCCGGCGCGGGCAAGGCATCTCCGCTGCTGCTGTCGGCGGAGCAGACCTGGACGGACATCCAAGATGTGATTCCCGTCACCGTCAATACGGGCGAGCTGGTGCCCGGCGTACATCATGTGGGGGTGCGGTTCCGCAATGCTGCCGGGGTTTGGGGCGCCACGCGGCGGTTTACTTTCTTTGTCTTTGAGGACAGCACGCCGGTTGTGCCGACGGTTGCGGACATCGCTGAGACCGAGTATTTCTGGGGTGACCCCCCCATGGTAGGCGACGGGCAGCCCGCGACGCTGATTCCGGTGACGTCGCTGCCGGGGCTGGCGGATGGTCAGAACTTGGCGGTTTCAACAGCGGCGCAGGAATTTGGCATGCGGCTGCTAGGCATCCGTTTCAAGGGAACGGACGGTCAATGGGGCGCGGCGCGGGTGTGGCCGGTACGGATTGACCAGGAAGAAACAGTGGTGACCTTTGACGCCCAGGGCGGCACGACGCCGAGCCCGGCATCCAAGATCGTGACCTCCGGTTCGGTCTATGGCACGCTGGCGACCACGACGCGCATGGGTTACACGTTCGCCGGCTGGTGGACGGGTGTAAACGGCACCGGCATTCAGGTGACGGCAAGCACCACCGTCACGATCACGGCGAACCAGACACTCTACGCCAAGTGGACGGCAAACAGCTATACCGTGACCTTTGACGCCCAAAGTGGCACGACGCCGAGTCCGACATCCAAGATCGTGACCTCCGGTTCGGCCTATGGCACGCTGGCAACCACGACGCGTACGGGGTACACGTTTGCCGGCTGGTGGACGGGTATGGACGGCACCGGGATCCAAGTGACGGCAAGCACCGCCGTCACGATCACGGCGAACCAGGCACTCTATGCGAAGTGGACGGTGAACGGCTATACCGTGACCTTTGACGCCCAGGGCGGCACGACGCCAAGTCCGGCATCCAAGAGTGTGACCTACGGATCGGCCTACGGCACGCTGGCGACTACGACGCGAACCGGCTACATCTTCGCGGGTTGGTGGGCGGGTACGGGTGGCACGGGCACCCAAGTGACGGCCACAACGATGGTCGCGATCACAGCGGCACAGACGCTTTACGCGAAGTGGACGACGGTCACCACATACACGGTGACCTTTGATGCGCAGGGTGGCACGACCGCAAACCCAACGTCCAAAAGCGTAACGTATGCCTCGGCCTACGGCACGCTGGCAACCACGGCACGTACGGGGTACACGTTCGGCGGGTGGTGGACGGGCGCGGGCGGCACGGGCGACCGGGTCACCGAAGGGACGATCGTCTCAATCGCCGTTGACCATACGCTCTACGCCAAGTGGGGTTGTTTCGAGGTTCGTACACTGGCGGACTTACAGAAGGTCGGTTCGGGAACGGACGGCTGGACACTTCGCGCCGCCTACGTTCTGATGAACGACATTGACGCCACGGCCACGGCGACTTGGAACAACGATGCGGGGTTTGTGCCGATCGGAAGCTGGAGTGCTCCCTTCACAGGTCTTTTCGACGGTAATGGCCATATAATCCGGGGGCTGACGATCAACCGTCCGGCAACTGACGGTGTCGGGTTGTTCGGATTCATCGAGGATGGTGCCTTGATTCGCAATCTTGGACTGATCAGTGGCGCGGTAACGGGGAAAGCGGACGTCGGCGGACTGATCGGGTTGAGCTACGGCACGGTGAACAATTGCTACGCGACGGGTGCGGTGACGGCTTCCTCGACTAATGCTTCTTGCGTCGGCGGACTGATCGGGATGAATGACGGCACGGTGAGCAATTGCTACGCGACGGGTGCGGTGACGGCTTCCACTGGTATAGCTGCTCAAGTTGGCGGACTGATCGGGGTGAATGACGGCACGGTGAGTAATTGCTACGCGACGGGTACGGTTTCCTCTGATTCTGGTCATTGCGTCGGCGGATTGATCGGGAGTAATAACGGCACGGTGAGCAATTGCTACGCGACGGGTGCGGTGACGGTTTCCTCTAATGCCTATTACGTCGACGGACTGATCGGTATCCAAGATTACGGCATAGTGATATTATCATATTGGGATATCGAAACGAGCGGACGGTCTTTTCACTACCGCGGTGTCTATGTCGGAGAGGGAAAAACCACGGCACAAATGAAACACCAGGCAACCTTCCCCTATTGGGACTTCGCCACCGTGTGGAGAATCGATGAGGGCGTGAGTTATCCATATCTGGGGGCGATTCCGACCTTAACCTTTGACGCCGCTGGTGGCACCGTGACCCCGGCTAGTAAGAGCGTGATCTTTAACACGCCTTACGGAACCTTGCCGATGCCGACCCGGACCGACTATGTCTTTGCGGGCTGGTGGACGGGCGACAATGGCACCGGAATCCAAGTAACCGAGGCCACAATCGTTTCGACTGCTCTCAATCACCCCATTCATGCAAAATGGACATTGAATCAGACGATCTCCTTCCCCGCATTGCCGGCGAAGACATATGGCGATGCGGACTTCGCACCGGGCGCCACGGCATCTTCCGGGCTGGCCGTGACTTATACAAGCAGCAACTCTGGGGTGGCCGCAATTGTCGATGGCAAAATCCACATCGTCGGCGCGGGGACAACCTCGATTACGGCAGCGCAGACCGGGGACGACAGTTGGAATGCGGCTTCGCCCGTGACTCAAACCTTGACCGTGGCCCAAAAGACCTTGACCGCCACCACTGAGAATAAAACCCGCTCCTTCGGCGCGGCCAATCCGGCGTTCTCCATTGCCTACACGGGGTTAGCCAGTGGCGACACCGCGGCGGTGCTGGACACACCGCCCATGGCCGCCTGTTCAGCCA
The DNA here is from genome assembly GCA_041651315.1 of Lentisphaeria bacterium. Lineage (GTDB taxonomy): Bacteria > Verrucomicrobiota > Lentisphaeria > Oligosphaerales > CAITYL01 > CAITYL01. Next base: position 16,513 of record JBAZJM010000018.1, on the reverse strand, counting down.
CCGCGACGAGCGGTGTTGGAACCTATCCGATTACGGCGGCGGTAGCGACAATAATTACGCATTTTCCTATGTGGCGGGGACGTTGACGATCATGACCGCCCTTCCGACGGTGACCACAACGGTGCCGGCCGCGGTCGGCATCACCACCGCAATCGCCGGCGGCAACGTGACGAGCGACGGCGGGGCAGCGGTGACGGCGCGTGGGGTTTGCTGGAGCACTACCGCCAATCCGACCGTGGCCGATGCCAGGACGAGTGATGGCACGGGCACAGGTGCATTCACCGGCACGCTCTCCGGGTTAAGCGCGGGCACGACTTATTATGTCCGGGCGTACGCCACTAACAGCGCGGGTACGCGCTATGGCGAGTTGAGGCCTTTTACGACAGCTTGTACGGTGACCTTTGACGCCGCTGGTGGCACCGTGACCCCGGCTAGTAAGAGCGTGATTTTTAACACGCCTTACGGAACCTTGCCGATGCCGACCCGGACCGACTATGTCTTTGCGGGCTGGAGAACGGGTGACAATGGCACCGGAATCCAAGTAACCGAGGCCACAATCGTCCCGACTGCTGCCAATCACGTCATTCATGCAAAATGGATGCTGAATCAGACGATCCTCTTCCCCGCATTGCCGGCGAAGACGTACGGCGATGCGGACTTCGCACCGGGCGCCACGGCATCTTCCGGGCTGGCGGTGACCTATACCAGCAGCAATGCCGCGGTGGCCACCATTGTCGATGGCAAAATCCATATCGTCGGGGCGGGGACAACCTCGATTACGGCAGCGCAGACCGGGGACGACAGTTGGAACGCGGCCTTGCCCGTGACACAATCCCTGACCGTGGCCCAAAAGACTTTGACCGCCACCGCTGAGAATAAAACCCGTTCCTTTGGCGCGGCGAATCCAGCGTTCTCCATTGCCTACACGGGGTTAGCCAATGGCGACACCGCGGCGGTGCTGGACACGCCGCCCATGGCCGTCTGTTCAGCCACGGCGACGAGCGGTGTCGGAACCTATCCGATTACGGTCAGCGGCGGTAGTGACACTAATTACGCCCTTTCCTGTGTGGCGGGGACGTTGACGATCATGACCGCCCTGCCGACGGTGACCACAACGGTGCCGGCCGCCATCGGCACCACCACCGCGACCTCTGGCGGCATGGTGACGAGCGATGGCGGGGCAGCGGTGACGGCGCGCGGGGTTTGCTGGAGCACTACCGCCACTCCGACCGTGGCTGATGCCAGGACGGCTGACGGCGCCGGGACGGGTGCGTTCACCAGCACGCTCACCAAGCTGAGTCCCGGCACGACCTATTATGTCCGGCCCTATGCCACCAATAGCGCGGGCACGGGCTATGGCGAGCCGTGTTCGTTCACGACGCCCGGGGCCGCCGGCGCGGATTTTGTAGTCACGGGCATCGTGCTCACGCCGGCATTGCCGGCGGTAGGCGGGAAATTGACCGCCACCATCACCGTGAAGAACCAAGGCATCCTAAGCGGCAAGGGCGGTTATCTGTACGTCTGGCTGGACAAGCCGGCGCCGGCGGCCGTGGGCGAAAAGAGCGACAAATCCACGTCCATCAGCACCTTGAGGCCGGGCGCGAGCAAGGCGGTGAAGATGTCCCTGACGGCGCCGAAGACACGGGGCTCATTCACCCTGCGGGCCTTTGCCGATGCCAAAAACGGCGCCAAGGAAGACGACGAGTACAACAACCAGGCGGCATACGAATACAATACCGGCTTGCCAGATTTCAGGATCAAGACGGTTACGATCAGCCCCGAAATTCCGACCGCCGCCAGGACGTTTACCGCCTATGTGACGGTGACCAATTGGGGCGAGGTGGCTGGTGATGCGGGATACCTCGATCTTTGGGCGGACAGCTCCATCCTGGCCGCCCCTCCCGTGCCCGGCCGCACGACCAAGGGCAACAAGTACAAGATGGTCGGCACGCTCCAGGTGGGCCAGGAAAAGACCATTACGGTCACCGGGCTGAAGGCGCCAACGACCAACGCGGCGCCGATCCTGTACCTGCTCCTCGACAGCCGGGCCAAGACGCTGGAAATGGACGAGGACAACAACGGGTTCGAACTCGATTACGAGTGCCAGTGAGGGCGGGGAAGCTTGCCGTGCTGTAGTCGCGGCTGTGCCAGCCGCGCAGGTTTGCCATTTTGGGGCGCCTGGCACAGGCGCCGCTACAGCGGGGGGGGCCCTGAAAGACCTGGACCGGGGGATTTTCAGAGCCCGGAACGCCAGTGACGGGCCTTCGTAATTCCAAACTTTTTCCTGTAGGAACGTGGTTGCACCACGTTGTGCGACTCTGCCGTAGAGGACGCGTCACACACGGGCGACACGCCCGTGCCTACAGAAATGCCATTCAATAAAAAATTGCTCTGTGCCTCCGTGTCTCCGTGAGGGAACGTTTTCAAGTGGAAATGGCATGACCGGCGTCTTTCGGCAATGGGTTTCGGGACTGTTTGCGGCGGGGCTGGCCGTCGCGCTGACGGGGAACGGCTGCGGCCGCGGGGAGAAGGCCGTGGCAAGCCAGGACACGGCCGCCGCCAGTCCAGAAGCGTTGCCGGCTTCCGCATCGCCCTCCGGCGCCACCGCCATGGCGGCAGACACCGGGCGCCGCGCGACGGTGGCGCGGCGGTCCGGCCGGCCGGGGATGCCGGCAGCCGCAACGCCCGAAACCAGGACTCTGGATGTGGATCGGGAGGAGGCGGGCCGGGTGCGGACCCTCGCGGATCTGGCGGAGTATCTGACTACCGGCGGCGCCCCGGAATGGGTGACTGAAAAAATGCGGCAATTTGCCGCCCAGGGAGAGGCGGCAATTCCCGGATTTCAGGCGCTGCTGACAGATCCCGCGCCGGAAGTGGCGCGTCTGGGGGCCGAGGGGCTGGCGACTATTGGCACGCCGGCGGCGCTTCAGGAACTGGTGGAGTATCTGCAAGCCCTGCCGCCCGAGGACGAGCAGCGGCGGGAGCTGGCCTCGACCCTGGCGGAAACGGCGCGCAATGCCGAAAGCGTGCCCTATTGGAACGCCTTGCTGGCGCAGGCGGGGCTGGCGGAGGACGTGCGGGACGCGGCCAACAGCGCCCTGGCCCACAGCCTGACCGCCACCGACTTGAAGGAACTGGGCAGCCGGTATGCGGCCACCCCGGACGAAACGATGCGCCAAAGCTGGGCCGATGTGGTGCGGCAGGTTGAGGGGGCGGAGCACGTGCCGCAGTTGATCGCGCTGGCGGGCGAGCCGGCAGCGGCGGCCGCGTCCGACCCGCTGGTGCTGGCCGCCTGGGACACCCTGGCGGTGATTGGCGCGCCCCAGGGGGTTGCCAAACTGCTGGCGTGGGCGGATCAGGCGCCGGACAATGCCACGGCCGCGGCCTTGGCGCACGCCATCGGCCGGGTGGACAATCCGGCCAGCCTGGCCATCCTGCAACAGGCGGCGGCTTCCGGTTCCGCGCGGCAGCAGGCGGCGGCCGAAAACGCGCTGAAGAATTTCGCGGATAGGTGAGTTTGTTGCGGGTTTCCTGCCCGGTCATGCGTTTTTGACCGGTCACTATCGCGCCCAGGAAGGGCGCTGCGTTCCCGGCTCTGAATGACCAGGAGCGGGGGCTATCCAGAACCCGCCGGAACGGAACAGGCACTGGTTTGACTCAGATTTTTGCGGAGGGCGCCTAGCACCGGCGCCGCCACAGCAGGGAGGCGCCGGCCCTGGAGTTTGGCAGAACTCCACGGTTGCGTGTTTTCCCGTCCCAGCGGGACGGGGCGGGAATAGGCAGGGGCTTCAGCCCCTGTTTTGTCACCCCACATTTCGCGTGCCGTAGGTACGCGGCGAATCGCGGCGTACCTACGGCACGCCATCTTTTAATTTCCCGAAACAGGGGCTGAAGCCCCTGCCTATTGTCTTTCAGTCCCTACGGGACGAAATCCACCCAAGGTTCTCGTAGTTGTGCCAACCTCCAGCGCCGGAGCAGCAGGCTCCGGCCATCCTCCGGTCGAAACCGGCGCAGCCGTTCCGCCGTGAACCCGGGGTTAAGCCTGGCGGCGGCGAGGCCGGCGCTTGCCGGCGGTGCGGCGGAGGAACAGGTTGAGCATTTTCTCGGTGGCCACAATGGCGGCCTTGACCTGGTCGGTGTCGACGCCGCGGGTGGTGATGCCGCCAGCCCAGCGGATGGTGGTTTCGACGAGGGCGTCGGTCTTGCCGCCGGGAGGGATGTGGACTTCGTAGTCTTGGAGTTGCGGCAGCACAATGCCGGCACTCTTGAGAATGGCGCGGAGCGCCTTCATGAAGGCGTCGTACCCGCCGTCGCCGGCGGCGTGGTCCTGGTATTCCCGGCCGTCAAGACGGATCTTGATGGTGGCGGTGGAGGACAGGCGGGTGGTGGTGGTGATCAGGCAGTCGACGATCTCCAGGCGGCGCTGCTCGGGGGCGTTGACGACGTCGGCGATGATAAACGGCAGGTCGTCCTGGGTGATGGTCTGCTTATGGTCGCCCAAGGCAATGACGCGGTCCAGCACGAGCTTTTTCTGCTCGGGGTCGAGCTCAATGCCGAGCTGGTCGAGGTTGATGTCGAGCGAGGCCTTGCCGGCGAGCTTGCCCAAAGCGTAGGTGGTGGTGCGGTTGAAGCGCTGCGGCGACAGGCGCGCGATATAGAGGTTGCCCTTCTTGTCGCCGTCGGCGTGGATGCCGGCGGTCTGGGTGAAGACAGCGGCGCCGCAGATCGGCTTGTTGGCGGCCAGGCGGCGGCCGCTGAAGGTTTCCACCATCTTGGAGACGGCGACCAACTCGCTCTCCTCAATCCCGGTCTGCCGGCCGGCCAGATCCCGGAGGGCGACGACCACCTCGTCCAAGGGGGCGTTGCCCGTGCGTTCGCCCAGGCCGTTGACCGTGACGTGGACGCCCCGGACGCCGGCGGCCACGGCGGCCAGGGTGTTGGCGGTGGCCAGGCCGTAGTCGTTGTGGGCATGGAAATCGAAGTGAACCTTCGGGTAACCGTCCACCAGTTCGCCGACATAGGTTCGCGTCTGCTCAGGGCTGAGGATGCCCAGGGTGTCGGCCAGCATGATGCGGCGGATGGGCAGCTCCGCCAGCTGGCGGATAAACCAGCGGGCATAATCGTTGCCGCTCTCCTCCCTCAGGCCGGTGGACCACGCCTCGGGATAACAGTTGCAAACAATGCCGTGGGCAGCGCAATAGTCGAGGGTCTTGGCGATGTCGGCCAAATGCTGCGCGGGAGTCTTGCGGAGCTGTTCGGTCAGGTGGCGGTAGGAACCTTTGGTCAGCAGGTTGATGACCGTGCCGCCGGCCTCGCCGACCCAGTCGGCACTGCGCTGGACATCGCAAAACCCCAGCACTTCCACGCGGCCGAGCAGTCCGGCCTTGCGGGCCCAGGCCGTGATCATGCCAACGGCCTTTTTCTCGCCGTCGGACACCTTGGCGCTGGCCACCTCGATGCGGGTGACGTTGAGCCGTTCCAACAGGGTGCGGGCCAGGGTGAGTTTTTCCCCGGGCGACAGGGAAACCCCCTGGGTCTGCTCGCCGTCGCGCAGGGTGGTGTCCATGACTTCGACCTGCCCCGCGGGCAGCACCGGCGGCCGGACATCCAGGGAGGATTGGGGACGAGACGTTTTCATCCCCTAAAACTTAACCGCTGGCCGGCAAAGTTCCATTCCATCGAAACACACACCCCAGATTGATTTCCGGCACCCGCGGGCGTCGGGCGCCGGAATTTGGGGCGGCTTCGTCCCAGAGGGACTGAATGAAAATAGGCAGGGGCTTCAGCCCCTGTTCCGGGAAATGAAACGATGGCGTGCCGTAGGTACGCCGCGATTCGCCGCGTACCTGACGGCACGCGAAATGGGGGGGGCAAAGCAGGGGCTGAAGCCCCTGCCTATTCCCGCCCCGTCCCGCTGGGACGGGAATACCGCACCCGTTAATTTCTGCCAAACTCCACGACACAGGCAAGATTGCCTGTGCCACGTTCCATCGCGGCAAAATGGGCTTTTTCCAGCTCTGATTTTCGGCGCCCGCGGGCGTCGAAGATCAGGAACCGCCCATTTTGTCGATCAGTTTGATCAGGGGCATGAAGAGCGCGAGGACGATGCCGCCGACGATCACGGCCAGGAAGATGATCATGATCGGCTCGATCATGGAGGTCAGGCCCTCGACCGCGCGGTCCACTTCTTCCTCGTAGATGTCGGCGATGCGGTTCAGCATTTCCGGCAGGGCGCCGGTTTCCTCGCCGACTTCGACCATGCTGACCACCATGCCGGGGAAGATGGTGGTGGATTCCATGGGCTTGCTCATGCCCTCGCCTTCCTTGACCGAGTCATGGACGACCTGAACGGCGCGGGCCACCACCTCGTTGCCGGCGGTGTCTTTGACAATCTGCAGGGCCTGAAGGACGGCCACGCCGGACTGCATCAGGGTGCCCAGGGTCCGGCAGAACCGGGCCACCGAAGAGCGGATGGCGAGCTGGTTGAAGGGCGGCATCTTGATCATCATCAAGTCGATCATATACGAGCCGCCCTTGGTGTTTTTGAACACCTTGAAGCCGATGACAATGGCCGCAATGATGCCCAGCATGATCAGGATCTGCTGCTGCATGAACACACTGATGGAAATGATCAGCTGGGTCAGGGCGGGCAGCGGCTCGCCGGGCAGCATCTCATCGAAGATCTTGGCGAACTTGGGCACGATGAAGACCATCAGGCCGGCGGTGATGGTGAGGGCGATCACCAGGACGATGACGGGGTAGACCATGGCCGACTTGACCTTGCCGGCGATGCGCTGGGCCTTTTCCATGAACTCGGCCAGACGGTTCAGCACGGTTTCCAAGGCGCCGGACGCCTCGCCGGCGCGCACCATGTTGATATACAGCTTGTTGAACGACTTGGGGTTGCCGGCCAGCGCTTCGGAGAAGGTGCTGCCGCCTTCCACCGAGTTGGCGAGGTCGCCGACGGCCCGGCGCAGATTGGGATCCTTGCGGGCCTGGCGTTCAAGGGTGCGCAGGGCGCGGACCAGGGGCAGGCCGGCGTCGAGCAGGGTGGCCAGCTGGCGGGTGACCGTGGTCAACTGCTTGCGCTTGATCACCGGCGTGCCGCCGCCGCCGAAGGACATGGACATGTTGAAGCCGCCGGCCTTCTTGGCGGCCCCGCCGGCCCCCGGCGCGCCGCCGGCCTTGCCGCCCGGGGTCGAGCTCTTGACCTCGCTGATGCCGGTGGGAAACAGCCCCTGCTGCTTGAGCTTGGAGGCGGCGTCCTGGGCGTTGTCAGCGTCGATCTTGCCGCGCTGTTCCTTGCCCTGGCCGTCCATGGCCGTATAAGTGAATTTGAGAGCCATAGCCGTCTGCTCCCCGTGGTTGCGTCAACGCGTGATTGAGGCGGGTGAAGGTGAACGATGCGAGTTAAACATAGCCGGCCGCCGGCTTATTTCTTCTTGGTGGTGGTCTGAAGTTTCTGGGTGATGGCGTCGGCGTCCTTGCACTTGGTGATCAGCTCGCCATAGGAGATCTTGCCAGCCTCGTACAGGCTCAGCAGGTGGGCGTCCAGGGTGTTCATGCCATACTTGGCGCCGGTCTGGATGTCGGAGGTGATGCGGAAGGTCTTGTTGTCGCGGATCAGCGCCTGGATGGAGGGGGTGGTGATCATGATCTCGAAAGCGGCGACCCGGCCCGGCTTGTCGGCGCGGGGGAGCAGCACCTGGGAGATGACGCAGATCAGGGAGGCGGCGAGCTGGGAGCGGATCTGCTCCTGCTGGTTGGTGGGGAAGGCGTCGACGATACGGTCGACGGTTTCGGCGGCACCGGTGGTGTGCAGGGTGCCGAAAACCAAGTGGCCGGTTTCGGCGGCGGTGACGGCGGCGGCAATGGTTTCCAAGTCGCGCATTTCACCCACCAGGATGACGTCCGGGTCCTGGCGCAGGGCGCGGCGCAACGATTCGGCGAAGGACGGGACGTCGACGCCGATTTCGCGCTGGGTGACCAAGCTGTGCTTGTGCTCGTGGTAGAACTCGATCGGATCTTCAATGGTGATGATGTGGCAGTCACGCTCGCGGTTGATGATGTCGATCATCGAGGCCAGCGTGGTGGACTTGCCGGAACCGGTGGGGCCGGTGACCAGGACCATGCCGCGCGGCCGGTAGAGAATGTCCTTGATGGCCGGGTTGAGGCCGATCTGCTCCATGGTCAGCAGGGTGTTGGGAATGCAGCGCAGCACCAGGCCGATGGCGCCCTTCTGGCGGAAGACGCTAACCCGGAAGCGGGCCTTGTCGCCAAAGGCAAAGCCGAAGTCGACGCCGCCGCCTTCCCGCAGTTTCTGCTGGTTGACGTCGGAGGTGATGGCCTTCATCAGGCGCTCGGTGTCCTCGGGCGTCAGGGGGGCCGTTTCCAACGGATGCAGGCCGCCATGGATGCGCAGCACCGGGGGCGAACCGACGGGCAAATGCAAATCGCTGGCACCCTCGTCCACGACGAGCTGCAGCAGGTCGGACATGTCGATGGCCATGAAACGAACCGTCCTTGTTACGTGTATTTCAGCACCTCCTCAACGGTGGAGATGCCGTCAAGGATGGTGCGAATGCCACACTGGCGCATGGTGACCATGCCCTCTTCCAGGGCCTTGTTGCGGATGTTTGAGGTCGGCATCCGCTTGTTGATCAGATTGGCCACCTCGGGCGAGATGACCAGGATTTCGTAAATGGCGACCCGGCCGCGGTAACCGATGTTGTTGCAGTTGGGGCAGCCTTTGCCGTAGTAGAACGGCCGGTCGGCGATGTCGGCACGGGTCAGCCCCAGCAACCCGAGCTCCTTGTCCTCGGGCCGGTAGGCGGTGCGGCACTGGACGCAGGCGCGGCGGATCAGGCGCTGGCCGAGCACGGCGACCAGGGTGGAACTGATCAGGAACGGCTCGACGCCCATGTCAATGAGACGGGTGATGGCGCCGGCGGCGTCGTTGGTGTGCAGGGTGCTCAGCACAAAGTGACCGGTCAGCGAGGCCTGGATGGCCATGGCGGCCGTTTCCAAGTCGCGGATTTCACCGACCATGATGCGGTCCGGGTCCTGGCGCAGGAAGGCGCGCAGAGCCCGGCCAAAGGTCATGCCGACGCTCTCCTTGACCGGCACCTGCATGATTCCTTCCAGATCATACTCGACGGGGTCCTCGGCGGTGAGCAGCTTGTCCTCAAGGGTGTTGATCTCGCGCAGGCAGGAATAGAGAGTGGTGGTCTTGCCGGAACCGGTGGGGCCGGTCACCACCATGATGCCGTTGGGGCGGTGGATGATCTCGCGGATCTGCTTGAGGGTGCGCTCGTCGAGACCCAGGCTGTCGAGGCTGAGGTTGACGACGGAACGGTCCAGCACGCGCAGCACCACGCTTTCGCCGTACTGGGTGGGCAGGGTGGACACGCGCATGTCGATCGGCTTGCCGCCGATGCGCAACTCAATGCGGCCGTCCTGGGGAATGCGGCGTTCGGCGATGTTCAGGTTGCTCAGCACCTTGATGCGGCTGATCACCGGCAGGGCCAGGTGCTTGGGGGGCGGCGCCATCTCATAGAGCGCGCCGTCGATGCGGTAGCGGATGCGGAATTCGTTGACGAATGGTTCGAAGTGGATGTCGGACGCCTGGTCCTTGATGGCCTGGTAGAGGATGACGTCCACGAAACGGACAATCGGCGCGTTGCCGGCCAGGGCGGTCAGTTCCTTCTCATCCGTGATGGCGGCACCGTTGCCGAGGTCGCCGATGCCGCTCTGCTCGAGCTCCTGCAAGACGTCCTTGACGGAATCGGCCTTTTGCGGATAGAAATGCTCGATGGCGTCGTCGATGTCGGCCGGCCGCGCCACCTGGATGCGGCAGTCCTGGCCGACCACATAGTGGAGCTCGTCCACCATGCGGTAGTTGAGCGGATCCTTGGCCGCCACGAAGAGCACCCCGTCCTCCTCCTTGACCGGGATGATGCCGTACATGCGGGCGATCGGGCCGCTGCATTTCTCGATCAGCGGCTTGGGAATGTTGAGTTCCTTGATGTTGACCTGCTCGGTGCCGAGATGGCTGGCCACGAGCTGGAGCAGGCCGTCCTCCTTGATGATGTCGTAGTTATAGAGGACCGTCTGGAACGACTTGCCGGTGCGTTCGTGCTCGGCATAGACCTCCGCGAGCTGCTGCTCGGTGGCCTTGCCGGCGTCGAGGAGGATGTGCCACAGGGCACTGCTGTCGGCATCAAGTTCGATGGTAGGCATCGGCGTCCCGTCCCGTCACATGTCGGCCGCGTCAGTGGCGGTCATGCGGATCACTTCTTCGAGGCTGGTCATGCCGGCGGAGGCCTTGCGCAGGCCGTCATCGCGCAGGGTGCGCATGCCAAGGGCGCGGGCGCGTTCGCGGATGACGCCGGAGGGAACCATTTCGTAGATTAGGTTCTGGATGTCCGTGGAAATCGTGAAAATCTCGTAGATGCCCATCCGGCCGCGGTAGCCCTTGTTGCAGTCGGGGCAGCCGCGGCCGCGCTTGAGGGTGGCTTTCTGGAAATAGTCGGCCTTCAGCCGCAACGCCTCCAGTTCGCCGTCCGTCGCGGTGGTCGGTTCGGCGCATTTCTGGCAGGTCCGGCGGACCAGGCGTTGGGCCATCACCGCGCGGACGCCGGAGGCGACCAGGAAGGGCTTCACCCCCATGTCAATCATACGGGTGACCGCCGACGGCGCATCGTTGGTGTGCAGGGTGCTGAACACCAGATGCCCGGTGAGCGCGGCATTGATGGCGATTTCCGCCGTCTCCAAGTCACGGATCTCACCGACCATGATGATGTTGGGCGCCTGGCGCAGCATGGAGCGCAGGGCCGCGGCGAAGGTCATGCCGATGTCGGCCACGATCTGCACCTGGTTGATGCCCGAGATTTCGTACTCAACCGGGTCTTCCGCGGTGATGATCTTGCGGGAGGCGGTGTTGAGGGTGTTGAGGAAGGCGTACAGCGAGGTGGTCTTGCCGGAACCGGTGGGGCCGGTGACCAGGAAGATGCCGTCGGGGAAGGCCAGGATGCGCTCGATCAGCTCCTGGTCGTCGGCCAGGAAACCCAGCTCGGGAATGCCGAGCTGGATGCCGCTCTTGTCCAAAATACGCATGACGATCGACTCGCCGTGGGTGGTCGGCAGACAGGAGACGCGCAGGTCCAGTTCCTTGCCCATGGCCGAAATCTGGATGCGGCCGTCCTGCGGCACCCGGTGCTCGGACAGGTCCATCTTGGACATCAGCTTGAGACGGCTTAGGATGTTGTTCTGCAGGTACTTGGGCGGATTCTCAACCTCGCGCAGCATGCCGTCGATGCGGTAACGGACGCGGAACCGCTTCTCCAGCGGCTCCAGGTGAATATCGGAGGACCGGCTGCGGAACGCCTCCAGGATGATCAGCGACACCAGGCGGATGATCGGCGCGTCACCGTCGGCGTCGGCCTCGGTGTCCGCCGCCGCCGCCGGGGCGTTGACATCCACCGTGCCCTCGGTGATGTCCTCCAGGAACGATTCAACGCTCTGCTCAATGGTGCCGTAGTGGTGGTTCAGCGCCAGGGCGATCTGGGCCTTGGGGGCGAGCACGCCCTCGACATCGGTTTTAAGGATGTAGCGGAGCGAGTCCAGGGTTTCCAGGTCGGTCGGGTCGCCGAGGGCCACCGTCACCAGGGTGCCGCTCTTCATCACTGGCACCACGCGGTAGCGGCGGGCCACCTCGGGGGGGATGGCGGCGATGACCTCGGCCGGAATCTTGTAGTTGGCCAGGTCGAACGGCTCCATGCCGTATTCGGCGGCCAGCACCATCATCAGGGTTTCTTCGGGGACATGCCCCAGGGCCACCAGGGCGTCGCCGAGCGGGATGCCGTCCTTTTCCGCCTTGGCCCGGGCCTCCGCGACCTGCTCTTCCGTCACCAGCCCCTTGGAGGCCAGCAGATCCGCCATCATGTCGTCATTGCTTGTGACCACGCCGCGCTCCCGACACGCTTAAGAGCCTGATGTGCAACAATCACGGCCCTGCCGGCCGCCTGAAAGGGCCGCGGCGCGACAAAAAGGGCAACGGGGTTATATATCGCCCAATGAGGGATTGTCAATCCGCGGTGCCAGGAGGGTGCGCGACAATTTTGTTGGTTGGGAACCCCTTTTTGAGGAAAGGCGGTTCCCAAACCCTCCGTCAAACCTGTTTGTGCCTTAAACACGGCGGGCGCTTTTACCACAAGCCCACGCGCTCAGCCGCCGCCGAAGAAGGCCGCCTCCAGCATGGCGCACCAGGCATGGTAGACCGGCAGGTGCAGTTCCTGGACCTTGAACGTCTCCTGTTCGGGCACCCCCAGCCAGACGTCGGCTTGGCCGCGCAACGGCCCGCCGCCCGCCCCGGTGGCGGCCACCACCCGCACCCCCATGGCCCGCGCCGTATGTGCCGCCAGCAGCACGTTGCGCGCCTTGCCCGAGGTGGACAGCGCCAGCAGACAGTCGCCCGGCCGCCCCAACGCCATCAGCTGCTGCGCAAAGGCCAGGTCGCCGCCGTTGTCGTTGATCACCGCGGTGGCGAGCGCCGGATGCCCGGTCAGCGCCACGGCGCGCAGCCCCCCCTGCAACCGGGCCTGCAGGTAGTCGGCATCGGCCGCCGGCCCCGCCGCGTACAGCCGCTCCGCCCACTCGCCGGACAGCCGCCGCGGCAGCAGAAACCCTTTCAGCAGTTCCCCCGCAATGTGCTCGCTGTCGGCGGCGCTGCCGCCGTTGCCGCAGGTGAACAGCGTCCCCCCGCCCGCCAACGCCGCGTGCATCGCCTGGTAGGCCGCCCACAGGGCCGGCCGCACCGGCGCCAGCTCCGGCCGGCGCGCCAGCAATTCATCCAAGATCTGTTCCGGGGTGCGCATCTGTCGGGTCTCCTGGTTAGGCTGAAGCTTTTTAGGCTGAAGGCTGAGTTAAGGTTAAGTACAAGGGGCATGAAACCGTTATTATACCACGGCGAAACCGGGCCGGCACGGACTTGCACGGACCTCCACGGACAGGGCAAGCCCTCAGTCGCTTTGGCCGGAAAGCCGGGTCCGTGCCGGTCCGTGTGGGTCCGTGTAGGTCCGTGAACGGCCGCCGCCATCAGCCCAGGCCGAGCCGGCGCGCCGCCTCGACGGGCGGCAGGCCGCGGATAAGGAACTGCTTTTGCCGGCCGGTGGCGCCGCGCACCAGCTCAACGGCGCTGCGGGACACGCCCAGGGCGTCGGCCAGGAAGCGCTGCAGTTCCGCGTTGGCCTGGCCGTCAACCGGGGCGCCAGGCACACGGATCTTGAGGGCGGCACCGTGCAGGCCGGCAATCTCCGCCCGGCTGGCGCGCGGTTGCGCATGGACGCACAACAGGGCGCCTTGGGCGTGGGGCAGACACCAGGGCAGGCCGGCGGGCGGGGTTGCGGACTTCGCAGCGGGGACGGCTGGCTTCGGCACGTGGCGCGCCATGGCTCAGGCCGGCGCGCCGGGCCCGGCCTCGGCGGCCGGCGGCGGGGCGGACTCCGCGGCCACCGGGGCGGCGGCGGGCGCGCTTTCGGCCACGGCCGCCGGGTGGGCGCCATTGGCGGGCGGCGGCAGGCCGAGCAGTTCGCGGATCTCGACGGCGCCCATGGTTTCGCGCACCAGCAGGGTGTCGCCGAGCTTCTGAAGCTGATCCAGGTGGGTGGTGAGCAAGTCACGGGCGGTGGTTTCGGCGTCGCGGACGATGCGGCGGATCTCGTTGTCCAGCTCGCGGGCGGTTTCCTCGCTGAAATCCTCGCTGCGCGTGATGTCGCGGCCGAGGAAGATGTGCTCTTCGCGCCCGGAGTAGGAGAGCGGGCCGACAGCGTCGCTCATGCCCCACTGGCAGACCATTTTCTTGGCGATCTCGGTGGCCTGGCGGATGTCCATGGCGGCGCCGCTGGTGATCTCGTTGAAGATGAGCTTCTCCGCCAGGCGTCCGCCCATCAGCACGGCCAGTTCGGCTTCGAGTTCGCCGCGGGTCTGGGTGTAGCGGTCCTGCTCGGGCAGGTGCATGGTGGCGCCGAGGTAGGCGTTGCCGCGGGGGATGATGGTGACCTTGTGCAGCGGGGTGGCGCGCTCGCAGAGCAGGCCGACCAGGGCGTGGCCGGCCTCATGATAGGCGGTGACCCGACGGTCGCGTTCATCAACTTTGCGGCTGCGGCGCTCCTTGCCCCAGCGGACCTTGTCACGGGCTTCCTCCAGGTCGGCCATCTCCACGGCTTCCTTGTTTTGGCGGGCGGCGAGCAGGGCGGCTTCGTTGATCAGATTGGCCAGGTCGGCGCCGGAGAACCCGGGAGTGCCGCGGGCCACCGTCTCCAGGTCGATCCCCTCCCCCAGCTTGATCTTGCCGGCGTGGACCTTGAGGATGCCGAGGCGCCCCATCAGGTCGGGCAGGTCGATGGAAATCTGCCGGTCGAAGCGCCCGGGGCGCAGCAGGGCGGGATCGAGCACATCGGGACGGTTGGTGGCGGCAATGACGATGATGCCGGCGTTGGCCTCGAAACCGTCCATTTCCACCAGCAGAGCGTTGAGCGTCTGCTCGCGCTCGTCATGGCCGCCGCCGATGCCGGAGAAGCGGGACCGCCCCACGGCGTCAATCTCGTCAATGAAAATCAGGCAGGGGGCGTGGCGCTTGCCCTCCTCGAACATGTCCCGGACCCGGCTGGCGCCGACGCCGACGAACATTTCCACGAAATCCGAGCCGCTGATGGAGAAGAACGGCACCTCCGCCTCGCCGGCGATGGCCCGGGCCAGCAGCGTCTTGCCGGTGCCCGGCGGCCCGATCATCAGCACCCCCTTGGGGATGCGCCCGCCGAGCTTTTCGAACTTCTTGGGCTCGCGCAGGAAATCAATGACTTCCTGCACCTCCTCCTTGGCCTCCTGAATGCCCGCCACGTCCTTGAAGGTGACCTTTTCGCGGTCCGGCTGCATCAGCCGCGCCCGGCTCTTGCCGAACTGGAAGGCGCCGCGGCCGGCCATCTTCATCTGGCGCGAGAACAGGAAATAAATCAGCGCCACCAGCAGCAGGATGGGCAGCACCGACAGCAGCACGTTGCCCCAGAAGTTGGAGACCGTCTTGATGTTGCGGTTGGTGCAGTGCTGGCGCAGCAGGTCGTCCAGGTGGTCGGTGTAGACCACATCCACCTTAAAAGGGCGCGCCTCAGGCTCGGGTTGCGTCGCATCGCCGCCCTTGCGTTCCGGCCGGTAGGTGCCGGTGAGGGTGCGGATGCCGGTGGCCTGGTCCTTGACCACGGTCACTTCGGTGACCCGGCCGGCGCCCAGATGCCGTTCAAATTCGGACGCCGTGAGTTCCTGCGGCTGGACGCTCTCCCGGCGGTTAAGGAAAAACAGGGTCAACGGCACCGCAAACAGCAGCAGCAGCCAAAAGACCAGCGTCTGCACCGGCGGCTTGGGCAGGCCGCGCCGGAGCGGCGGCTTGCCGGGTCCGTCCTCGGGCGGCGGGTTCGTCGGCGGACGCTCCGGGGATGGCGGCGGCGGGGTGGGGGCGGAATGGTCGTCCGGGGATGGTTTCATCGGGTCGGTGCTCGTCACGTTACACAATCTTGCTGAGCAGCCAGACCAGGATGCCGACCAACGCGACCACCAGGACACCGATGACCAGCTTGAACACCAGTTTCGACTTGTTCGGCCCACTGGCCAGCGGCAAGTCCGACCGGGAGCCGAACGGCGAGAAGTTCGTCATGTGGGTGGCCGTGGTCGACGCCGTCTGGTCGAGCAGGATGCCGGTTTTGGTGCCGAGCATGGTGGTGGTGGATTTTTCCGGGGATTCAAACAGCAGTTCAACCCCGCCGATCTGCACAATGTCGCTGTTGGCCAGGCGCTGGGACTCGACCCGGTTGCCGTTGACCCGGGTGCCATTGGTGCTGCCGGTGTCGGCCACGCTGAAGTTGCCCTCAGCGTCCTTTTCCACCTTGCAATGGGCACCGCTGATCGTCGGATCGGGAATGCAGATGGTGCATTTCTCCGACCGGCCGATGGTGTAAAGCTCATCCTTGAGATCGAAAACCTGGCCGCGGAGCTGCTCCGACAGCACGATCAGTTTGGGGAATCCCGCCATGGTATGTATCCATCATTGCTGGAGTGCAAAACACCGGTGCCGCCCCTGCCGGCGTCCCGGCTCGGCCGACGGCTCTTCCCCGTCCGGGTGCCAAGGGGCGCAACTGACTGGTTTACAATGTAGGCCCCCGGCCACCGTTGCGCAAATCCCCCCGCCCCGCCCCGGTCAGCGTTCGCCGCCGGCGCCGAACCAGTTGCCGACCACCCCCAGGACGCGGGCCTGGGTTTCGCGCAGCAGGGTCAGCATGACCTGCGGCGTCGGAGCGGCCCGGGACTCGCGCAGCCGGCTCAGCAGCAGCTGGGCCAGCAGCGTGCCGGCGGCGGCGGCGGCAAAAAAGATGGTAAACGGCCGCCAGACCCCCGCCGCCGGCAACCAGCCGGCCAGCCGGTCCAGCGCGGCCCCCCAAACCATCGGGGCGATGCCGGCGCACAG
>JBAZJM010000017.1:0-29044 GCA_041651315.1 Lentisphaeria bacterium | reverse complement strand
AAAAGCAAGACGGGCGGCTGGGCGGCCATGTGACGTAGGACCATTGGGACACTTATGACTCTTGGGACATGCGGGCGGCCGCCGTTATTTCCGTACTCATGCGTCCCATAGGTCCCGTAGGTCTCATTGATCCCATAGGTCGCACAGGGTCCCATGCGGCCTGGCGGACTCAGCCGCCGGCGATTTTCACCCCGGCGCGGATGAGCAGGTGGCCGGGGCCGCGGTAGCCGCGGGCGGGGTACCAGGCGCGGGCCAGGAAGTTGCGGGTGACCAGGTCGCGGCTGAAAGTGCAGTCGCGCAGGTTGTCGCGCAGGTTGCCCGAGACCACGCCGCCCTTGACCAGGGCCACGGGGCGGCCGTCGCGGTACAGGCGGCCGAGCTTGATCTCGCTGCTCCAGCTCAGGGTCTGGGGGTTGACCAGCAGCGATGAGAAGGTGATGATCTCCAGCACCTCCGGGGCGGAAGCCAGCAGCTCCTCCCGCGAGCGCGTGCCCGCCGGCACCACCAAGTTGCCGCAGATTCCGTTGGCCGGCCGGCCAAGGTAGTGGCCGAAGCGGGTGCTCACCAGCTGCCGGCGCACCACGCCATCCTCGATCATGATCGCCCGTTCGGCCGGCAGCCCCTCGTCGGTGAAGGCCGTGCTTTGGGCCATGGCCGGCAGCAGCGGATCCAGCGCCAGGGTCAGCCGGTCCCCGCCGGGGGCCACCGGGCCGGAGGCCGCCTCGGCGCCCGGCAGCAGGCACGGCCGCTTTTCATACTCGCATTCGGCGCGGAACTGCCCCGAGAGCTCGTGCAGCAGCCCGGTGACGGCTTCGGCGTCGACCAGCACCACTGCCTGTTCCGTGGTGCGCGGCAGCTCGGTCTTGCCCAGCGCGCGGGCCTCCTCGGCCACCCGCCGCAAGAACACCGGCAGCTCCAAACCGTCCACCCCGACCGCCTCGATGAAGGGGTTCACCTCCTGCCGGTTCGGGCCGGGCAGCGGCTCGACGGCAACCTCGACATAGACGTCCGACACCGATTTGGCGACGGCGATCCCGGTGGACCAGCGGGCCGCCAGGGAGCGGCGGTTGACATACGCCTCGGCGCTGTTCATCCGCACCCCCTCCAGCGCCGCCGCCTCACGGCGCAGGAGCGCCAGCAGCCGCGCCTGCTCACCCGCCGGGTCGGCGACAATCGCCGGATCGGCGGTGCAGACCTCGGGATAGGGAACGGCCGGCGGCGCCGGCAACGGCCAGGGCGGATTGCGGGCCAGCCGGGCGGCCGCCAGCGCGGCGGCAATCTGCGCCGGCAGCGGCCGCCGCGGATCCACGGTCGCGGTCGACATCCCCATGCTGGCGCCGTCTTCCTGGAGCGCGTACACCTGCATCGAATAGGTGGTTTCAGAAACCGTCCGGTCCTGGTAGCAGTCCAGGGCGTTGCCGTCCCGCCCCTGCAACAGGGCCTGGCAGGAGTCCAGGGTGCGCCGCAACGCGCACCAGGCATGCAGCCCCGGCGTTGCCGCCCGGGCGGCCGCCAGCGCGGCGGTCAATCCGGCAAAAAATCGGTCGTCCGACATGGTGTCATCCTTGTTTGCGGCCACAACCACACATGCCAGGCAACATAATTTCGCTTTCGCTTTTTCCCTGCCGGCGCCGGCCGCCGCCCCTTGGGAACCGCCGAGTCCCCGCCCGGCACGCGCCCTGCCACGGCCGGACGGCCCATCCCCATCCGGCGTTTTTTTCGACCGCGGTCGATTGCAGTCGATTGCGGACGATTGCAATCGATGCCTGAGCGTGGGAACTTGAGCTTGGGGACAGGTTCCCATCGGGAAATTTGCCCGACTTTTTTCACTTTGGTTGTCGACCGCGGTCGATTGCGGCCGACGGAGGCCGACGGAGGCCGACGGCGGGCGACGGCGGGCGACGGCAATCGGCGCCGGAGCCGCCGGCCCGAAACCTATTGTAAACCGGTTTTGTTTTATGGTTTACAATGGCCTATAGTGCGGCCATGACGGACTCAACCTGGAGCGAAATCGAAGACGCCGCGGCCACGGGACACCCCGTTTCGGAAGCCGCCGCGCGCGCCGTTTTGGACACCGCGGCCGCCGACCTGCCCCGCCTCTTTGCCGCCACCGCGGCCCTCCGGCAGCGCCGGTTCGGGAACCGCGTCCAGCTTTGTTCGATCCTGAACGCCCGTTGCGGCGCCTGCTCGGAGGACTGCGCCTTCTGCGCCCAGGCGGCCTGCCACGGCACGCCGCTCGCGACCTACGGCCTGGCCGATGCGGCCGCCATCCGGGCCGCCCGGGCCGACGCCGCCAAGCTGCCGGTCTGCCGTTTCGGGGTGGTCACCAGCGGCGGCACGCTCAACCAAGAGGAAGTGGAACAGCTGGCCGGCACGTTCCGTTCCGACCCGGCCGGCGACCCGGCCTGGTGCGGCTCCTTCGGCGGCCTCTCCCAGGCCCAGCTGGCACAGCTCAAGGCGGCCGGCATGGTGCGGTTCCATCACAACCTGGAAACCGCGCGCAGTTTTTTCCCCCGCATCTGCACCACCCACACCTACGACCAGCGGCTGGCCACCCTGCGCGCCGCCCGGGCCGCCGGGCTGGAACTGTGTTCCGGCGGCATTTTGGGGATGGGCGAGTCGCCGGAGCAGCGGGTCGAGCTGGCCCTGGCCCTGGCCGCGGAACGGGTGGAGTCGATCCCGCTCAATTTCCTGGTCGCCATTCCCGGCACGCCGCTGGCCGGGCGGCCGCCACTGCCACCGCTCGAAATCCTGCGCGGCATCGCCATGTTCCGGCTGGTCAATCCCGGGGCTGAGATCAAGGTCTGCGCCGGCCGGCTGCTGTTGCGCAACCTGCAGTCCATGATCTTCCACGCCGGCGCTTCCGGCATCATGATCGGCCGCCTGCTCACCGTCGCCGGGCGCGACCCCGCCCTCGACCTCCAGTTGCTGCACGATCTGGAATTGACGCCCTCGGAAAACTAAGAAGTTACTTTTTTCCCGGACTGCGCGGGGAAAAACAGTTCCGCGTTGCGGACACCCGAAAAACACGACATGCACACGGAATCTTGGATTGAGGCGGAACTGGCGGCACTGCGCCGGGACGGCCTGTTGCGTGAACCCCGCACCTGGGGCGAGGCCGGCGGCTGGACGACGGACGCCGACGGACACCGGGTGATGAACCTCGCCAGCAACGATTACCTCGACCTGGCCCGGCATCCGCGGGTGGTGGCGGCCGCCCGGGAGGCCCTGGAAACTTACGGCGCCGGCGCCGCCTCGTCGCGGCTGGTTTCCGGCACCCTGGAGCTGCACACGCGCCTGGAAGCGCGGCTGGCGGCGCACAAGGGGTACCCGGCCGCGCTGGTCACCGCCAGCGGCTACGCGGCCAATGCCGGCGTGATCCCGGCGCTGCTCCCCGAGCGCACCGATGCGCTGTTCGCCGACCGGCTGGCGCATGCCAGCCTGCTCGACGGCGCCCGGCAAAGCCATGCCGCCCTGCACCGCTTCCGCCACAACGATCCGGAACATCTGCGTGAACTGCTGGCCCGCCACGGCGCCGGGCCGGGCCGCCGGCTGGTGGTCACTGAATCGGTGTTCAGCATGGACGGCAACCTTGCGCCGCTGGCGGAGATCGCCGCCGTCACCACCGCGGCCGGCGCCATGCTGCTGGTCGACGAGGCGCATGCCACCGGCATTTTCGGGCCGGCCGGCGGCGGCCGGGTTCGGGAGCTGGGGCTGACCGGCGCTGTCAATCTCGGCATGGGCACGCTCAGCAAGGGATTGGGCAGCCTGGGCGGCGTCCTGGCCTGCTCCGCGCCGATGCGGGAGTGGCTGGTCAACCGGCACCGCGGTTTCATCTATTCGACCGCCCTGCCGCCGGCCGCCGCCGGCGCCGCCCTGGGTGCCCTCGACGTGCTGGAGGCCGAGCCGGACCGCGGTGCACGGCTGCGGCGCCAGGCCGCCGCTTTCCGGGACCGGCTCCGGGCCGCCGGCTTCGACACCGGCGCCTCCGCCAGCCCGATCATTCCGGTCATGGTCGGCGACCCGCAACGCACCGTGGCCCTGGCCCGGCGGCTGCTGGCCGAACACCATATTCTCGCGGCGGCCATCCGCCCCCCCACCGTCCCCGCCGGCACCAGCCGCCTCCGGCTCTCCGTCACCCTGGCCCATACCCCCGACGCCCTCGACCAGGCCGCCACCGCCCTGACCACCGCCGCCCGCCAGGAAGGAGTGCTATGACCAGCCGCCCCGGCAACAGCCATTGGGAACCCCCTTTTGAGGAAAGGCGGTTCCCAAACCCTCCGCCAAACCTGTTTGTCTCTTTGCGGAGTCCGCAGGCCGGTTCCGGTCACGCGGGGCGCAATTGTTGTCTCGTGACCGGCCTGCGGACTCCGCAAAAGCAACAAACGTTTTGGGAAGGGGCTTGGGGAGCACCCTTTTCCAAAAGGGTGGCCCCAACGGCTGTTTTCCTCGTGACGGGATGGGCGCATGCGGCGGCGGTCATGGAGCCGTTGGCGGCGCGGCTGGGCGGGGTCACGGCCTGCTGGGCGCCGGCCGGGCTGTTGGCGGAAGCGGAACAGCTTCAGGGAGAAATGGTGCCGGCGGCGGGCGGACCGCTGTCGCCGTACGCCGCGGCGCTGGCGGCGCGGTTGCGGCAGCAGCCGGGACCGGTGGTGCTGGCCGGCTGGTCGCTGGGCGGACTGATTGTCCTGGAAACGGCCCTGGCCGTTCCCGAGTGCGTGGCGGGGCTGGTTTTGCTGGCCGCCACGGCGCGTTTTTGCGCCGCCGAGGATTATCCCCAGGGCATGCCGGCCGCCAACCTGCGCGCCCTGGCCGCCGGCGTGGCACGCGCGCCCGAAGCGGCCCTGCGCGGTTTTTTCAGCCTGGCCGCCCGGCCCGGCAACGTGCCGGAGGAAGTGCTAGCCGGCAAGGTCGCCGCCGCGCTGGCCCAGGGGACCGCGGCGCTCCGCCACGGGCTTGACCATCTCCGCACCTGCGATCTCCGCAGCCGCCTGGCCGGGCTGGCCGTGCCCGTTCACATCATCCATGGCCGGGCCGACGCCGTCATTCCCGCCGCCGCCGCGGACTACCTGGCGCAGGCGATTCCCGGCGCCCGCCTGAGTTGGCTTGAAGGGGCCGGCCACGCGTTGCCCGAAACCCATGCCGGCGAAATCGCCGGCGTGATTGCCGGCCCATTCACCCGTCCCCAATGAATGTTGGGAACCCCCTTTTGAGGAAAGGCGGTTCCCAAACCCTCCGCCAAACCTGTTTGTACCTTTTTCCAAAAGGGTGGCCCCATAACCGCGATTCCAGGAAACTCCCGCCACTGCAACGCATGACCTCCACCATCCAGCACAGTTTTGGGCGGGCGGCCGGCCGGTACGACAGCGTGCCCGGGGTGCAGCCGGCGGTGGCGCGACGGCTGGCCGGCTGGCTGCCGGCCGCGGCGGCGCGGGTTTTGGAGGTTGGCTGCGGCACCGGCAACCTGACCGAGCGGTTGCGGCCGGCCTTTCCGCAGGCCACCTGCTGGATCACCGACCTGGCGCCGGCCATGGTGGCGGCGGCCCGACGCCGGCTGGAGGCCGCGCCCGGCGCGGCGGCCCGGCCGGGAGCCGTCCACTGGCAGGCCGGCGACATCCGCGCCTTCATGCCGCCGGCCGGCGGTTTCGACCTTATCGCCAGCAGTTCCGCCCTGCACTGGATCCAGCCGCTGGAGCCTGCGCTGGCGCGGCTGGCCGGCTGGCTGGCGCCCGGGGGACAGCTGCTGGCCGCCCTGATACTCGACGACACCCTGGGCGAACTGCGCGCCAGCCGCCAGGCGGTGGCCCCCGTGCAAACCGCCGCCGGCCGGACGCTGCCCTCGGAAGCCGCCGTGCGCCAGGCGGTTGCCGGGGCCGGCCTGGCCCTGCGCCGCGCCGAGACGGAAACCATTTGCACCCGTGCGGACTCCGCCGCCGCGCTGTTCCGGCAGCTGCGCGCCCAGGGCGTGGCCGCCGGCATCTATCCCGCGGGCGCGGGGCTCACCCGCGGCGGCCTGGCGCGCCTCGCCGCCCATTACGACCGGCATTATCCGCACCCGCAAGGCGGCGTCGCCGTCACCTGGCGGGTTTTTTATTTTTCAGCCACAACACCCTTCGCGGCGAACCGTGATCCGTGATGGAAAAAGTTCATACACGTTTGAGTGATGACATCGGGGTCGGTATCGATCAAAACTCTCTGCCCCCTGGCATCCTCAAACACCCAAGGCCATTCGATCCCGATGCCGATACCGATTCCGATACCGACCCAAGTTTTGTGTTTTCCGGCGCAGTCCGGTAAAAAAGGTAGAAATTAAAGGGGTATTAATTATGAACCGCGGCTATTTCATCACCGGCACCGACACCGATGCGGGCAAGACCGCGGTCGCGGCGGCGGTGCTCTGCCAGTTGCGCCGGAGCGGCCTGGACGCGGTGCCCATGAAGCCGGTGCAGACCGGCTGCACCGCGGACGCGGCGGGGTGCTGGCGGAGTCCGGATGTGGATTTCTGCCTGGCCATGGCCGGGCTGCCGGACCCGGCGCCGGCCGAATACGAACAGCTGGTCCCCTGCCACTTCCCGCTGCCGGCCTCGCCGCACCTGGCGGCGGCGCACGCCGGCGGCCGGGTGGATGTGGCGCGGATCGTGGCGGCGCACCGGGAATTGCAGGCGCGGCACGGCGCCGTGGTGGCCGAGGGCGCCGGCGGCGTGCTGGTGCCGCTGGATGACGGCGGGCTGACCATGCTTGACCTGATGCGCGCGCTGGGGCTGCCGGTGCTCCTCGCCGCCCGCCCCGGCTTGGGCACCATCAACCACACCCTGCTGTCCCTGAACGCCTTGCGCGAGGCCGGCCTGACCGTCGCCGGAATCGTCTTCTGCGCCACCACGCCCCAGGAGCCCGGCGCGATCGAGGCGGACAATCTCCGCACCGTGGCCCGGCTCGGGGGGGTGCCGGTGCTCGGCGTCCTGCCGCATCTCCCCGACTGGCGGCCGGGCGGCCGGCCGGCGCCCGCCGTTTTCCGGGAAGGCATGGCCCTGCCGGAACTGCCGCTGCCCGGCCCCGTAGACGACGCCGCCACCCGCGCCGCCGCCCTGTGGGAGCTGGACCGGACGAGCCTCTGGCACCCGTTCACGCCCCATTCGGCGCTCGCCGGCGAACCGTTTCCGATCCTGGCGCGGGGGGCCGGCATCTACCTGTACGACCTGGAGGGGCGCCGCTATCTGGACGCCGTCTCCTCCTGGTGGGCGGCCAACCTCGGCCACTGCCACCCGCGGCTGACCGCCGCCATCCGTGGCCAGGCCGGCCGGCTCCAGCACAGCATCCTGGGGCGCCTCAGCCACCCGCCCGCGGCGGAACTGGCGGCGCGGCTGGTCCGGCTGTTCCCCGACCCCCGGCGCCGGGTCTTCTTCGCCGGGGATGGCGCCTGTGCGGTGGAGGCCGCGCTACGGGTCGCCGTCCAGCACTGGCACAACCTCGGCCGGCCGGGCAAATGCCGCCTCGCGGCGTTCCACGGCGACTATCACGGCGACACCACCGGCGCAGCCGCCGTCGGCTATGCCCCGGAGTTCCACGCCGCCATTCGGCCGCTGCTGTTCCCGGTCGTCCAACTGCCGTTCCCCGACTGCGCCGCCTGCCCGCGCCGCCCGGCCGGGGCCGCCATTCCCTGCCGGGACTGCGCCGCCCCCTGCCTGGCGGCCACGGAGGCGGTGCTGGCGGAACAGGCAGACGAACTGGCCGCCGTCATCGTCGAGCCGCACTGCCAGGGCGCGGCCGGCATGCGCCTCTATCCGCCGGCCGCCCTGGCGCGCCTGGCGGCGGCCTGCCGCCGCCACGACATCCTGCTGATCGCCGACGAAGTGGCCCTGGGTTTCGGGCGCACCGGCCGGATGTTTTCCTTCGAGCACGCGGGCATCGACCCCGACCTTGTGTGCCTCGGCAAGGGGCTGTCCGGCGGCACCCTGCCGATGAGCGCCCTGGTGGTCCGCGAGGCGGTGTTCGACAGCTTCGGCGACCAACCGGCCGACCACACCTTTTACCACGGCCACACCTTTGCCGGCAATCCGGTGGCCGCGGCGGCGGCCCTGGCCTGCCTCGACGTCTACCGTGACGAGGCCATCGTCGACCGCGCCGCGCGGCTGGGCGCGGTGCTGGCCGAAGCCCTGGCCCCGGCGGCCGCCACCGGCGCCATCCGCCACCTCCGCTGCTTCGGCATGATCGCCGCCGGCGACCTGGAGCCGGACGCCGCCGGCACCCCGGCGGCCGCCCGCGCCCAACGTGTCCGGCGCCGGCTGCTGGAACAGGGCATCCTGGTCCGGCCGCTGGGCGGCACCCTCTACCTGATGCCGCCGCTGATCATCGGCGAACCGGAACTGCGCGCCCTGGCCGGGGCCTTCGTGGCCGCCCTGCAGGCAGAATGACGGAGCATGACAGTTTTATCGGATAATGTTGGGGCCACCCTTTTGGAAAAGGGGGTTCCCAACCAACAAGAATGTCATGCGCCCGTGGAAGAGGGGGCGTTGCATCCGCTTTTGAACCGGCTTATGTTCCATTGCAACGCTTCTTGAGTGCAACGCCAGGCACGCCTTCCCCGCGGAGGCGTGCTTGTTTTATCCCGGCGCTTTTTCCATGACCGTTTCCGGCATCAACCATTTGCGCGGCCTCAGCGAGGCCGCCGCCGCGGCGCAGCTGGCCCGGGACGGCTTCAACGAGCTGCCCACGGCCCGGCCGCGCGGCGTGCTGGCCATCGCCTGGGAGGTGGTCCGGGAGCCGATGTTCCTGCTGCTGCTGGCCTGCGGCGCCATCTATCTGCTCACCGGCGACCATGAAGGTGCGGCGATGCTGCTCGGCTTCGTCTTTGTGGTCATGGGCATCACCTTCTACCAGGAGCGCAAGACCGAACGCGCGCTGGAAGCCCTGCGCGACCTCTCGAGCCCGCGCGCCCTGGTGCTCCGCGACGGCCAGAAGCGGCGCATCGCCGGCCGCGAAGTGGTCTGCGGCGACCTCATGTTGCTGGTCGAGGGCGACCGCGTCCCGGCGGATGCCCAGATCCTGGACGCCGTCAACCTAGCCGTCGATGAATCGCTGCTGACCGGCGAGTCCGTGCCGGTGCGCAAGTCCGGCCTGCCGGAGGCCGCGGCCGGGGACAACCGCGACGTTTCGCCGGCCCCCATCGCCATGGCCCGCCCCGGCGGCGATGACACGCCGTTCGTCTTTTCCGGCACCCTGGTGGTCCAGGGCCAGGGCATCGCCGTGGTGAAAGGCACGGGCGGCAACACCGAGATCGGCAAGATCGGCAAAGCCTTGAAGACCCTGGAGGAGGAAAGCACCCCGCTGCAGCAGGAAACGGCCGCCCTGGTCCGCACGTTTGCCCTGGCCGGCGTCTTTCTGTGCGTGCTGGTGACCCTGCTGTTCGCCCTGACCCGGGAAGGGCTGGCCCATCCCTGGCTGGAGGGCATCAAAGTCGGCCTGTCCCTGGCCATGGCCATGCTGCCCGAGGAATTTCCCGTGGTGCTCACCATCTTCCTGGCCATCGGCGCCTGGCGCATTTCGCAGCACCGGGTGCTGACCCGGCGCGTGCCGGCCGTGGAGACGCTGGGTTCGGCCACCTGCCTGTGCGTCGACAAGACCGGCACCCTCACCCTCAACCAGATGACCATCAGCGACCTGGTGGCCGGCAACGCCCGCCTGGCCGCGCCGCGGCAGGCCGGCGCCGTGCTGCCGGAGGCCTTCCACCGGGTGGTCGAGTACAGCATCCTGGCGAGTCCGGCCGATCCGTTCGACCCCATGGAGAAGGCGATGCGCACCCTGGGCGAGAACACCCTGGCGCACACCGAGCACCTGCACCATGACTGGGAATTGCTGCGGGAATACCCGCTGTCGCGCGAGCTGCTGGCCGTGTCCCGCGTCTGGCGGTCCACCCGCGACGCCACCCATTATGTCATCGCCGCCAAGGGGGCGCCGGAAGCCATCGCCGACCTCTGCCATTTCACCCCGGAGCAGGATGCCGCCCTGGCGGAGCAGATCACCGCCCTGGCCGGCCGCGGCCGCCGGGTCATCGGGGTGGCCAGCGCCCACTTCACCACCGGCACCCTGCCCGGGCGCCAGCACGACTATGACTTTCAGTTCGAGGGGTTGCTGGGGCTGGAGGATCCGGTGCGTCCCGGGGTGGCGGCGGCGGTGGCCGAATGCTACGGGGCCGGCATCCGCACCATCATGATCACCGGCGATTATCCCGGCACGGCCCAAAACATCGCCCGCGAGATCGGTTTGGAGAATGCCGGGGAAGTGATCACCGGCCCCGAACTGGCGGCCATGGACGAGGCCACCCTCCGCGGCCGCATTGGCACGGTCAATGTCTTCGCCCGCATGGTGCCCGAGCAGAAGCTGCGCCTGGTCCAGGCGCTCAAGGCCAACCGTGAGGTGGTGGCCATGACTGGCGATGGCGTCAACGACGCCCCCGCGCTCAAAGCCGCCCACATCGGCATCGCCATGGGCGGCCGCGGCACCGACGTGGCCCGCGAAGCCGCCAGCCTGGTGCTGCTCGACGACGACTTCGGCTCCATTGTCCGCGCCGTCGCCATGGGCCGCCGCATCTTTGACAACCTCAAAAAAGCCATGATGTACATCTTCTCGGTGCACGTGCCGATCGCCGGCATGGCGTTTTTGCCGGTGCTGTTCGGCTGGCCGGTGGCGCTGTTTCCGGTCCACATCGTGTTCCTGGAGCTGATCATCGACCCGGCCTGTTCGGTGGTTTTCGAGGCGGAGCCGGCCGAGACCGAGATCATGCGCCGGCCGCCGCGCCGCCTGGGGGCCCGGCTGTTTGGCCGGCGGGCCATTCTCAGCAGCCTGACCCAGGGCGTGCTGGTGCTGGCCGCCACCATCGGGGTCTACGGTTGGGCCATGGCCGGGCACGGCGAGGCCCCGGCGCGCGCCTTGGCCTTCACCACCCTGGTCATCGGCAACCTCGGCCTGATCCTGACCAACCGTTCCTCCCGCCGTTCGATCATCGCCGGCCTGAAAGTGCCGAACCGGGCGCTCTGGCTGGTTTTCGGCGGCACCACCGTCCTGATGGCCCTGGCGCTGACCGTGCCGTTCCTGCACCGCCTGTTCAAGTTCGGCGCCTTCCCCTCCCTGGACCTGCTGGCCAGCATCGCCGCCGGCGTGGGGGTGGTCGCCATCCTGGAGCTGCTCAAGCTCCTGCCCGACCACGACCGCTGATCCGGGTTCCGCCCAAGCCGGCCCGCTGGAGTTTGGCAGAACTTAACGGGGGCGGTTTTCCCGTCCCAGCGGGACGGGGCGGGAATAGGCAGGGGCTTCAGCCCCTGTTTTGTCACCCCCCATTTCGCGTGCCGTTAGGTACGCGGCGATCGCGGCGTACCTCCGGCACGCCATCGTTTCATTTCCCGGAACAGGGGCTGAAGCCCCTGCCTATTGTCTTTCAGTCCCTACGGGACGAAATCCACCCAAGGTTCTCGTCGTTGGGCCAACAAACTCCGGGGGGCCGTCACAGCCGGCCGGTAGGAGGGCGGCGCGGGCACTCACCGTCACCCCCGGGCGCCGTTTCCCGTTTTGCTTTCCCCTGTTCCGGGTTTAAGGTAACGCCGTGATTTTCACGCCCGGGCCGGAGTGGCGGAATTGGCAGACGCGCTGGACTCAAAATCCAGTGACCTTATCAGTCGTGCGGGTTCGACCCCCGCCTCCGGTACCAACTTTTCAGAGCGCCGTGGTGACGGCGGGATTTTGCCGCGGCGGCCCCCCACCGCATCCCCGGCTTCCATGGAACCATGGACGCCGCCGCGGGTCGGATAGAGGACCTTGTTCCGTGTTTTGGCCCGCCGCCGGTTTCCCATCAACCCCCGTGGAGTGTGTTGTCCGTGCTTGCCGACCGTGACTATACCCGCCGCCCGCCGTGGTCGCCACGTGCGGAAAGTTCGATGACCAGCGTCCTGATCTGGACCACGGTCGCCGTGTTCTTCCTGCAATGGCTGACCCGCGACCAGATCGTGGTCTGGCTGGCCCTCAGCCCCGCGGACATCCAGCGCTGGCAGCTGTGGCGGCTCGGCACCTACCTGTTCGCCCATGGCGGGTTCTTCCACCTGTTCATGAACATGTGGGCGCTCTACCTGTTCGGCCGCCCCCTGGAGTCGGCGTTGGGCGGCCACCGGTTCCTCAACCTCTATTTCACCAGCGGCATCATCGGCGGCCTGGTCTGGTTGTTCTTCAACTGGCAGTCCCCTCTGTCGGCGGTGGAAGGCGCCTCCGGCGCCGTGTTCGGGGTCATGATGGCCGCCGCCATGAAGTTCCCCAACGAGCGGATCATGCTGCTGATCCCGCCGGTGGTCATGCGGCTCAAGACCTTCGTCATCGTCTATGCCGGCCTGGAACTGTTCTTCGAGCTGTCACGGCTTGACGGCAACGTGGCCCATCTCGCCCATCTCGGCGGCATGCTGGGCGCCTTCCTGTTCATGCGCGACCTCTACACCCCCGCCGCGCTGCGCCGCCTCGGCGGCGACCTTCGCAGCGCCTGGAGCAACTGGCGCGCCGGCCACCGCCGCCGCCGGCTCACCCTCGACGACGCCCCGGACGGCAACCGGCCGCCCGACCCCGCCGCCGCCGCCCGCTTCTCCGCGGAGGTGGACCGGGTGCTCGACAAGATCGGCCGCGACGGCATCCAAAGCCTCTCCGCCGAGGAACGCCGCATCCTGGAAAAAGCCCGCGAACGGCTCCGCACCCGCTGAGGTCAAGACGGTTTCACGCGGAGGCGCGGAGGCCGCGGAGCAACGGCGGGTGGGCAGCCCGAAATCCGGCCTGACGGACGCGTCTGACACGTCGGGCCAGCCTGAAATTGGAGAGATGGTGCCCATGCCGTTCCGTATTAATCCCCGCCGCCGCGCCGCCGTCATCCTGTTGGCCGGGCTGCTGGCAATCCCGGCCCTGCGCGCCGACCTGATCGTCCTGCGCGACGGCCATGAATACGACGGCGAATTGGTCGCCGCCGAGCAAGACTTCGTCCGCTTCCGCGTCACCGGCCAAAAAGAGCAGACGTTCCCCCGCGCCGACGTGGTGCATGTCCGCCTCCAGTCCGCCCTGGCCTGGGCCGGCTGCCGGACCGCCGCCGACATCCCCGACCCGCTGTTCCAGGACGCCTGGAAGGCCCCGCGCGACCCGCGCCGCTGGCCCGGCGCCGACCGGCTGCTCCTGCTCAGCCTGGACTGCGTCCGCCTGCGGACTCCGCAAACCTGGGAGCGGGAGCATCGGACCATCACCGCCGTGCTCAAGGAAAGTGGTGAGAACGCCTCGCTGGAGGAGGAGACTTTCCGGCCGGACAGCGAACGGATGACCGTTGTCCACGGCGTGACCGTCCGGCCCGACGGCACGGTGCTGGCCCTGCGCGACACTGCCGTGCAGCTGGAGGCGCCCCTGGCCGGGCAGCCGCGCTACGACACCCTGCGCCGGCGCCGGTTCGCCCTGCCCGAAGGCAAGCCCGGCAACCTGCTGGACGCCGCCTGGCGGCTCGAACGCTTCCAGCCGCGCCCGGAAGAATACTTCGTCCGGGAATTCCGCTTCGGCGGCACCGCGCCGGCCCGGCGGATCCGGGTCGAGGTCGAGGTGCCCGAGGCCTGCGGCATCCGCTGGGCGCTGCTGAACGACCCGGCCCGCACCGTCACCCACCGGAGTGAACCGCTGGCCGGCGGCGGCCGGCGCCATGTCTGGGAGCGCGCCGACGCGCCGCAGCTCCTGCCCGAACCGATGATGCCGCCGCTGAACGATCTGGTGCCGCTGCTGGTGGTGAGCGCCGGCCCGGCCAGCTGGCAGGAGGCCGGCGCGGGGTTCGCCGCCGCCCTGCAAGCCCTTGACCGCCGCTGGCCCGATGCCGCGCTGCCCGCCGCCCCGGCCCGGGACGTGGCGGGGCTGTGGGCCGCCGTCTCGCGCCAGGTCGCCCCGGCGGAGGTGCCGCCGGAGGCCACCGGCCCGCTGCCGGGGGATCCCGGGGAGACCTGGCGCCTGCGCCAGGGCGCGCCCATCGACCGCACCTACCTGCTGTACCGCTGGCTGCGCGCCGCCGGCCACCCGGCGCGCTGGGCCTGGATCCGGCCGCGGAACCAGGGCGCCCTCTGCGCGGCAACGCCCAACCTGTCGCTGCTGCCGAAACCGGTCATCGTGCTGGACGGCCCCGCACCGCAATGGCTGGTCCCGGGCGACGATCTGGACGGCTTCGGCGAGCCCGCCGCCGCCCAGGCCGGAGCCGCCGCCTTGGTCCCCGGCCGCGACACCGCGCCCGCCGCCCTGCCCGCCAGCCTGATGACCGCCGCGCCCGGCGGCATCCGCCAGGACATCCTGGTCCGGCTCGATGACGCCGGCGACGCGCAGGTGCTGCACACCATCGTCCGCAGCGGCGCCGAAGCCCGCCCGCTCCGCGAATGGCGCCGCCTCACCGCGGCCGAACGCCGGCGCGAAGCGGAAAGCCTGGCGCGCGACGCCGACGGCCAGGCCCGCGACATTCGGTTCCGCCTGATCGGCGATCCCGCCGCCAACGCCCCCGCCCTGACCCTTGAGCTGGCCTATGCCATCCCCGGTTTTGCCGACCGCCGGGAACAGCTGGTCAGCGTGCGGCCGCCCTGGCTCGCCTTCGAGGCCACCGAGGTCGGCCGCGACCAGCCGCGCCGGTTCCCGCTGTTTTGGAACGAGCCCCGGCGGCAGGTCGTCGCCCTGGAAATCCTGCCCCCGGCCCGGTTCCGGCTCCATGCAGGGCCGGATGCCAGCAGCCTGGTCCGCGCCGGCTTCGCCTTCCACTGCGAAACCGCCCAACGGCCCAACGGCGGCGTCCGCTGCACCGCCACCTACGAGCGGACCGCCCTGACGGCCGCCGCGGCCACCTATCCCGAGTTCAAGCAGTGCCTCGAACTCCGCGCCGCCAGCGGCCGCCAGTACTGGGTCTGGCGGCAGGCGCAGTAACCGCGCGCCGCCGGCATGATCGGTCGATTCCGTCGATTGAATCGACTAAATCGATTTAGTCGACTAAATCGATTGGGGCAAAACCATCAACCGCCGCGGCACCAGGCGCGCAGGGCGGCGGCCAGTTCCAAATGACCGGCCGGCGATGCCGCAGCCGGCTGGCCGCCGGTGGCGGCGAACGCCGCGGGCGCATCATCGCGGCCGTGGGTGCCGCGGACTTTGGCGGGGGTTTGGCCGGTCCGGCCGGGGGGCCAACCCCAGAACAGTTCGCAGGGATCGAACCCCGGCTTGCTGTGGATGTCCACGTGTCCGGCATAGTCGGGCGCTTCCGCGGGATCCTCCCACCACGGATAGGCGAACCAGGCGCCGGGGGCCGCCACCAGCACCAGGTCGCCGCCCGCGCCGCCGTCGCCGTCGCGCACCTCGGCCACGCCGGGCAGGCCGGCCAGCGCCGTCCGGGCCGCCGCCCGATCCGCCGCGCCGCCCTGGACAAAGACATGCGCCGCCTGGTGGTCGACCATCGCCAGGGCGCGGGCGGCATGGAAATCCGGATAGGTCCGCCGCCCCACCTGCCGGAGGGCAAGCAGCCCCGCCTGGCGGAGTTCGCGGTTGGGATACACCACCTGCCGGGCCGGGGTGATGGCGTAATCGCCGAACACCCACACGTCATACCCGGCGGCCGCCGCACCGGTCAGCAGCCGTCCCAGCTCCCCGGCCAGTTCCCCGACGGCCCGGCCCACGCGCCGGGAGTCTTCCGGCCCGTACTTTTGCAGGGCGTAGTCCAGGTGCGGCAGGTAGGTCAAAAGCAACTCGGGCGCCCTTTGCGGACTCCGCAGCACGGCCAGGGTGGCGTCGGTGATCCAGCGGGTCGCCGGCAGGCCGGCCAGCGGCCCCCAGTAGCGCATCAGGTTGAACGGCCGGCCGAGGCCGGCGCACAACTCCTGGTACAGGCCCGCCGGCTTGGCGTAACAGTCCTGGATCATGCCGCCGTGATGCTTATGAACCGGTGCCGGCGACAGCACCAGGTCCGTGGTGTCCCCCAGGCTCTGCTGCCAGAACAGCGTGCCGACCCGGCCGCCGCGCCCCCGCAACGATTCCCAAACCCGGCCCGGCGCCAGCAGCGCCGCCGACTGTTCCCAGAAAAAGGTCCGCCGCAACGCCCGGTCATAGATCCCGTTGGACGGCATGCCGTTGGCCGGCGGCGGCAGCCCCGTGCGCAGCGCCGCCTGCACCGCGCAGGTCACGGCCGGAAACACCGGACGCAGCGGCGAGAAGGTCAGCCCCAGCGGTGCCAACACCGCCGCCTGCTCCCGCACCAAGTCCCACCCCAGGGCGGCCACCTCCACCACCAATAACTTGCGTTTTTCCGCCATAAATCCGCCTGAAGTTGGGAACCCCCTTTTGAGGAAAGGCGGTTCCCAAACCCTCCGTCAAACCTGTTTGTTGCCTTAAACGAGGAGGGCGGTTCCGCCGCCGCCGCTCCTGGCGCAACGAACGCAACAACCCGAGCGGCGGCGGCGGAACCGCCCTCCGGTTAAGAAACAAAAGTTTTGGGAAGGGGTTTGGGGAGCACCCTTTTCCAAAAGGGTGGCCCCAACCTCGGGTCAGAGTTCACGGAAGAGGGTGGCGACTTCTTTGAACTTGGGATGATTGGCGTCGCGCAGGAGATGGAAGGCGAGGGCTTCGGTGGTGGTGATGGTGGCGCCGGCCTCGCGGAGGAGGTCGAGGGCGACCTTGCGGTCGTCGGGGCGTCGGGACTGGACGGCGCCGACGGGTAGGACGACGCGGTAGCCGCGCGCCAGGGCATCGAGGGCGGTCTGCTGGATGCAGACGTGGGTTTCCACGCCGAGCAGCACCAGCCAGGCCGGCCGGCGCTTGTCCAGGGCGGCGGCGAATTCGGGGCTGCCCCAGCAGGAAAAGCTGGTCTTGGCGAACACCGGCGTGTCGGGGGCGAGCAGGCCGCGCAGCACCGGCACGGTGGGGCCGAGCCCCTGCGGGTATTGTTCCGTGACCAGGATGTCGAGATTGAGGGCGCGGGCGGTGGTCAGCATCCGGCCGCAGGCCCGCAGCAGGCCGGCCAGGTCGGGCATGACCTTGGCCAGCTTGTCCTGCACATCCACCAGCACCACCGCCACCCCGTCTTCCACCAGGGGCATGACCGGGCCGGGCCCGTGATCGTGATCATGTTGGCACATAAAAAACGGCTCCGTTATTTCTCAGTTCACAAAGCACATGACTATTCACCAGTGTTCAAACAGGGCCAAAGGCCCGATTTTATAATAGCCTGGGGCAACGCCCCAGGTTTGGAGAAGAAAAAGTCAAGGGCTGAAGGCCCGCTTCATGAAACGCCCCTTCAGGGCTCAAACATTATATATCGTCTTTCCTGGGGCGTTGCCCCAGGCTGGTATAAATGCGCGCCGTTGGCGCTCAAAATCGGGCTTAACCAGATGGCCACGGGCGGCATGCCCGTGCCCACAGGCCAGGGCCAACGCTCCTCACTCCGCCAAGGCGGCGGCGACCAGTTCTTTCATCTTGGCCACCACGTCGGCGCGGTCGAGCAGGTCGGAATTGCGGCCGCCGTCGCGGCGCTTGAACTCGACCTTGCCCTGGGCCAGGGCCTTGGCGGCCACGATCAGGCGCAGCGGCACGCCGATCAGGTCGGCATCGGCAAAGGCGGAGCCGGCCTTCTCGCCGCGGTCGTCGTACAGCACCTCAATGCCGGCGGCCGTCAGTTCCGTGTACAGCGCCTCGGCGGTTTCCGCCACCCCCGGCTGGTTCGGGTTGAGGGACACCAGGTGCACCTGGTAGGGGGCGATGCTCATCGGCCAGACCGGGCCGTACTGGTCGTGGCTCTGCTCGATCACCGCGGCCATGCTGCGGCCGACGCCGATGCCGTAGCAGCCCATGATCATCGGTTGCGATTTGCCGTTCTGGTCCAGGAAGTTGCAGCTCATGGCGGCGGAATACTTGGTGCCGAGCTGGAAGATGTTGCCGACCTCGATGCCGCGCTTCATCTCCAGCGGCAGGCCGGTGACCGGGCAGGGGTCGCCGGGGCGCACGGTGGCCAGGTCGGCCACCTCGCCGCCGGTGAAGTCGCGGCCGTAATTGAAGTTCTTCAGGTGGTAGTCGGGCTTGTTGGCGCCGACCACCAGATTGGAGGACTCGGCAAAGGAGCGGTCGAGCAGAATGCGGCACTTGGCCGGATCCACGTTGAGCACGGAGGCGTAGCCGGGCTCGGCGCCGGCGGCGCGGATGCTGGCGTCATCGGCAAACCGGAGTTCCTTGGTCTTCAGATAATTGCGCAGCTTGGTCTCGTTCACCTCGAAGTCGCCGCGGATGCAGGCGAAGACCAGCTTGTTGTCGGCGTCGAGGAAGAACACCGCCTTGCCGGTGTGTTCGGGGCCGACGCCGAGGAAGGCGGCGACCTCCTCGATGCTCTTCTTTTCCGGGGTGTGCACCTCCTCCAGCGGCAGCGCCGGCTGCTTTTCGAAGCGGAGGCCCGAGGTGGCAATCTCCTTGTTGGCCTTGTAGCGGCCGTCGGGGGACAGATACAGCGTGTCCTCGCCGCACTCCGCCACCGCCATGAACTCGTGCGAGACCTTGCCGCCCATCATGCCGGTGTCGGACTGGATGGACACGCACTGCTTCATCCCCAGCCGGCGGAAGATGCGCTCGTAGGCCGCGTGCACCCGCTCGTAATATTTTTCCAGGCATTCCTGGGTGGCGTGGAAGGAGTACGCGTCCTTCATGGTGAATTCGCGGACGCGGATCAGGCCGGCGCGGGGCCGCGCCTCGTCGCGGTACTTGGTCTGGAGCTGGTAGAGCATGACCGGCAGCTGCTTGTAGGAGGTCACCTCGCTGCGGCAGAGATGGACCACCGCCTCCTCGTGGGTCATCCCCAGCAGCATCGGCTTGCCGTTGCGGTCCTGGAAGCGCAGCAGTTCGGCGCCGACGGTCTGGGAGCGGCCGCTCTCGTCCCACAGTTCCTGGGGCAGCACCACGGGCATCAGCACCTCCTGCCCGTCCACCCGGTCCATTTCCTCGCGGATGATGCGCTCGACCTTGGCAATGATCCGCTTGCCGAGCGGCAGCAGCGAGTAGATGCCCGCCGACACCGGCCGGATGTAGCCGCCGCGGATGAGGAAGATATGGCTGGCGGTCTGGGCGTCGCGCGGCGCGTCCTTGAGCCGCTGCCCGACCAGTTGTGACATGCGCATGACAAAAATCTCCACCGTTGCAAGGCTGATGACAAACCGGTACCATAATCCCAAGACCGCCCCGCGGCCGGTGCCGGCTTTTTGAACAGTAAGGAAGCAAAGATAGCGAAGGCTGGACTCAAACCCGGGGCGCCGGTCGTTTGAGTTCACGCTTTAGCGTGTCTGGCCTTGGGCACAAGTACGAGGGGGGCGGCTTCGTCCCGGAGGGACTGAAGGTACGCCACGAATCGCCGCGTACCTGACGGCACGCGAAATGGGGGGGCGGGCAAAACAGGGGCTGAAGCCCCTGCCTATTCCCGCCCCGTCCCGCTGGGACGGGTAAGACGCAACCGTGAAGTTGTGCCAAACTCCAGCCGGCGGCTTTGCCGTCGCACTCCACGGCGCCTTCCGGCGCAAAACCCAACAGCGTCACTGACGTTCCGGGCTCGGAAAATCCCCGGTCCGGAGCTTTCCGTGCCCCTGCCGCCCCCCCCGCCTGACCGGCGGCCGGGCGGCGCTCAGGAGGCCAGGAAGGCGCGGTAGCCTTTCCAGGCCATGTAGGCGTCGAGCTTGCCGGCCACTTCCCAGGGGGCGTGCATGCTGAGCAGCGGCACCCCGCAGTCCACCACGTCCATGCCGTAGCGGGCCAGGAACTTGGCGATGGTGCCGCCGCCGCCGGCGTCGACCTTGCCGAGTTCGCCGGTCTGCCACAGGACGTCGCCAGTGTTGAAAATGCGGCGGACCTCGGCGGTGAACTCCGCGCTGGCCTCGCTGGCGCCCGACTTGCCGCGGCCGCCGCCATACTTGGAAACCGCCAGGCCGCCATTGATCCGGGCCATGTTCTCGTGCGGGGCGCTGACGTCGGGGTAATTGGGATCGTGGGCGGCGGCGACATCGGCCGACAGCATTTTCGACCGCGCCAGGGCGCGGCGCAGTCCCAGGTCGCCGGCCCGCGGGTCGGCGCGGTGCAGCAGCTCGGCGACCGCATTCTCGAAGAAGAGCGAGTCCATGCCGGTGGCGCCAATCGAGCCGATCTCCTCCTTGTCGCACAGCAGGACGACGGCCGTGTGTTCGGGCACGCCGTCGAGGTCGAGCAGGGCGCGCAGGCCGGCAAAGGCGCAGACCCGGTCGTCCTGGCCGTAGCCGAGGATCATGGAGCGGTCAAGGCCGAGGTCGCGGGCCGGGCCGGCGGGGACGATTTCGAGGTCGGCGCTGCCCAAATCCTCCTCGCTGACGGCATAGCGTTCCTGCAGCAGCGCCAGCAGGGCGGCCTTGACCGGATCCTTGGCCTGGCCGCCGGGAGCGGGGTGGCTGCCGAACAGCACGTTGAGGTTTTCGCCCTTGATGCCGTCCTCGAGGGTTTTCTTGTCCTGCTCCTTGCCCAGATGCGGCAGCAGGTCGGTGATGGTAAACACGGGGTCGCCGGGCTCTTCGCCGATGGCGACGGTCGCGGCCGAGCCGTCCTGGCGGACGATGACGCCGTGCAGCGCCAGCGGCAGGGTGACCCACTGGTATTTCTTGATGCCGCCGTAGTAGCGGGTGTCGAGCCAGCCCAGGCCGCCGTCCTCATACAGGGGGGCGGGTTTGGCGTCGAGCCGGGGGGCATCGGTGTGGGCGCCGACGATGCGCAGGCCGTCGGGCAGCGGGCGGCGCCCGATGACCGCCAGCAGCAGGGTGCGGCCATGGCCGCCGACCCAGACCTTGTCGCCGGCCGTGAGCCGGCGGCAGTCCTCCAACGGCCGGAAGCCGGCCGGCCGGGCCGCGGCCAGGGCCAGGCCATAGGCCTCGCGTTCGGTCTTGGCGGCGGACAGGAAGGTCCGGTACTCCGCGGCGTAGGCCTGCACCGCCTCCCGTTCCCTGGCGGGCAGGCGGTGCCAACCGTTGTCGTGGGGGTGCGGGGGGACGGCGGTTTTTTCGGGGGACGGTTTGGCGCGTTTCATGGCCTTACTATAATCCGGCCGATCCGACGGATTCGGCCGGTCGGTTCGGACAAAAACCTTACAGTCGCTTTTGCGGTCGCCAGTATTATGTTTGAAATCAACGGCGGTCGCATGAACAGGTGGCGGCGCCGGACAAGATGGCTGGTGGTTATGGAACTTCACGGTTGTTATACGGCTTTGGTCACCCCGTTCCGCAATGGCGCGGTGGACTACGACGCCCTGCGCCGGCTGGTGGCGGAGCAGGTGGCCGGCGGCGTGGCCGGCCTGGTGCCGGTGGGCACCACGGGCGAGTCGCCGACCCTTGATTACGAGGAGCACATCAAAGTCATCGAGACGGTGGTCGCGGGAGCGGCCGGGCACTGCCAGGTGATTGCCGGCACCGGCGCCAATTCCACCGCCGAGGCGCTCGAACTGACCCGGCGCGCCGCCAAGCTCGGCGTTGATGCCACGCTGCAGGTGACGCCCTACTACAACAAGCCGACCGCCGAGGGGCTGTACCGCCACTTCGCCACCATCGCCGACCACGGCGGGCTGCCCGTGGTGCTTTACAACGTGCCCGGCCGCACCGGCAAGGAGATTGACCTCAAGACGGTCAAGCGCCTGGCCGCCCATTCCCAGGTGGTGGCGGTCAAGGAGGCGGCGGGCAGCGTCGACCGCGTGTCCCAGATTCTCGACTGCTGCTCGCTCACCGTGCTCAGCGGCGACGACTCCCTGACCCTGCCGATGATGGCCGTCGGCGCCACCGGCGTCATCAGTGTCGTCTCCAACGTGCTGCCCGCCGAGGTTTCGCGCCTGACCGCCCTGGCCCTGGCCAACGACTGGCCGGCGGCGCGCCAGCTGCACTACCGGCTCTACCCGCTGTTCCGCGACCTGTTCGTCGAGACCAATCCGATCCCGGTCAAGGCCGCCCTCGCCATGCTCGGCAAGATTGCCGAGGAATACCGCCTGCCGCTTTGCCCGATCAGCGACGCCGCCCGCGAGACGCTGAAGGCCGCCATGCGCCGCGCCGGCCTGGCGGTGTGAGGCTTTGGCCCTGTTTCCGAGCCAGGAACGTCAGTGACCGGTCGAAATCCGTTTGGAATTAAGATCATCGATTGAATCGAATGAGTCGATTAAATCGAATTGTAATTGAAGCTCCGACTTATGATCGAGACCCTTGCCAACCACGCCACGCAGTTTTTCGAGGAATGGCACTATTACGGCGCCTTCGGCCTGATGGCGCTGGAAAGCATGATCGCCCCGGTGCCAAGCGAGGTGGTGATGCCGCCCCTGGGCATGCTGGTGTCGCAGGGCAAGCTGTCGGCGCTGTGGGTGACCGTGGCCACTTCCGCCGCCTCGGTGTTCGGCTCGCTGATCTCCTATGCCATGGGCTACTGGGGCGGCCGGCCGCTGGTGCTCAAGGCCGGCAAGTACCTGCTGCTCAACGAACGCGACCTGGCCTGGACGGAGAAATGGTTTCATGCCCACGGCGGCATCACCATCTTCATCGGCCGCTTCATTCCGGTGGTGCGCCACCTGATTTCCATCCCGGCCGGCGTGGGGCGCATGCCGCTGGCGCCGTTCATCGCCTACACCCTGGTCGGCGCCACCCTGTGGAATTACTTCCTGCTGTGGCTCGGCATCAAGCTCAACGACCACTGGCAGGTCATCCTCAAATACCGCCGGCCGCTGGACGGGGTGGTGATTGCCGGCCTGGTGGTGGTCGGTGTCTGGTTCGTTTACAGCCACCTGCTGAAGAAGCGCACCGCGCCCGGGGCGCCTGAGGCCTGAAGCGTGATGCGTGAAGCGTGACTCGGGGTGTCGGCCGCAATCGACGGCAATCGATTCCGAACACAACGCCCGGGACCTCACGCCTCACGCCTCACGCCTCACGCCTCACGCCTCACGGGTCATTTCGGCCTTCCCAATTTCTGCTTTTAAGCGGCCCGGCCCCACGCTCTCCTCTTCGGCCACCGTCACATCGACCGTGAGGTTGTTGACCGGATGGTCCAGGACGCCGGTGATCACGTCCATGGCCATTTTGACCACGGTTTCGCGGCGGCAGGTGATGTAGGCGATTCGCGGATAGGCGTAGATGTCCATGGGCAGCGGGCTGCTGTTGGCGACCACGCTGAGGTCGCCGGGCACCGACAGCCCCGCCTCCCGGATCGCCCGCAACCCCGCCAACGCGCCGCTGAAGGAGCGGTAGATGAGGGCGCCGGGACGGTTCCGCCCGGCCACGATCTCGCGGGTGGCGGCGTAGGCGGCGGCGGCGGCATCCTCCCACGGTTTGGTCTGCCCGACCTGGAGCGTCAGGCTCTTTTGCGGCAGGCCGAAATCCGCCACCGCCCGCCGCATCCCTTCCAAGGTCAGCTTCTCCCCGGCGTTTCCCGGCTCATTGCCGACATAGGCCAGCCGGCGGTGCCCGCGGCCGGCCAGCAGTTCGACGTCCTTGTAGCCGGTCTTGTAGTGGTCGGGATTGATGGTGAACACGTTGTCATAGACGCTGCGCTCACCGGAGATCACCACCGCCGGCACCCCCAGCGCATGCAGCATGCGCTGGCCGCGGCCGCCGGCCAGTTCGGCGTCGGTGTGGGCGATGACCCCCTTGAGCTGCGGCGACTGGGCGGCCAGCTGCTGGATCAGTGATAGGTTGGAAAAGCGCGAAATCCGCGCCTCCACCATGTCAAGCTGCCGCTGCCGCGCCAGCTCCTCCACGATCTTGCGGAACAGCAGGTACTCCAGCGCCGGATAGTCCTGGTAGGCGTAGAGGACCTGGCCGCCAAAGGAAAAGTCGGTGCCGGAGAAAATGCGCCGCTCCTTGCTGCGCACAAAGGAGCCGCGTCCCTTCTTGCGCTCAATAAACCCCTCCCGCTGCAGGGACAGCATGACGTTCTGCACGGTGGCCCGTGAGGAACTGAAGCGCTCCGCGATCTCCTTTTCCGTCGGCAGCAGGTCGCCGACCTGGGCCCCGCCGATGACGCGGAGCATCTGTTCGCGAATGGTGCTGTGCAGGCTTTTTTTGTTCATAGCTCGTTCCAATATAAAAATGACTGATCAAATGACAAGTCCGGTTGCGGAATCCGCAGGCCGCCCCTGCTCCTCAATCACGGTCCATCGCTCAAGACGGCCTGCGGATTCCGCAAGGGGCATTTGCCTTTTTGTTTTTTTAGGATAGCTTGCCGTAATGATTAGTCATAGTTTTAGTTTTAGTTTTTTTGTATAGCTGTTTGCTGCCGGCACGCCGCGGCGCCGCCCCCCCAACCCCAACCCGCACCGAAGGAGAACCCGCCATGGAAACCACCCTGCACACCGCCCTGGGAACCGTCCTGCTGGCCGCCGGCCTCGCCGGCACCGCCGCCGCCGCCCCGGTGACCCTCGTCGCCGCGGAAAGCGGCAACTATTTCCGCCACATGCCGGCCGGCGGCGCCTACTACTGGAGCTCGGGCGTGGCGGCCGGCGAAACCGTCGGCCCGGTGGTTTGGCTCGAGGGCAGCGGCTCCACCTACAGCTACCGCGACTATTATGTGTTCACGCTGCCCAATCTGGGCTATGGCAGCGGCAGCATCACCGGGGTGACCTTGAAAGTTACGAGCACCACTTGCTACGTTGCTTCGGGCACCCTGGATCTCCTGGCCAGTGCCTCTGCCACCAACAACAGCGGTACGAACTATCCCGCCGGCAACGATGTTGCTATCAATCCCGCCTACGGCCTGGATTCCGGTACCACCTATACGCCATACACCCTGGTGAACGCCGGTTCCTACGGGACGCCGACAACGTACAGCGTAGACGTGACCGATTTCATCAAGACGGCCTATGCCAATGGCCTCACTTATGCGTGGTTCACCCTTTACAACACCGAAAAAAGCAATGTTGCCTGGCAGTCCCAGTTCGCCACCCAGAACAACGCCACGGCCGCCTACCGCCCGCAACTGGAGATCGTGCCGGAACCGGCGGCGTTGTCGCTGCTGGCGTTGGGCGGCCTGGCGCTGCTCCGCCGTCGGCGCGGGTGAAACCGTAAGGACGCAAAGGGCAAGGCTGGGGTGGGGTATTGCCGGTCCCCCCCCCCTTTGCGATCTTCGCTACCTTCTGTTCAAATTATGAACGCCGGGTGTCACCTGCTGTAGCTGAGCGCTGGTAGCGCGGCGGCGACGTTCCGCCGGGCGGCAAGCCCTGAGCTATACAGGGATGCCATAATATTCATCCCGTGCCCGTGCCTTTGCCCGTGCCCGAACTACCCCCTTCTTTCGTGATCGAAGCAGTCCATGGGTCAGGATTAAAACAACCCGCCTTTAACCGGTCGCTACGTTCCCGGCTCGGAAAAACCGGGTCCCGATTTCCCTCCCCCATATCAGTGCCCCCCGACTTTTTTCTTCCCAGGCATTTGCTTTTTTCCCCTTTTCGGCTAGACTAAGGGCGTAATGATTAATCATTTTGGTTAATGATGTTTTATGATTAAACAAAGCCTCCACCGCACCGTCCGCGAACACGTGCTCCGGTTGGTCCACGCCGCCCGCGTGGGGGATCTGCTGCCGACCGAGAAGGAGATCGCGGAACGGCTCAAGGCCTCGCGCTCCACCGTCCAGAGTGCCATGCTGGCGCTGCAGCGGGAAGGCTTCATCGAGCGCCAGCGCGGGCGCGGCTCCTTCGTCCGCAGCAAGGAGCAGCGGATCTTCTCCGGCACCGACTCCTCCTTCGGCGGCCAGGTGCTCTATGCCTACCCCGACCATCCGTCGATCGAATACATCCTGTTCCGCCAGCTGATCGAGGGGCAGGCGCGGCAGCGGCAGCTCGACACGGCCGAGGCGCGGATTTCCCGCTATTCCACCTATGCCTTGGTGAAGGAACTGGCCGGAAAACTGCCCAAGCTCAAGGGGATCATCATTTCCGCCACGCCCGAGGTGATGGAACGCCACAACCAGCGGATGTTGCACGCGCTGGGGGTGCCGGTGGTGGTCATCTGCGGCGAACAGAGCATTTACGACAACGTCTTTTCGATCAACCCCGACGACTACAAGGGCGGCTACAAGAACATCGAGTTGCTGGCGGGCCGGGGTCACCGCCGGCTGGCCTATGTCAGCAACGAGCCCAAGGATCACGGTGAGACCCTGATTTTGAAGGGCATGCGGCGCGCCCTGGCGGATTTCGGCCTGCCCTCAAAAAGCCTGTTCATCAGTCCGCTGGAGACCAAGCAGTGGGAGGACAGCCGGGTGACCGCCTACCAGGCCACGCAGCAGCTGCTGGCCGGCCGCGAGCGTCCCACGGCCGTCATCTACCATTCCTTTGCGGGGGCGCTGGCGGGGGTCCGGGCGATCCGGGAGTTGGGGCTGGCGGTGCCGGGTGACATCAGCGTGGTGGCCAACGGCAGCCCGGGCAACGATGGCGCTTACCTGTATCCGCGGATCGCCTATGTCACGTGCAGCCGCGAGGCGGTGGTCAAGACGGCGCTGGACGTGATCGACGGCTCGGCCGCCCTGCCGTCCAACAACATCGTCGTGGATGTGACGGTGGCCGAGGAAGAAAGTGTCAAAGCCATTTAGCCAATTATTCATGAGAGCATTGTTACCGAATGTCGAATGTTGAATGCCGAAGGCTGAATTTTGAAGTGAAATGCCCCGTGCAACGCACCAGCCACACCGTGGATTTCACTTCGACATTCAAAATTCGATATTCAATATTCATGAATAGTAGAGGTTAGGGTCGACTGTAGCTGAGCGCTTGTCGCACGGCGGAGCGGTTCCGCCGGGGGGCAAGGCCTTAACCAGTGTGCGTTGGGATAGCGGCGCCATGGACGGTCCAGGGCGCGGATGACCGAGAGAAAAACCAAGGAGACAGGCCATGGAACTCGCAAGCAAGAAAATCATGTTCGCCGTGCTGCTGGGCGCCGGCCTCGGCGGCGCGGTGGCCACCGCCGCGCCGATCACCGTTTATGGCATGGAAAGCTTCACGGGCGCCCGCACCCAAAAAGAAGGGGCGGCCTTACCGGGCGGCCATTTTTGGTGGATCCATGACGTTACCCCCACTTCCAACGGCGAATCCACCAGTATCTTTTGGGAGTACAACAACGGCAATGCGGGCTACTGCCATGAATATGCTGTCCGCTTCGCCCTGTCGGACTTGGGCTATGGTGCCGCCAGCATCACCAGTGTGAATTTGAAAGTGACAGAAATCGCCAAGTACTATGTTGGCCATGGCGTCGGGGTTTTTTACAGCACAAGCACGGCCAGCGCCAGCGACTATCCGGCCGGTGACTACGGTCCGGTCCATCCCGCCTATTATCTCCAGACCGGCACCACGTTCCATTTGGTTAACGGTGGCGTGATTACCGACCAAAATGCACCGTATTCGCTCTCCTTGGATGTCACCTCTGTAGTTAAGCAGGCCTATGCCGACGGCCTGGACTATGTGTGGTTCACGCTGTATTCCGAATCCCAGGCTACTACTGCTGGCCAAAACACCTGGCAGTCGACATGGGGCACGCCGTACAACAGCAATGCCGCCTACCGGCCGCAACTGGAGATCGTTCCCGAACCGGCGGCGCTGTCACTGCTGGCGTTGGGCGCGCTGGCCGGGCTGGGCCGGCGGCGGCGGTGAGTAACCGAAGGACTCCCGGGACTTTAGAGACTCCTAGGACCGGAGGGGGCGGTCGGACTTGTCGGACAGGTCTGACAAGACTATTCCGCCCCCGTTACCCTTTCTGAAAACAAGGCGCCTGTCATGAAACGCTTCACCCTCATCGAACTGCTGGCATGCCCAGCCGTAGTCCCGAGCCGCGGCGACGGGCGGAGGCCAGTTCGATCGGCGTTTACGCTGATCGAACTGTTGGTGGTGATCGCCATCATCGCCATCCTGGCGAGCATGCTGCTGCCGAGCTTGGGCAAGGCGCGGGACACCGCCAAGCGGGTGAGCTGCATGTCGAACCAGAAGCAGGTCGGGCTGATTTTTTACAGCTGGGCCGACGACC
Organism: Lentisphaeria bacterium; assembly: GCA_041651315.1. Taxonomy (GTDB): domain Bacteria; phylum Verrucomicrobiota; class Lentisphaeria; order Oligosphaerales; family CAITYL01; genus CAITYL01. The sequence goes on along the minus strand of JBAZJM010000017.1, from coordinate 1,013 downwards.
ATGGCGGCTACATGCTGGCGAAAAACATCCCGGACAATTACCGGGCGCCCTACGGGCCGGGCACCCGGGACAATGGCGGTTACTGCTGGGTTGACCAGTTGTGCACGGACGGCTACGTCCAAGGGGTGTCCAAGGCCGACCCCGGACCGACCCCGAAAGGGACGGTTTTTTACTGCCCCTCCTGGAGCAAGGAAACCTCGAACCCGACCTCGGGGACTTGGAACAGTTGGCTGCCCGCCGACCCGCACTTTGGTTACAATGTCTGGTGGCTGGGATGCAACGATTTTGCGACCGGCAAGACCTACAACTTCCACCAGCTTACGGAAGTGGAGAAGCCGAGCGAGACGATCGCCTTTGCCGACAGTATCTACGGTTACCTGCTCATTCCCGCTTGGGATCCGGGGTACCTGCCCAATTTCCGGCATACCGGCAAGACCACCAATGTGCTGTGGGTGGACGGGCATGTCTCCTCCCTCCGCGACCAGGAACTGCTGCGGCACTCGTCGGCCATGGTGCCCGGAAGCGCCACGGATGCCAGCAATTACTACTGGTTCCTGAAAAAGTCGGCCCCGAACGCCGGGGCGTATCTGAATCCTTGACCCGCGGTCATGGGAAAAACTGAAATTAAGACTTCGCTGGCTATCGAGGGCCCTCGATAGCCGTCGATGGCCATCGACGACCATCGGGAAGCGGCGACGCCCATCCCCCCTCTCGATCCTGAATAATCCTAACGACCGGAGACTGATCAATGCGACAGATTTGGATTGGCGCGCTGGCGCTGCTGACGGGTGCCGCCGCCACGGCGGGGATCGGCTTCAAGGGGCCGGGCAACGCCACGGTGTTTCCGGTTGCGGACGCCGCCAAGGCGGTCACGCTGCACCGCCTCACCGGCGCCGCGGAATGGACGGTCTATGACTTCTGGCAGCACCCGGTGGCGCGGGGCGCGCTGAAGAGCGGCGAGAGCACCCTCACCCTGCCGCTGGCGGAGCCGGGGTATTACCGGCTGGTGGTCC
>JBAZJM010000016.1:0-29501 GCA_041651315.1 Lentisphaeria bacterium | reverse complement strand
ATGGACGGCCTGGTCACCCTTCTCTTCCTCGATCCAGCACGGCTTCAAGTCGAAGACGCCCGCCTGGCCGCCGGCCGGCGTCACGATGGACAACGTCGTCTGCATGATATTCGCGTCCTCTCGGAATCAGTTACTTCTTGGTGGCGGGAGCCGCCGGTTTCTTCTTCAGGGCACTGCGGACCATCACGATGCCGCCATTGGGGCCGGGAACGGCACCGAGCACCAGCAACAAATTCTCGGCGGCGCGGACCCCGACGACCTTAAGGTTCTGGGTGGTGCGCTGGTCGCCGCCCATGCGGCCGCCCATGCGCTTGCCCTTGAGCACGCGGCCCGGACGGGCCTTCATGCCGATGGAACCCGGACGGCGGTGGAAGCCGCTGCCGTGGGTGGCGCGGCCACCCTTGAAATGGTAGCGCCGGACCACACCCTGGAAGCCCTTGCCCTTGGTGACGCCGGAGATGTCGACGAACTCGTTTTCGGCGAAGATAGCGGCGGTGAGCTGGTCACCGATGGCCATTTCCGGATCGGCGTCCAGCCGGATCTCGCTGATCTCGGCCGGCGGCGTGTCCTTGAGGCCGGCGGCGGCGACATGGCCGACGACCGCCTTGCCCACGTTCTTGGCCTTGCGCTTGCCGAAGCCGAGCTGGACGGCGCTGTAGCCGTGCTTCTCCTGAGTGCGCAGGGCGAGGACGGTGCAGGGGCCCGCCTCGATGACGGTCACCGGCAGGCTGGTGCCGGTGCTGTCGTAAACCTGGGTCATGCCCAGTTTCTTGCCGATAATGCCCTTCATGGTCGGTAAATCTCCCGTCGTCAGATCTTGATGCTAATGTCAACGCCGGCCGGCAGGTTCAACTTCTTCAGCTCATCAACCGTTTTGCCAACCGGGTTGATGATGTCGAGCAGGCGCTTGTGGGTGCGGATCTCGAACTGCTCCATGGACTTCTTGTCCACATGCGGAGAGCGGTTCACCGAGAACCGTTCAATGCGGGTGGGCAGTGGGATCGGTCCGGCGATTTGGGCGCCGGTCTTCTTGACCGTGGCCACGATCTCGGCCGTGGACTGGTCGAGAATGCGATGGTCATAGGCCTGAAGGCGGATGCGGATGGTCTGTTTCGTGGCCATGTCGGGTCTCGCTTATGCTGACGTTAGGCGGCGGTTGCCTTCTTTTCTTTTTTCTTGAGAATCTCGGCGCCGATGCTCTCCGGAACCGGTTCGAAATGGGCGGGCTCGGCGGTGAAAGAAGCGCGGCCGCGAGTCAAGGAGCGCAGGGCCGTGGCGTAGCCGAACAGCTCGGACAACGGCACGTGCGCCAGGATGCGGGTGTTGTTGGCCTTGGATTCGAGTTCGCCCACCCGGCCGCGGCGGCTGGAGATGTCGCCGATGACGTCGCCCATGTGGGCGTCCGGGGTGGTGGCCTCGACCTTCATGATCGGCTCCAGCAGGATCATGCGACCCTTTTTGCTGGCGTCCTTGAGCGCCATGGAGGCGCAGATTTTGAAGGCCATTTCAGAAGAGTCGACATCGTGGTAGGAACCATCGACCACTTCGACGGCGATGTCGACCACCGGATAGCCGGCCATGATGCCCTTGTCGATGGCATCCCGGAGCCCCATGTCGATCGCCTTGTGGAATTCCTTGGGGATGCGGCCGCCGACCACCTTGTTGGTGATGGTGATGCCGCTGCCGCGCTCGCCGGGCTCGACATGGATGATGACGTGGGCGTACTGGCCATGGCCGCCGGTCTGCTTGACGTACTTGGTGTTGGCGTCGCAGACCTTGGTGAAGGTTTCGCGGTAAGCCACCTCGGGGGCGCCGACGCCGCAGTTGACCTTGAACTCACGGACCAGGCGGTCGCGGATGATGTCGAGGTGCAGCTCGCCCATGCCGGCAATGATGGTCTGGCCGGTCTCGTTGTCGGTGCGGACGCGGAAGGTCGGATCCTCCTGGGCCAGCTGCAGCAGGGCGTAGAGGAGCTTGTCACGGTCGCCGGTCGTCTCGGGTTCGACGGCCATGGCGATCACGGGGTCGGGGAAATGCACCGACTCCAGCAGGATCGGGTGCTCCTCGTCGCACAGGGTGTCGCCGGTGGTGACCTCGCTCAGGCCGATGGCGGCCGCGATGTCGCCGCTGAACACGCTCTCAATGTCTTCGCGGTGGTTGGCGTGCATGCGCACCAGGCGGCCGATGCGTTCGCGCCGGCCGGTGCGGGGATTCAGCACGGTCAGGCCGCGCTTGGCCGAACCGGAATAGATGCGCAGGTAGGTGAGCTTGCCGACGTAGGGGTCGGAAACCAGCTTGAAGGCCAGGGCGGAGAACGGCTCCAGGTCGCCGACATGGCGGAGCAGCGGCTCTTCGGTCTTGACGTTCATGCCCTTGATTTCCCAGACATCGACGGGGCTGGGCAGATAGGAGATGACGCCGTCCAGCAGGCACTGCACGCCCTTGTTCTTGAAGGCGGTGCCGCAGAAGACCGGCACCACTTCGCCGGCCAGGGTGGCGCGGCGCAGGGCGGCGCGGAACTCGTCGTTGCCCGGCATCTCGTCGTTGAGGAACTTGGCCATGATCTCCTCGTCGTTTTCGGCGAGGCACTCGAACATGTGATGGCGGGCCTTGGCCAGGCGTTCCTGATGCTCGGCCGGGACGGGCGAGCGGTGCATGGTGACGCCGCGGTCCTTTTCATCGAAGACGATCTGCTCGCCGGTCAGCACGTCGATGAGGCCGGAGAAGGAATCCTCCTGGCCGATCGGCAGGACCATCGGAATGGGGGTGGTGCCGAGGCGGTCGCGGATGTTTTCGACCACGTTGTTGAAGTCGGCGCCGGTGCGGTCCATCTTGTTGACGAAGGCGATGACCGGCACGCTGTACTTGCGGGCCTGGCGCCACACCGTTTCGGACTGGGGCTGGACGCCGCCCACGGCGCAGAACACGCCGACCGCGCCGTCGAGGACGCGCAGGGAGCGCTCCACCTCGGCGGTGAAGTCCACGTGTCCGGGAGTGTCGATCAGGTTGATGCGGTGGTTGGCCCACATGCAGCAGGTGGCGGCACTCTGGATGGTGATGCCGCGCTCCTGCTCCTGGACCATGAAGTCCATGGTGGCGGCGCCGTCATGCACTTCACCGATCTTGTAGGTCTTGCCGGTGTAGAAGAGAATGCGCTCGGAGAGGGTGGTCTTGCCGGCGTCGATGTGCGCCATGATCCCGATGTTGCGCATGCGCGCCATCGGGATCTCCCGTTCCGGAGACTCGGTGAATTCTTTGACGATTTGTCGGGTCAGCATGGGTGATTGCATCCGGTCGCGCCTCAACTGGGCACGTCTCAAACGCCGGTGTTACCAGCGGAAGTGGGCAAAAGCGCGGTTGGCCGCGGCCATCTTATGGGTGTCGTCGCGTTTCTTGACGGTGTTGCCAGTGTTGGCATAGGCGTCGAGCAGTTCGGCGGCCAGGGCTTCCTTCATGGCCACGCCCTTGTGCCCCTTCTTGGCGAAGTCACGGAGCCAGCGCATGCCGACGGCGACCTGGCGGGCCGGCGCCACTTCAACGGGCACCTGGTAGGTGGCGCCACCGACGCGGCGGCTCTTCACCTCGAGGCGCGGCTTGGCGTTCTCCAGCGCCTGCAGGAACACTTCCAGCGGATCGACGTCCTGCTTCTTTTCACGAATGATGTCAAAGGCACCATACACGATATGCTGGGCGACCGATTTCTTGCCGCGCTGCATGACCGTGCTGATCATGCGGGCAACCAGTTCGCTGTTGTACTTGGCGTCCGGGATCTGCTGGCGTTTTTCCGCGCTATGCCGTCTCATGTTCGCACCACTGGGTTAATCGTTGCTGATGATTGGAATGTCCCGCCGCGGCCGCCGGCCCGGCCCAAGCCGTGGCCATCGCTGGCGGAGCGCGACGGGAGATTTTAAGGCAGGTTACGACGCCTTGGGGGTCTTGGCGCCGTACTTGGAACGTCCCTGCTTGCGCCCCTCGACGCCCTGGCAGTCCAGAGTGCCGCGGACCACGTGATACCGGACGCCGGGCAGATCGCGGACACGGCCACCCCGCACGGTCACCACGCTGTGTTCCTGAAGGTTGTGCCCTTCGCCGCCGATGTAGGCGGTGATTTCCTGGCCGTTGGTCAGGCGCACACGGGCCACCTTGCGCAACGCGGAGTTCGGCTTCTTCGGGGTACGGGTGGTGACCAGCAGGCAGACGCCACGGCGCTGCGGGCACTTCTCCAGGGCGCGGGTCTTGATCTTGGCGGTCTTGTCGGCGCGCCCCTTGCGAATCAGTTGATTGATGGTCGGCATCGGGTCTGTTGGGCTCCCATTTTATGCAAAGCAGACTACTATAGCGGCACTCGTCCGGGATGCAATCCTCACAAATCGAGAAATGCCTTGGCTTGCGCCAGCTTGTCGGCCGCGGCCGGCGAAACCACATCGGCCTTGGCGGAGGTCGGCATCTCCATCTCCTCGGGCGCACCCATCTTCTCCAACCGCAGTTCCTTGACGGTCTTGAAGCCGGTGCCGGCGGGGATGAGATGCCCCATGATGACGTTTTCCTTGAAGCCGCGGAGGTCGTCCACGGCGCCCAGGGTGGCCGACTCGGTGAGGACGCGGGTGGTGTCCTGGAACGAGGCGGCGGAGATGAAGCTGTCGGTCTCCAGCGAGGCCTTGGTAATGCCCATCAGGACGGGCTGGGCCTTGGCCGGCTCGCCGCCCTCGGCGTTGACGCGCTCGTTCTCCTCGCGGAAAGCGTGGCGGTCAACGGTCTCGCCGAACAGGAAACGGGAGCCGCCCGGCTCGGTGATGCGCACCTTGCGCATCATCTGGCGGACGATCGTTTCGATGTGCTTGTCGTTGATTTCAACCCCTTGCAGGCGATAGACTTCCTGCACCTGGTTGACGACGTAGGTCTGCAAGTCCTGGGGACCGCACACCTCCAGCAGTTCCTGAAGCACCACGGCGCCGTCGGTGAGCGGCTGGCCCTTGCGGACGAAGTCGCCGTCAAAGACGATGGTGCGCTTGCCGGCCGGAATGGTGTGTTCCTCAACCTGGTCGTTTTCCGGGTCGCGGATGATGATGCTGCGCTTGCCGCGGACGATCTTGCCCAGTTCGACCATGCCGTCGATACGGGCGATCTCGGCGGCCTCCTTGGGCCGGCGCGCCTCGAACAGCTCGGCCACGCGCGGCAGACCGCCGACGATGTCCTTGTTACGGGTGCTCTGGCGGGGCGTCCGGGCCAGGGTGGTACCGACATCGACCGTGGACCCCTCGGCCGCCATGATGTGGGCGCCGCCGGGCAGGCTGTAATGGTCCAGCACTTCGCCTTCCGCGCTGATGATCACCAACTGCGGATGCAGGTCTTCGCGGTGTTCCATGACCGTCACTTCCTCGGCGCCGCCGGCCTGGGACAGCTCGCGCTTGAGGGTGACCCCTTCGACCAAGTCGCGGTATTCCACGCGGCCCGAGGTCCGGGTGATGATCGGAATGTTGTAGGGATCCCAGCGGACGAACACTTCGCCCTTCTTGATCGTTTTGCCCACGCCCTTGGAGATCTGGGCGCCGGGCATCAGCTCGTAGCGTTCGACTTCGACGCCTTCGCTGTTTTCCAGCACCACATAGCCCTTCTTGTTGAGCACGACGAGGCTGCCGTCCTTGAGTTCGACGGGGGTGACCTCTTCGGTCCGCAGCACGCCGCCCTCGCGGGCCTTGATCATCGGCTGCCGGAAGGTGGCCGCCACGGTACCGCCGTAGTGGAAGGTACGCATGGTCAGCTGGGTGCCGGGCTCGCCGATGGACTGGGCGGCCAGGATGCCCAGGGCGTCGCCGTCCTGCGGCAGGTCGCCGGTGGCCAGGTTGCGGCCGTAGCACTTGGCGCAGATGCCGCGGCGGCTCTCGCAGGTGAGCACGGAACGGATGCGGAGGCTCTCGATGCCCAGCTCGGTGATGCGCTTGGCGATTTCGGGGGTGATCTCCTGGCCGGACGCCACGATCAGGGCGCCCCGGCCGAGCACCGGGTCATGGACGTCGTCAACGCTGAAGCGGCCGACAATGCGGTCGCGGAGCGGCAGCAGTTCGTCTTCACCCTGGGTGATGGCGCTGACCAGGATGCCGTTGACCGTGCCGCAGTCGCGCTCCACGGAGATGACATCCTGGGAGACGTCCACCAGCTTGCGGGTCATGTAACCCGAGTCGGCGGTCTTCAGCGCGGTATCGGCCAACCCCTTGCGGGCACCGTGCGAGCTGATGAAGTATTCGAGAACGGTCAGGCCTTCGCGGAAGTTGGAGAGGATGGGCCGCTCGATGATTTCGCCCGACGGCTTGGACATCAAGCCGCGCATGCCGGCCAGCTGCTTGATCTGGTCCTTGCTGCCGCGGGCGCCGGAATCCAGCATGGCGAAGATCGGGTTGATCTCCTCCCGGCCGTTGTTCTGTTCCAGCACGCCGACCAGCAGGCCGGCCAGATCGCTGTTGGTCTGGGTCCAAATGTCAACGCACTTGTTGTAGCGTTCCTGCTCGGTGATGACACCCTGCTCGCGCTGGGTGTTCACCAGGGTCACATCCTTGGTGGCCTCGCCGATGCGCTTGGCCTTGTCGGCCGGAATGATCATGTCGTTGACGCCGATGGAGAAGCCGGCGCGGGTGGCGTATTCGTAGCCCAGGTCCTTGACGTTGTCCAGGACCACCACCGTGCGCTCGCGACCGACCACGTCAAAACAGGCCTTGACCAAGGCGCCCAACGCCTTCTTGTCCACGTTGTTGTTGTGGAAGCCGATTTCGGGCGGCCACACTTCGTGGAAGATGCAGCGGCCGGCGGTGGTGTCGATGAACTTGGCGGTGGCGTTGCCGAACCGGGTCTTCTTCCCCAGGTCCGGGTTGCGCAGCCGGATGGGCTCGTGAATCTTGATCCGGCCGCCGTCCAGGGCGCGCAGGACGTCGTGCAGGTTGGCAAAGCTCTTGACGGCCTTGGCCACCGCCTTGTTCTTGGGCAGATAGTTCAGGAAGTAGGAGCCCAGGGTGATGTCCTGGGTCGGCGTGGTCACCGGCTTGCCGTTGGCCGGCGAGAAGATGTTGTTGGTGGACAACATCAGCAGCTTGGCCTCCAGCTGCGCCTGGAAGGACAGCGGGACGTGGACGGCCATCTGGTCACCGTCAAAGTCGGCGTTGTAGGCGTGGCAGACCAGCGGGTGCAACTGGATGGCCTGGCCTTCGATCAGGATCGGGTCAAAGGCCTGGATGGACAGCCGGTGCAGGGTCGGGGCGCGGTTGAGCAGGATCGGATGCCCCTTGATCACCTCGTCCAGGATGTCCCACACCACCGCCACCTGGCGCTCAATCATCTTCTTGGCGCTGCGCACGGTGTGCACATAGCCACGATCCTTGAGGCGGCGAATGATGAACGGCTCGAACAGCGAGAGCGCCATTTCCTTGGGCAGTCCGCACTGGTTGAGGCGCAGCTCGGGGCCGACAACGATCACGGAACGGCCGGAATAGTCCACGCGCTTGCCCAGCAGGTTCTGGCGGAACCGCCCCTGCTTGCCCTTGAGCATGTCGCTCAACGACTTGAGGGCGCGGTTGCCGGTGCCGGTGACGGGACGGCCGTGGCGGCCGTTGTCCATCAGGGCGTCGACCGCCTCCTGGAGCATGCGCTTCTCATTGCGGATGATCACCTCGGGCGTGCGCAGGTTGAGCAGGTGCTTGAGGCGGTTGTTCCGGTTGATGACGCGGCGGTACAGGTCGTTGAGGTCGGAGGTGGCGAAACGCCCGCCCTCCAACGGCACCAGGGGGCGCAGGTCGGGGGGGATGACCGGCAGCACGGTGAGCACCATCCACTCGGGCTTCATGGTATTCTTCATGAACCCCTCGACCAGGCGCAGGCGCTTGGCAATCTTCTTGCGCTTGGCGGCGGCCTTGGTGGAAACCATCTGCTCCTGCAACTCGACGCGGAGCTTGGCCAGGTCCAGATCGTGCAGCAGCTTCTGCATCGCTTCGGCGCCCATGCCGGCCTGGAAGGCGTCGCCGTAGGCTTCGCGGGCTTCCCGGTATTCGGCGTCGGACAGCAGCTGCTTGAGCTGGAGCTTGGTGTCGCCCGGATCGGTGACCACCCAGTCCTCATAGTACAGCACGCGCTCCAGGGAGCGGGCGGTCATGTCCAGCATCAGTCCCAGGCGGCTGGGCATGCACTTGAAGAACCAGATGTGCGACACCGGCACGGCCAGTTCGATGTGCCCCATGCGCTCGCGGCGCACCCGGGACTGGGTGACCTCGACGCCGCACCGGTCGCAGACCACGCCCTTGTGCTTGATGCGCTTGTACTTGCCGCAATTGCACTCCCAGTCGCGGGTCGGGCCGAAGATGCGCTCGCAGAACAGGCCGCCCTTCTCGGGCTTGAACGACCGGTAGTTGATGGTCTCGGGGTTCTTGACCTCGCCACGGCTCCACGAGCGGATGATCTCGGGAGAGGCGACGCCAATGGTCACGCAACAGGAGGAATCGGCATCCTCGATGCCCAAAACTTGTTTCAGCGCGCTGCTATCCAAGGGAAGGACTCCTTCTCTATTCACGCAGGTTGATCGACTTCGACAGGGGGGCGGAACGCCGCCGTCCTTACAGTTCGGAAACGGTCGGCCGGCCGCGCCGCACCCGGATGTCGAGGCACAGGCTCTGCATTTCTTTCATCAAGACGTTGAAGGACTCAGGCACGCCCGCCTCCAGGATGTTCTCACCCTTGAGGATCGACTCGTAGATGCGGGTGCGGCCGGCCACGTCGTCACTCTTGACGGTCAGCATTTCCTGGAGCACGTGGGCGGCGCCATAGGCCTCGAGCGCCCACACTTCCATTTCGCCGAAGCGCTGGCCGCCGTGCTGGGCCTTGCCGCCCAGCGGCTGCTGGGTGACCAGGGAGTACGGCCCCACGGCGCGGGCGTGGATCTTGTCCACCACCATGTGGTCCAGTTTGATCATGTAGATGCGGCCGACCGTGACCCGCTGGGCGAAGGATTCGCCGGTGCGGCCGTCGAACAGGCGGGTCTTGCCGTCGATGTCCAGCACCGAATCGGTGCGGTCGCGTCCCTGCTGGTCGACCACCCGGCCGTCTTCCTTCACCAGCCAGTTGCGGTCCTTGACCTTTTTCTCCTTGGCCTGGCCCAGCAGCTCGTGGATCTTCTCCTCGGTGATGCCGTCGAAGACCGGGGTGGCGACCTTCATGCCCAGCACGTGGGCCGCCCAGCCCAGGTGGGTTTCCAGCACCTGGCCGACATTCATACGGCTCGGCACGCCGAGCGGATTGAGCACGATGTCGACCGGGGTGCCGTCCGCCATGTAGGGCAGGTCCTCGACCGGCACAATGCGGGCCACGATACCCTTGTTGCCGTGGCGGCCGGCCATCTTGTCACCGACCGAAATCTTGCGGCGGCTGGCAATGTAGACCTTGACCGACTTCGGCACGCCAGGGTCGCCGCCCTCCGTGGCCTGCAGCAGGGCCAGCTGTTCGCGGTGGCGGGTCTCCAGGTCGCGGAAGCGCGGCCGGTAGGGCTTGACGATTTCCTCGATCTGGTCGCGGGCCGGGCCGGCCGGCATCTTGAACTTTTCGGTGCCCTGAGCGATCTTGCGCAACATCACCTTGGTGATCTTGCGGTTGGCGGGGATCAGGACGTCCGCTTCCTCGGTGGCGCTGGTCACGTCCGTCTGCAGCTTGGAGCCAAGCAGGGAGGCGGCCAGTTTTTCGGTGAGCTCCTCGACCATTTCGTTGTAGCGGCTCTTGAAGGTGCCCTCGGCCTCGTGCAGCTGTTTCTTCAGCTCGGCCTTGGACTGCTTCTCGCGGGTCGGGTCAAAACGGCGTTCCAGGCGCACGTCCATGACGATGCCGGCGGTGCCGCTGGGCACGTAGAGCGAGCTGTCCTTGACATCCGCGGCCTTCTCGCCAAAGATGGCGCGCAGCAGGCGCTCCTCGGGGGCCAGCTCGGTCTCGCTCTTCGGCGTGACCTTGCCGACCAGGATGTCGCCCGGCTTGACCTCGGCGCCAACCCGGATGATGCCCTCGGCGTCCAGGTTGCGCAACGCCTCCTCGCCGACATTCGGGATGTCGCGGGTGATTTCTTCCGGCCCGAGCTTGGTGTCGCGGGCCTGGATGTCAAATTCGGCAATATTGATGCTGGTGTAGACGTCTTCCTTGACCAGCCGCTCGCTGAGGACAATGGCGTCCTCAAAGTTGTAGCCGCACCACGGCATGAAGGCCACCAGCAGGTCGTGGCCGAGCGCCAGCTCGCCCTTCTCGGTGGACACGCCGTCGGCGATCACCTGCCCCTTTTTCACCTTGTCGCCGCGGAACACCACAGGGCGTTGCGAGATCGGCGTCGAGGCGTTGGAACGCAGGAACTTGAAGAGCGTATAAACCTGGGCGCGCGGCTCCTTCTCGGGATCCGCCGGCAGCTTGCCGTCCGGGGTGATGACGATGCGGTCCGCGGACGAGGCGGCAACCGTGCCGTCCGCCGTGGCGCAGACCACGGCGCGCGAGTCGCGGGCCACGATCCGCTCCAGCCCGGTGCCGACGATCGGCGACTCGGGCCGGATCAGCGGCACCGCCTGGCGCTGCATGTTCGATCCCATCAAGGCGCGGTTGGCGTCATTGTGCTCCAGGAAGGGCACCAGGCCGGCCGCGGCGCTGACCAGCTGCTTGGGCGACACGTCCATGTACTGGACCTCGGCCGCGGCGTACTCGCGGAAATCACCGCGGAAGCGGCACAGGACGGTCTCGTTGGCAAAACGGTTGTGGCTGTCCAGCGGCGCATTGGCCTGGGCCACAATGAAGTTTTCCTCGACGTCGGCGGTGACGTAGTCGAGATGCGCCGTCACCACTCCCTTGTCCACCCGGCGGTAGGGAGTCTCAATGAAGCCGTAGCGGTTGATGCGGCCGTAGATGGCCAGCGACGAAATCAGGCCGATGTTCGGGCCTTCCGGGGTCTCGATCGGGCAGACGCGGCCATAGTGGCTGTTGTGCACGTCGCGGACTTCGAAACCGGCGCGCTCGCGGGTCAGGCCGCCCGGGCCGAGGGCGCTGAGCCGGCGCTTGTTGGTCAGCTCGGCCAGGCAGTTGGTCTGGTCCATGAACTGGCTGAGCTGGTTGCGGGCGAAGAAGTCGCGCAGGACGCTGGCAAACGCCTTGGGATTGATCAGTTTGGAGGGGGCGACGTCCTCGGTCTCCATGTCGATCAGGGTCATGCGCTCGCGCACCACGCGCTCGGTGCGCAGCAGGCCGACGCGGCACTGGTTCTGCAGCAGTTCGCCCACGGTGCGCACCCGGCGGCTGCCGAGATGGTCGATGTCGTCCACCTGGCCGTTGGTCATCTTCAGGCGCATCAGGTTCTGGGTCGCGGCCACCAGGTCTTCCTTGACCAGGGTGCGGACGTCCAGCGGGATGTCCAGGTGCAGCTTCTGGTTGATCTTGTAGCGGCCGACCTCGCCCAGGTCATAGCGGCGGGCGCCGAAGAACAGCCGCTTGAGCAGCTGCCGGGCATTGGTGACGTTTGGCGGGTCGCCGGGGCGCAGGCGGCGGTAGATTTCGCGCAGGGCCTCGTCGGTGTCGTGGGCGGTGTCCTTGCGCAGGCAGTTGATGAACGCCGGGCCGATGGCGCCGGTGTCGACCACCGAGACCTTCTTGACCTTGGCGTCGCGCAGCAGGTCCAGCACCTGCGGGTTGAGCGGATCGAGCGCCTGGGCCAGCACGTGGTCGGGCTGGTCCTCGGCGACCACCGCATCGACCAGCACGTAGTCGTTGAGGTTCTCCGCCTTGGCCAGCTTGGCCAGCGGCATCTCCTCGATGCCGTAAATGGCCTGCAGCAGCTCGTGGTTGGTGTTGAAGCCGATGGCGCGCAGGAAGGTGCTGATCAGGAATTTGCGGCGGCGGCGGCGGCGATCCAGGTAGATGTAAATCAGGTCGTTGATGTCAAACTGGACTTCGATCCAGGAGCCGCGGTCGGGGATGACGCGGTACGAGTACAGCAGACGGCCGCTGGGGTGGCGGGCCTTTTCGAAGCAGATGCCCGGCGACCGGTGCAGCTGGCTGATGATGACGCGCGCGGCGCCGTTGATGACAAAGCCGCCGCTGTCCATCATCAGCGGCAGGTCGCCCAGGTAGATGCTCTCTTCCTTGGTGTCCCGCGGCGTCTGCAGGCGGAAGGTGACGTGCAAGGGGGAGGCAAAGGTGCCGCCATCCTTGAGGCACTTGAGCAGCGGCATCTTGGGGGCGCCGATGTCGTAGCGGACGAAGTCCAGCACCGACTGCTGGTCGAAGCTCTCGATGGGGAAGATTTCCTGGAAGACTTCCTGAAGCCCCTGTTTCCGCCGTTTCTCCGGCGGCACGTCCGCCTGGAGGAACTGGTCATAGGACTCCACCTGGATTCCGACCAGATCCGGAATCTCCAGAACTTCCTTGATCCTGCCAAAACTGATCCGTTCAGCCATGACTCACCCCGCGTGCCTGTTCGAGAACCCTGCCGGACGCCGTTTCGGGCGCCCCCGCCACAAAGACAAAACGGCAGGAAACGGGGAACCCATGCCGGCATGGGTCCCCGCTCCCGCTCGTGATCACCCGCCCGAAGGCGGATGCTGTTACTTCAGCTCGACCGCCGCGCCGGCGGCTTCGAGCTGCGCCTTCATCTTCTCGGCATCTGCCTTGGCAACGCCCTCCTTGATCGGCTTCGGCGCGCCGTCAACCAGCTCCTTGGCCTCTTTCAGGCCCAGGCCGGTGATGGCACGGACTTCCTTGATGACCGAAATCTTGTTGTCGCCGGTCTTGGTCAGGACCACGGTGAAGTCGGTCTTCTCCTCGGCCTTGGGGGCCGCCGCACCGGGGGCCGCCGCCGCCGCCGCAACCGGGGCCGCGGCGCTGACGCCGAGGCGCTGCTCCAGGGCCTTGACCAGCTGGGACAGCTCGAGGACCGTCAGCTTCTCAATGTAGGAAATGAAGGTTTCCATTTCCGCGGACACGACCACTTTGGTTTCTTCGCTCATGTTGTGCTTCCTCTTATTCTTTGGACTTTATGGGTTAAGCTGCTTGTTCTTTTTTGCCGACGTACGCATTCAGCGCGTACACCACGCTCGCCACCTTGGCGTTGAGGACCGTGACCAGCTGCCGCGACGGCGCCTGCAACAGGCCCAGCAACTGGGCCAGCAGAACCTCGCGGGACGGCAGTTCGGCCAGGGCCTTGGAGTCGGCCACCGACAACAACTTGCCGCTCAGCAACCCCGCCTTGAACTGCAGGGTCTTGCGATCCTTGCCGAAATCGGCGAGCACCTTGGCCACCTTGACCGGGTCGGCGCCGCCGCTCACCAGCATCGTCTCACCGGCCACCTTCAGGTCGGCCAGCTCAGTGAAGCCGCACCCCGTGGCCGCCCGCTTCAGCAAGCGGTTGGGAACCACGTGGCATTCGGCCTCGGACGCCGCCAGATTTTTGCGCAGGGCGCTGAAGTCAATGACCTTCATGCCCTTGTAGGCCATCAGGAACGCGCCGCTGGAAGCGGTCAGCAGTCCCTGCAAGTGATTCAGGAGCTGTTCTTTTTCCGCTCTCATGGGTTCACGCCTTCTCGCTGATCCGGTAATCCAAACGGATGCCCGGACTCATGGTGGTGCTGACCGTGGTGCTCAGCAGATAGGTGCCCTTGACCGCCGCGGGGCGGCTCTTGGCCAACACCTGCAGAACCACGCCGGCGTTTTCCGCCAGTTTCTCCGGCGGGAACGACAGCTTGCCGATCGGCACGTGCACGCAGCCGCCGCGATCAGCCCGGTATTCCACCCGGCCGGCCTTGGCATCGCGCACCGCCGCGGCGGTGTCATCGGTGACGGTGCCCGTCTTGGGATTCGGCATGAGCCCGCGGGGGCCCAGCACCTTGCCCAGGGTGCGCACCTTCTGCATCGCCGCCGGCGTCGCGACCATGATGTCGAAATCCAGCCAGCCGCCTTTGATGCGTTCCAACAATTCTTCAAAACCGACCTCGTCGGCGCCAGCCTTCTGAGCGGCTTCCGCCGCATCGCCGCTGGCAATGACCACCACCCGCACCTTTTTGCCGGTGCCATGGGGCAGGCTCACCGCACCGCGGATGACCTGGTCCGACTGCCGGGTGTCTACGCCCAACCGGCACGCCAGCTCGACCGTTTCGTCGAACTTGCACACCGGCATTTTCTTGAGCAGCTGCATGGCATCCGCCACGGGATACGCCTTGGCGCGGTCGAACAGCGCAGCCCGCGCCGTATAGAGTTTGCTTCGCTTACTCATCGACCACCTCAATTCCCATGCTGCGTGCCGTGCCCGCGATGATGCGCATCGCCGCCTCAGGAGTGCGCGCGTTGATGTCGGCCTGCTTGGCCTTGACAATCTCCATCAACTGCGCCTTGGTCACTTTCCCGACCTTCTCACGTCCGGTTTCTTTGGCGCCGGACGCCAGATTGGCCGCCTTCTTCAGAAGCACCGACGCGGGGGGTGACTTCGTGATGAAGGTGAATGACCGGTCCTGGTACACCGTGATGACCACGGGGATGACCAGGCCCGCCTGGGACTGCGTCGCCGCGTTGAATTGTTTGCAGAATTCCATGATGTTGACACCGGCCTGACCCAGCGCGGGCCCCACAGGGGGCGCGGGGTTGGCGGCGCCGGCAGGAATCTGCAGACGAATCTGCGCCGTGACTTTCTTCGCCATTGTCCCTCATTTCTCGAACGACCCTGGTCCGGGCTGGCAAGCCCCCTGCCAGATGTCGTCCGGCGATTGTTATCTCCTTGCCCGGGCGGAACGACTCAGCCCCGCTCGACCTGCCAGTACTCAACCTCAACAGGCGTTGAACGCCCGAAAATGACCACCGACAACCGCAGCTTGCCGCGGGTCGGATCAACCGCTTCCACACTGCCCTCGAAATTCTCGAACGCCCCATCCTTGATGGTCACCGTCTCGCCAATGATGAAGTCGATCTTCGGCTTCGGCAGCTCTTCGCCCGGCCGCGCCTGGTTCAGAATCGCATCGACCTCGCTGTCCGCCAGCGCCACCGGCCGTTCGCCGCCGATGAAGCCGATCACTCCCTGGGTCTCCTTGATGAAGTACCAGGCGCGCGGGTCGATCTGCCCGGGTTCCGCATACAACTGCATGCGCACCAGGATGTAGCCCGGAAAGAACTTCCGGTTCATCGTGGTCTTCCGGCCGTGGCGCACTTCCGACACCTTTTCCGTCGGCACTTCGACCTGGAAAAGGAAATCGGCGGCCCCCTCCTGCTGGCAGCGGCGCTTCAGGCTGTCCGCGGCCTTCATCTCCTGCCCGGACAACGCCTGGACCACAAACCACTGGCCCTGTGCCTGCTCATGTTCAGCCATAGTCTTTATCTGCCCTAGCATGCTCCCCGGACCGGCGGATGCCCGCCAGGGCCGGAGATTGACGCTTCGTCACCAGGTTCCCATCAACAGCCGGATAGCCGCGCCGCTGATCCAGTCCAGCCCCATCACATATATGCTCAGCAAGGCCACCGAGATGATTACCACCAGGGTGGATTCCACCAGCTCCTGCCGGGTCGGCCACGCGCATTTGCGCAGTTCGCCCACCACCTGCAGGTACCAGTCGCGGACTAGATGAATCGGATTCTGCATGCTCGGATGATTCCGCCCTCTGCGCCGGGACAGCCGTCATGGCACCCCGTTCCGTCTCGATAGAATTGGCAGGCGAGACAGGGATCGAACCTGCGACCTGCGGTTTTGGAGACCGCTGCTCTACCAATTGAGCTACTCGCCTACGCTGGACGCCTGCTTTCCCCCGGCCATGCCGGTCACGCTCACTTGGTCTCGCGATGCAGCGTATGCCGTTTCTCGGCGGGGCAGTATTTCTTCTTTTCCAAACGGCCGGAAGTGGTCCGCTTGTTCTTGTTCGTGGTATAATTGCGGCGCTTGCACTCGGTGCAGGCCATGATGACCAGTTCGCGGGGCATGGCGAAACTCCTGCTTTAGGAAAACCGGGGCCCCGGCGCGCCATCCACGCGGGTGGCGGGTACGCCGGGGCTGTCGGGCCGGAACCGGTGGCCGCCGCCCTGCCCCCGTTGTCGGGGGACGGTTGCGACGACGCCGGCCGGCCGGCGGATGTTCTGGTTATTCGATGATCTCGGTCACGCGGCCCGCGCCAACGGTGCGGCCGCCTTCGCGGATGGCGAAGCGCAAGGTCTTCTCCATGGCGATCGGGCAGATCAGCTCGACGGTCATCTGGACGTTGTCGCCCGGCATCACCATCTCGGTGCCTTCCGGCAGGTTCAGCACGCCGGTCACGTCCGTGGTCCGGAAGTAGAACTGCGGGCGGTAGCCGTTGAAGAACGGCGTGTGACGGCCGCCTTCTTCCTTGCTCAGGACGTACACTTCCGCCTTGAACTTCTTGTGCGGGGTGATGGAGCCGGGGATCGCCAGCACCTGGCCGCGCTCCACGTCTTCCTTCTTGGTGCCGCGGAGCAGGCAGCCGACATTGTCACCGGCCTGGCCCTGGTCCAACAGCTTGCGGAACATCTCGACGCCGGTCACGGTCGTCTTGACCGTGTCCTTGATGCCGATGATCGCGATTTCCTGGCCGACCTTGATCACGCCGCGCTCGATACGGCCGGTCACCACGGTGCCGCGGCCTTCGATCGAGAACACGTCTTCGATCGGCATCAGGAAGGGCAGGTCGATCGGGCGCTCCGGATCGGGAATGAAGCTGTCGATGGCGTCCATCAGCTCGCCGATGCAGGCGGCGCCCGGCTCGTCGGCCGACTTGGCATTCATCGCCGCCAGGGCGGAACCGCGGATGATCGGGGTGGTGTCGCCGGGGAACTCGTACTTGTTCAGCAGGTCGCGGACTTCCATCTCGACCAGGTCCAGCAGTTCCTTGTCGTCGACCAGGTCGACCTTGTTCAGGAACACCACGATGCGCGGCACGCCAACCTGGCGGGCCAGCAGCACGTGTTCCTTGGTCTGCGGCATCGGGCCGTCCACCGCGCTCACCACCAGGATCGCGCCGTCCATCTGCGCCGCGCCGGTGATCATGTTCTTCACATAGTCGGCGTGTCCGGGGCAGTCAACGTGGGCGTAGTGGCGCTTGGGGGACTGGTACTCAACGTGCGAGATGGCAATGGTCAGGATCTTGGTCGGGTCGCGGCGGCCCTGGGATTCGGAGGCCTTGGCGACTTCATCGTACTTGATGAAGCTGGACAACCCCTTCAGGGCCTGCACGTTGGTGATGGCCGCCGTCAAGGTGGTCTTGCCATGGTCGACGTGGCCGATGGTGCCCACGTTGACGTGCGGTTTCGTCCTCTGGAATGTTTCCTTCGCCATGTTCTGCGTCTCCTATCTGGGGCCTTGGTCTGGGGTAACAAGAATGGAGCCCGCGACCGGGATTGAACCGGTGACCTCGTCCTTACCAAGGACGCGCTCTACCATCTGAGCTACGTGGGCGCAAGAAAAAACGGTGTACTGTAGCATCGCCCGCCGGGACTGCAAACCCCGGCGGAACGGATTATTCGCTCTTTTCCTCTTCGCGGGCCGCGGCCTCGCGTTCGGCGCTGGCAAACACGTCGCCCAAGTCCACCATCGCCTCGCCCGGCCGCAGCGTGCTGGCGGCGGTGGCGGCGGCAATCTCTTCGGGCGTGGCTTCGGCACCGGCGGCGCGCAGGCTCAGGCCGATGCGCCGTTCCTCGGCGTCGATCTTGATCACCCGGGCGTTCACCATGTCGTCGGGCTTGAGGACGTCCTTGACCTTCTCCACCCGCTTGTCGGCGATCTGGGAGATGTGGATCAGCCCTTCAATGCCGTGGGGCAGTTCGACAAAGGCGCCGAAGGAGGCGATCTTCACCACCTTGCCCTCGACCATGTCGTTGACCTTGAAGTAGGCGTCGATGTTGGACCACGGGTCGTCGGCCAGCTGCTTCATCCCCAGGGAGATGCGCTGCTGCACCGGGTCGATGTCCAGGATCACCGCCTCCACTTCCTGGCCCTTCTGCAGGAAGTCGGCCGGATTGTTCACCTTGCGCGTCCAGGACATGTCGGAGACGTGGATCATGCCGTCGATGTCGTCCTGGATCTGCACGAAGGCGCCATAGGAGGTCATGTTGCGGACCTTGCCCTGGATGCGGGTGCCCTTGGGGAACTTCTCGGCGATCACTTCCCACGGATTCTCCATGGTCTGGCGCAGGCCGAGTGAAATCTTCTTGGCGTCGCGCTGCACATCCAGCACCACCGCCTCGACCTCGTCGCCGACCTTGAGCATGTCGCTGGCCTTGGTGACCCGCTTGGTCCAGCTCATCTCGGAAACGTGGATCAGGCCTTCGATGCCTTCCTCCAGCTCGACAAAGGCACCGTAGGGCATGACGTTGACCACCTTGCCCTTGATGCGGGAGTTGACCGGGTACTTGACGTCGGCGGTATCCCAGGGGTTGCCTTCCTTCTGCTTGAGCCCCAGGGAGACGCGCTGCCGCTCATGGTCGACGCTCAGGATCATCACCTCGATCTCGTCGCCCACCTTGAGCATCTCGCTCGGATGCGCAATGCGGCCCCAGCTCATGTCGGTGATGTGCAGCAGGCCGTCGATGCCGTTGAGGTCCACGAAGGCGCCGAAGTCGGTGATGTTCTTCACCACGCCGCGACGGGTCTCGTTGGGCCGCAGTTCGGTCAGCAGCGCGGCGCGCTGCTCGGCGCGGACAGCTTCCAGCAGTTCGCGGCGGCTGACCACGATGTTGCGCCGGTCGGAATTGATCTTGATGATCTTGAAGTCGCCTTCCTGGCCGATGTAGCTCTCCAGGCTGCGCACCGGGCCGATGTCCACCTGGGACCCCGGCAGAAACGCATCCACGCCGCCGACATCGACAATCACGCCGCCCTTGACGCGCTGGCGGATGATGCCCTTGATCACACTGCCCTCGGCGCAGTTGGTGACAATATTTTCCCACGCCTGCTGCAGACGCGCCTTCTGGACGCTCAGCCGCGGCATGCTGTTCTCGTCTTCAACCTGATCCAGGAACACCCGGATCTCCTGCCCAACCGCCAGCGCCTCCCATTCGGCGCCGAACTCTTCCTTGGGCACAAACCCTTCCGCCTTGTAGTCGATGTCAACCAGGACGCCGTTGTCCCGCTTCTCCACCACTTTGCCGTTGACCACCTTGCCGGTGGCCATGCCCTTGCCCTTGTCGGTGCTCCCCAACAAGGCTTCCATGCTTTCAGGAAGGTTGTTCAAGTCGACAATGGATTTGGACGGCGCCTGTTTGCTGCTCTGCTTCGCCATGTAGCTAGACCTGGTTGAACGGGTTGCGACGCGTTTGTTTCCCGGATCCCGCCGTCCGCGTCACCAACGACGGATTGAGGAAAAACACAAAGGGCTAAAATATCGCCCGTCGTCGCAAAAATGCAACTCAGGCGGTTGCAATGTTGCCGCGTCACGCCGGTTCTTGGCCGGCGGGACGCGGCGGCGCGCCCAAAAACGCGGCCAACTCGTCGATCATCTGGACATCCGCCAGGTCAATGGGACGGGCAATGGCCAGCTTCATGGCGCGCAGCGGCGCCGCCGATGACCACAAAATCAATCTGGCCGTCCCGCAATTGGCGCAATGACCTCGCCCAAACGTCGCTGGCACCGTTTTCCGCCATGGCGCATCCGCCCCCCGATTTGTGCCCGGTCCGGCGCTTGTTTCAGGCCGTGGCGGACACCTCCGCGGCAGCGGCGAGGCGGTCGCGGGTCATTTTCAGGATGATCCGCTCCTCGCGTTCGCGTTCTTCCAGTGATTCGGCGATGTAGGTGACCGTTTCCCGGCAGCGCGGAATGAACACCTTGGTCAGCGCATTGCAGCGGCGCTGGGTCTTGCGGAGTTCGCCGGCCAGACGCCGCACGGCGGTCTCCAGTTCCGCCAGCTCGGCCAGCAGCGGCGGCAGGGCGGCAAAACGGCGGGCCGCGGCGTCGGTGCTGGCCGAGGTTCCGCCCACCCCGAACGGGGCGGCGTCCGCCGCCGGCGGCGCCTGGAGCCGGGGCAGGCGCACCCCGGCCAGCCGCTGTCCGGCCCCCTGCCCCATGGCCGGGGCACCGCCGCCGAGGGCCGCCCGCTCCAGGGCGGCGGAACCGATGTCCAGCGCCGCCTCGCGCAGGGCGGTCAGGGCGCGCCGGTAGGCGTCGGCGACGCGCTGCTCCAGCTCGCCGGTGCGCTCCAGGCGGCGCATCAGTTCAAAAATCAGGATCTGGCGCTTCTGCTCAAGCAGATCGCGGCCTTCCTCCGCGAAGGCCAGCTGGCGTTTCAGGGCCAGCAGGCCGGACTTGGTCGGCGACACATTGAGCCGGGGCATGGCGTCACCCCCCCTTCCGGTAATGCTGCGCCAGCAGGGTGTCGCTGAGGCGGTGCAGTTCGTCGCGGGGCAGCAGCGCCAGCAAGTCCCAGCCCAGGTCCAAGGTGGCGGCGATGGTGCGGTTTTCGTCCTCGCCCTGGTTCAGGAAGCGCGTTTCGAAGGCCGTGCCGAACGCCAGATACTGCTTGTCCAGCGGGCTCAGCTCCTCCTCGCCGATCACATCGGCGAGGCCGCGGACACGCTTGACGTGGGCGTAGCAGGCAAAGAGCTGGCTGGCCAGCGCCGGATGATCGTCGCGCGTGTAGCCCCGGCCGACCCCGTCCTTCATCAGCCGCGACAGGCTGGGCAGCCCGGCAATCGGCGGATAGACGCCGCGCTGGAACAGGTCGCGGTCGAGGACGATCTGCCCTTCGGTGATGTACCCGGTCAGGTCCGGCACCGGATGGCTGATGTCATCGGACGGCATGGTCAGGATGGCCATCTGGGTGACCGACCCCGGCGAGCCCTCGATGCGGCCGGCGCGCTCGTAAAGGCCGGCCAGGTCGGAGTACAGGTAGCCGGGATAACCTTTGCGGCCGGGAATCTCGCCGCGCGCCGTGCCGACCTCGCGCAGGCTTTCGCAGTAGTTGGTCATGTCGGTGAGCACCACCAGCACATGCTG
The DNA here is from genome assembly GCA_041651315.1 of Lentisphaeria bacterium. GTDB lineage: Bacteria > Verrucomicrobiota > Lentisphaeria > Oligosphaerales > CAITYL01 > CAITYL01. The sequence goes on along the minus strand of JBAZJM010000016.1, from coordinate 8,535 downwards.
GCCGCAATCGAAGGCCAGATGCTCGGCCAGGGTCAGCGCCAGGCGCGGCGTCAGCAGCCGCTCCACGCTCGGCGCGTCGGCCAGGGAAAAGAACATCGCCGAGCGGGCCAGCGCGCCGGAGTCGCGCAGGGTGCGCATGAAGAACTCCGCCACGTCGTGCTTCACCCCCATCGCCGCCAGCACGATCGAGAACGGTGCCTGCTCCTCCAGCAGCCGCGCCTGGCGGATGATCTGCGCCGCCACCCGGTCGTGCGGCAGACCGTTGCCGGAGAAGATCGGCAGCTTCTGGCCGCGCACCAGCGCGTTCATGCCGTCGATCGCCGACAGCCCGGTCTGGATGAACTCGCGCGGATACCGGCGGGCGTTCGGATTGATCGGCAGGCCGTTGACGTCGCGCCGGTCCGCCGACAGCGCCGGCGGCCCGCCGTCGGCCGGCCGCCCCAGCCCGTCAAACACCCGCCCCAGCAGCTGCCGCGACACCGGCAGCCGGAAACTCTCGCCGAGAAAACGCGCCCGCAGCGTCCGCCCCGCCAGCCCGGTGGTGCCCTCGAGCACCTGGACCACCGCCTGCGCCGCCGACACGTCCAGCACGCGCCCCAGGCGCGGCCGGCCGCCGGGATCGGTGATCTCCACCAGCTCGTCGTAGCCGGCGTCCCGCACCCGCTCCACGACCACCAGCGGCCCGTCAATGCGCGCCGCGCCGCAGTATTCCAGGCCATGGTCGTCGACCGTGAAAGTCAGCTCCGGCATGTCGTTTCACCTCCTGTTTGGGCTTGGGAACGGACACAACGGACAGAACGGACACAACGGACAGAACGGATTCGGTTGGCGTTGCCCGCCGCTGCACCGTTGAACGCACCACCCTCCCTACCCCGCCGTTGCCCGCCGGCCCAGTTCCGTTGTGTCCGTTGTGTCCGTTCTGTCCGTTATGTCCGTTTTTCTCCGTCCTGCCCGTTCTTCGCCAGCCCGTCCAATTCCTCGCCGACACGGCGCTCCAGCTCCGCCAGTCCCGCCAGTTCATCGTTGCCGAAAACAGACTTGGCGCGCATGACCTGGGGCAGGCAGGAGAGCCCGCACAGCTTCGCCAGCGGCACCCCGGCCTGGATCAGCGCATGCCCCCGGCGGTGCAGCATCAGGATCAGCCGCAGCAGCGCCACCTGCCGCTCCGGGGTGCAGAACATGTCCTTGTCGTCAAACGCGTTCTGCGCAAGGAACCCGTCCTTGAGCAGCTCGGCGGCGGTCAGCAGCCAGCGCTGCGTTTCGGGCAGCGTGTCCGGCCCGACCAGCCGGACGATCTGCTGCAGCCGGTCCTCGCGCTGCAGCAGCGTCAGCGCCTCGGTGCGCAGCTCGTGCCAGTCGGGAGCCAGCGCCGCCCACCAGGCGCCGACCTCGCCGACATACTCGGAATAGGACCGGAGCCAGTGGATCGACGGATAATGCCGGGCGTTGGCCAGTTCGGTGTCGAGCGCCCAGAAACAGCGGATGAAGCGCAGCGTGTGCTGGGTCACCGGCTCGGAAAAGTCGCCGCCGGGCGGACTGACCGCCCCGACCATGCTCACCGACCCGGCCTCGCCGCCCAGGGTGGTGACCGCGCCCCCGCGTTCGTAGAACTGCGCCAGCCGGGTCGGCAGCGTCGCCGGGAACCCCTCCTCCGCCGGCATCTCCTCCAGGCGCGCCGCCAGTTCCCGCAAGGCCTCGGCCCAACGGCTGGTGGAGTCGGCGAACACGGCGACATTCAACCCCATGTCGCGGTAGTATTCGGCCAGCGTGATGCCGGTATAGATGCTGACTTCGCGCGCCGCCACCGGCATGTTCGAGGTGTTGGCGATCAGGATGGTGCGCTCCATCAACGGCCGGCCGGAACGCGGGTCCTTGAGTTCGGGGAACTCGCGCAGCACCTCGGTCATCTCGTTGCCGCGTTCGCCGCAGCCGATAAAGACGATGATCTCGGCATCGGACCACTTGGCGAGCTGATGCTGGGTGATCGTCTTGCCGGTGCCGAAGCCGCCGGGAATCGCCGCCGCCCCGCCCTTGCCGAGCGGGAAAAAGGTGTCGATGATCCGCTGGCCGGTGATCAGCGGCCGGTCGATCCGCAGCCGTTCCCGGATCGGCCGGGGCACCCGCACCGGCCACTGCTGGAGCAGGGTCACCTCATGCGGCCCCGCGGCCGTGTCGAGCACCGCCACCGGATCGCGCAGGGCGTAGTCGCCGGCCGGGGCGATCGAGCGGACCGTGCCGGCCACCGCCGGCGGCACCAGGATGCGGTGCCGGACCAGCGGCGTTTCCGCCACCTCGCCCAGCGCCTGCCCCGCCGTCACGGCGGCACCGGCCTGCACGCACGGGGTAAACGGCCACCGCCGGGCGGGGTCGAGCGGATCCGTCTTCTCGCCGCGCCGCAGCCACGCCCCGCTGCGCCGCTGAATGGCCGGCAGCGGCCGCTGGATGCCGTCATAGATGTTGCCGATCAATCCCGGCCCCAGCCACACCGACAGCGGCGCGCCCGTGCGCTCGACCGGGGCGCCGGGCTTGAGCATCGCCGTGTCCTCGTAAACCTGGATGACGGCGCGCTCCCCGGCCAGCCGCACAACCTCGCCCGTCAGCCCGAGCTCGCCGACCCGGACGACTTCATACATCTGCGCGTCCGCCATGCCGGCCGCCGTGACAATCGGGCCGCTGACCCGGACGACCACCGGCTGGTTGCTGCTGGCCGCCGTGCTCATGCGCCACCTCCCCCCGTCGCATCAGCGCCAGCGGCACAGCCCGGCAGATGGCCGGCGATCTGCCGCCGGAGTTCCGGCCACAACCGCTGCAGCCGCGCCGGCAGCCGGTTGTCCCATTCCTGCCGGCCGTCGGCATCCCGGACCATCACGCCCCCGTCCGGAACCGCCGCCGCGCCGACCACTTGCAACTCCAGCGGCTGCCGGCCGGCACCCCCGGCAACGGCCGTCGCCAGCCCGTCGCCGAAGGCCGCGGCGTCCGCCAATGACAGCAGCAGCGTGAATCGCTCGCCGGCCAGCTGGCGGACGGCCGCCGCCGCCAGCGCGACCACCGTTTCGCGGCGCTCATCCCCCGCCGGGGGCGTCAACCGCCGGAGGATTTCCGCGCGGATCTCGTCAAGCTGGTCCTCCACATGCTCCGCCCACAGGCGCCCCACCGCGACGGGAACGGCCGCCAGGGCCAGCTCCCGGGCGGTGGCGGCGGCGGCCCGCGCGGCGGCCAGCCGGGCCTCCCGCGCCCGGGCCGCCTCACCTTCGGCCTTGGCCAGCACGGCGGCGGCCGCCTGTTGCGCGGCCTGCCGGATCGCCCCGGCTTCCCGCCGCGCCACGGCCAGGATTTCTTCCCGCAAGCGTTCGGAACGGTCATGTTCGGCACTGTCCATGGGCGTCAGCGGTCCTCCCCGTTGTCGAGATGAATCCCCACCGCCTCCCGCACCAGCCGGCGCAGTCCCAGGCGGCCGTCCGCTCCGCCGGCCGCCGCCGGCAGTTCCACCACCAGCGGGCGGTCGCACTCCAGCCGGAGCCGTTCCACCGGTGCCCGAATGCCGGCCACCGCCGGCCCGCCGAGGATCAGCAGGTCGCAGCCGGCATCCGCCACCGCCCGCCCGAAGGCGGCGGCCGCCTCCGCCGTGCCGGCCACAGCCTGGCCGTCAATGCCGGCCAGCCGGAACCCGCGCACCGTGTCCTCGTCGGCAATGCAGTAGGCTGACATGGGGACCCCCCATTCCTTTTCACCCTAGATTTTTTGCAGCAACAGCATCGCAATGGCGAAGCCGAGCACGGCCAGCCCCTCCGCCAGCGCGATGAACAGGATGCTGCGGGTGAACAGCTCGGGCTTCTCCGCCAGCGCCCCCAGGGCCGCGGAGCCGATCCGCCCCACGGCATAGCCGGCGGCCAGGGCGCTGATGCCGATGGCCAAAGCGGCCGCCAGCCCCAGGCCGACGGTCCGGTCAACCAGTGAATATTCCGCCGACGCAGCCGCCGGCCCGGCCCCTTGGGCCAGCGCCGCCGAACCCGTCAGCAACAGCCACCCGGCCAGCAGTGCCGCCGTCTTCCATTTGGATCTTCCCGGATTCTTCATGGGGCCCTCCTGTGGTCACGGCGGCGCCGCCGCCACGTTTTCCAGCGGCAGGCGGAACGGCGTGAACAGCCGGCCGCCGCCCTGGAAGAATTTCCCAAAAAACTCGTAGTATTCGAGACGTAGCGCCTGGATGGCGGCGATGACCCCTTCCAGGACGATCGCCGCCAGGTTGCCCGCCACGATGAGCAGCACGGCCGCCACGCCGCCCCCGACGGGCAGCTGCCGGGCCTGCTCCGCCATCAGGAAGGCGGCGGCCAGCAGCGCCGCATGACTCAGCGCATAGGCGGCCAGACGCACGAAGCTGATGGTGTTGGCGAGATAGCTCAGCAGGGCCTCGAAGGCCTCCGCAAACGATTCCGCCACCGCCTCCAGCAGACGGCCGCCGCCCGGGGCTGCCGGCGAGTCGTGGCGGTGCCGGAACTGCTCCAGCGGCCCCCGCAGCAGCCAGCCGGCCAGCGGCACGCCCAGCACCAGGGCCAGCGCCGGCCCGGCCACCCCGGGCTTCCGCAGCAGCGCCGGATTCAGCAGCAGGACCAGCGCGCCCCAGTAGAACAGCGCCCCCAGCACGCCAAACTTGTCGAGCAGGGCGCCGGCCACATCGCCCCGCCGCAAACGGTTGATGACATTCAGCACCAACCCCAGGCTGATCAGCACCACCCCCACCCCGACGGCCGCGCCCATCAGCACCGCCGGATCCCCCTCCAGCGGATCGTGCCAAAGCGCATAGGACCGGAACTGCGGCAGCCCGAAACAGCTGCCGTAGACCACGCCGAACACCCCGCTGGCCAGGCCGGCGCCCAGCAGCAGCAGCCCCGCGTCCCGGACCGTGCCGGTGCGGCCGGCAAACCACGCCACCGCGCCGGCCGCCGCAAGCACCGCCCCCTGCCCGAGGTCGCCGAACATCATGCCGAACATCAGCAGGTAGCTGACCGCCACGAACAGCGTCGGCTCCACGTCCCGGTAGCACGGCACGCCATAGGCCGTCATCAGCCCCGCAAAGGGTTGCAGCCAGCGCGGATGCCGCAGCAACACCGGGATCTGCTCATCCGGCGTCCCGGCGGCCGGTGCGGCGGCCTCCACCGCGCACCGGCCGCCGGTGACCTCCCGCACGCGCCGGAGCGCCGCCGGCGCCTCCCGGGCGGGAATCCAGGCGGAAACCAGCACGGCGGCCGCCGTGCGGGTGAAATGCTGCTCCGCCTCCAGCAACTGCCGTTCCAGGCCGGCGCGCTGCTCCCAGACCGCCAGCCGCGGTGCGGACTCCGCTACCAGGAGTTGCCGCTCCGCCTGCCACCGCGCCAGTTCGGCCGCCGCCTGCTCCTGTTCCCGCCGGCTCTCCGCCGCCAGGCCGTCCGTGGTGGTTCCGGCCGCCACCGGCAGCGGATCGGCCTGAAACCCCAGCCGCTGCAGCAGCTGTTCCAAGGCGGGCCGGTCCTGGCGGGTGGTCATGGCAATCAGCGGCCGCCGCCCCCCTTCGGCAGGCAGCGGCAGCAGCGCCACCGCGCCGGCCGCCTCGGCTTCAAGCTGCCCCAGTTTCTCCGCCGGCAGAAATCCGGTGACGAAATGCAAAAACGTGAACGCGTCCGGCCCCTCCAGCGGCAACGCCAAACCGTGATAACGCGCCACCCGGCCGCCCACCGCCGCCCATTCGGCCTGCCGTTTCAGCAGCCGCTGGCGGGACTGCAGGAGGCGGTCGCTTCGGGCCTCCAGTTCAGCCAGTGCCGCCTCAACCGGTTCCGCCGCAGCGGCAGCCAACACTGCCGCCCCGCCGGCGGCCGGAACCGTGATGTCCAGGGTCCGGCGGAGCGCCGCGATCCGCGCCAGCAGACCGTCCAGGCGGGCGATCTCCGCACCGCGGTCCGGCGGCGGCCGCGGCGCCGGACCGGCCCCGCTACGGATCAGTTGCAGCGTGCCCAGCCGCCCCAGGTCGCGCAACACCGCCCGCTCATCCCGCTGGAGGACGACCGCACTCAGCCGCATCATGGGTTCCGGCCTAAACATCCGTCGCCTCCCAATGGGCGCGCGGAATCAGCCGTGCGCGGATCGCCCCGGCCGGCAGGCCCAGGCGTATCCCTTCGGACACGGTGATCAGGTTCGCCGTTTCCACCCGCCGCAGCCCCGCGTAGCCGGCCACGGCGCCAAATCCCAGCGGCCTGCGCCGGAACGCCTGGTTGGCCAGCCGCCGGAAACGGCTCCACACCAGCGCCTCCAACAGGGCGGGCACCGGCTCCTGGCCGGCCGGCAGGGCGTCAATCGCCTGGCCAACGGCCAGGCCGGCGGCCGCCGCCAGGTCCGGCGCGGCCAGCAGCGCCGCGAACCGTTCCGGGGTGACACCGCCGCCGCGGACATGCAGCGGCGCCAGCACCGCCGCCGGCAGCTGGTACCAGAAGCGTCCCCGGACGGCCAACATCAGCAGGAAGCCGGCCACCTCTTGGGACACCAGCGGCCGCACCGTCTCCTGTTCCGCGGCCGGCAGCAGGGCGGTGCGGGCCAGCAGTTCCTGAAAATAGCCGCCGTCCAGCGCGGCCTCCAAGAGAAGAAGGCCGGCCCCGGGCCGGCCGGGCTCGGAAACCTTCCGGCGGCCGCCGTTCCAGCGTCCCGCCGGCAGCCGGGCGGCGAACGCTTCCAGATCGGACGCCGCCAGCAGCGCCGCCGCATCCAATGCCAGGTCATCCGGCAGCGCCACCAAGTGCTCCCGCAGCCGTGCCCAAGGCGTGCGGCTGACCACGCCGCGGGCCAGCACCTTGAGATTCTCAACCTGAAACCGGACCGGCAGCCAGGCCATCCAGGCCGCCGCCGCGCCGTCCAGTTGCGCCGCGATTTCCGACCATTCCCGCAGCAGCGCCTGCAGCAGCCCCCGTTGCAGCAGCGCCGCGGACGCAAGGTCGGCGCCGGGCAGGACGGCGCGGCTGAGTTCGCTCAGCGTCGACAGGCGGCACAACGGCTCCAGCCGCTCCTCCTCCGCCAACCGGCTGCGCCGGCCGTGAAGGCGGGCAACCAGATAATCCAGGTTGGTTGCCGCCACATGCATGGCTGTTTCATCCCGTCGCGGGCGGGCGCCAGCCGCGGACACAGGCCAGCGCCGCCGCCACCACCTGTTGCCGGCGGCCCGGTTCCAGGCCGCCCGCCGCCGTGATCGCAACCGCGGCCTGCCGCAACTGCTCCTGCCGTTCCCCTTCCGCCTCCCGGGCGGACGCCTGCCGCACATCATCCGCCTCGCCAGCGGCCTGCCGGGCGGACTGTTCCGCCAGGGTCGCGGCCGTCTGCCGGGCCTGGGCCAGCGTGGCCGCCGCCTCGGCACGGGCCGCCGCCACCAGCCGCGCCGCCTCGTCCTCCGCTTCCATCAGCCGCTGGATCACCGCCTGCAACTCGCCCACCCCCTTTTGCCTGACGCGGAATTTCTAATCACGGGTCACGAGTCACGTCTTACGCCTCACTCCCACCGGGCCTCCGCGGCCCGCTGCTGAACGGTGGCCGCCGTCTTCTCCAGGGCCACCCCCAATTTTTCATGAAGGGCCTGCCGCACAATCCCGGCTGCCGCCTCATAGGTGACATGTTCGGTATTGATCACCAGGTCGTATTCCAGTGGGGACCCGGAGTCGCGCTGAAAACCATGCTGGACAAAGGCTTCGCGGTCGCGGTCGCTTTTTTCCAGTTCGGCCTGGGCCGCCGCCGGCGACAGCTTGTCGGCATCAATCATCCGCCGCAGCCGCACGGCCGCCGGCGCCACCACCCGCACCCGCAGGGCGCAGGCGGCGGGCAGGATGTACTGCGCGCCGCGCCCCACCACAATGACATCCCCTTGGTGCCCCAGGGTCAGCACCAACCGCCGCAGGTCGCGCAGGTAGTCGTCAAACCCGCGGTCGCCCGGCTTGGGTTCATGGTGAAAGGTCTCCTCCCATTTCCCCCGCGTCGCCTCGTCCACGCTCTCCAGCAGCTGTTTCTGGAGTTGGGGCAGTTTTCGGATCTCATCAATGAGCCCTTTGTTGAACAGATGCCAGCCCAGCCGTTCGCCCACCAGGCAGGCAATGGCGCCGCCGCCGCTGCCGCGCTGGCGCGACACCAGCAGGCAGGGACCGTAGGCCACGTCGTTTTCCAGGCAGCGGCCGGGCCGCTGGCGCAAATCCTCCAGCTGGCGCTTCATCCGCCACAAGGCCGTCTGCTTTTCCACCAGCAAGTTGAGAATGTTGCTCATGGTTCTTACTCCTCTTTTTCCGGCCCGGCCGGGCCGCGGGCCGGTTAGGCGTCGCACCCTGTACCTAAAGAATAACCCGTTTGGGCGTGAAACGCAAGCGCCGCATTGGTTTCGGTGATTTCCCGGGCGCCCCGTTGGGTGGGCCGCACGGGAGGGGGCCGGCCGGCAGCCAAAGGCCGGGCCGACGTCCGGCCGTTTTGGATTCGAAAATTTGGACGCCGGCGCGCGGCCGGCGATATAGTATGCCAACGATGTTCTCCTTCCTG
>JBAZJM010000015.1:0-29739 GCA_041651315.1 Lentisphaeria bacterium | reverse complement strand
CCCCATTTCGCGTGCCGTCAGGTACGCGGCGAATCGCGGCGTACCTACGGCACGCCATCGTTTCATTTTTCGGAACAGGGGCTGAAGCCCCTGCCTATTTTCATTCAGTCCCTACGGGACGAAGCCGGCCTTAAGCCCCGTACTTTTTCCAAACTCCAGCGCCGCGCCTGGCGCGGCCCCCGCTGCCGGCCCCCCGACGGCCGTTGGCCAAGCGGCGGGAAAACGGTGAGTTCTATTTGGCAACCTGGGAACGGCTTACGGCAGCACGACCGGCCATGCCCCGCACGGCGAACCAAAGTGCCGGCGCCATCCGAAAAAATCCGGTGAACCCGGATCTGGAGCGACGGCCTCTCCCCGCGCATTCAAATAGAGGCAGCCCATGTCATCGCCGGGCAGCGCGTTCACCAGCGTCGTTGCTTTTTCCATGGCCGCCAACCATTGCCGCTTCAATGCCGGAAGTTCTTGCTTGACACTGAGCATCAATCGGTCAAGATCATGCTGGGTGTAAACGGCATGCCGATTGATCTGTTGCAAGAGAAATTCCGGGGTGAATCCAGGGTCTTTACCGCAGGCGGCCCAGCACAGGGCGCCGATCGGCAGGAAGGCGCGGTCGAGATAAAGCAGGTCCACAAAATCACGAACCTCCGATCGGCCCGCCACCGCCAAAATCTTGTTGACTGCGGCGTCAGCCACATGGAGGCGGTAGCCGCAAGTCGCATCCCGTTCCACCGGAAAGAAACGGAAGGCCGTGTCCTGTGCCCATTCCAGCTTCAAGGTTTGCCCGGTGCGGGAAACCATCGCCCGGTAGAAGGCGGGGGTTTGCAGTTGCCACGCGATCTCGTACCCCTCGCCGCGCAGGACGGTGGCATCATGTTCCGCGCATACCGCCACGCTTTCGGCAACATCATGAAAAAAATCCAAATCTTCCGAAAACCTGGGGCTGTCCGGCGGCCGATGGATTACGGTAGCACCCGCGAGGTAACTTTCAGGGCTGCGGTTGCCGGCCAGGAGTTGAAGCACGCGCTGTTGGAAGGCGGTTAACGGCATGAGAATGTTTCTGCCAACTGAAATCCCCGCCGCCCGCCGTTCTGCCGCAGGCCGCGGGCAATTTCGGAAAGATCCGCCGGTGTGATCGGCAGGTCTTTGCGCAGGTACCAAAAGCACTTGGCGTGGAATTCGCGGAATGCCTGTTGGGCCAGCAGGAGTTTCTCCGCATCCGATAACTTGTTTGGCGCGGGGGGCTTCATGTCAAGACCATAGCGGATGCCGCCGTTTTTTGCAACCGGCATCACGTCATCCGAGAGTGGCCGGGGCGAAGGGGGGGAGGGGCGGCTGGTAGCGGCCCCAGTCGTCGCCGGCGAAGAAGACGCGGGCCAGGAACAGGCCGCAGGCGGGGGCGTTGTCGGGGATGGCGGTGCGGGTGCGGGCGGCCAGCGCGGTCTCGGCGCACCCGGGGGGCTGGCCGGTGAGGCCGACGTGCACCAGGAACCCGGTGAGCCCGCGCACCATCTTGTAGAGGAAGCGGTCGCCGATCACGGTGACGAAGAGGAAGCCGGGGCGCTCCGTCAGTTCCAGCCGGTGCAGGGTGCAGATGGTCGGGTTGGGGCCGTCGCGGCGCGGGTTGGCGCCGAAGGTGGCGAAGTCGTGGGTGCCGGTGAGGCGGGCGGCGGCGGCGCGCATGGCGCCGACGTCGAGCGGCCGCCACAGGTGCCAGGCGTAGCGGGCGGCGAACGGGGTGACGGCGCGGTCGGTGGCGATGCAGTAGACGTAGGCCTTGCCGCAGGCGGCATGGCGGGCATGGAAGCCCGGCGGCGCCCGGCGCGCCGCCAGCACCCGGATGTCCAGCGGCAGCCAGCGGTTGAGGCGGGCCGGCAGCTGGTCCGGCGCCAGCGGGGCGGTGGGGGTGCCGGCCGGGGTGAACGACACCTGCTGGTCGAGGGCGTGGACGCCGGCATCGGTGCGGCTGGTGGCGGCGATCTGCAGGTCCGGCTGGTGGAACAGCCGTTGCAGGCGGCTTTCCAGGGTCTCCCGCAGGGTGGCCAGGCCGGGCTGGCTGGCCCAGCCGCGGTAGGCGGTGCCGTCATAGGCCACCGTGAGGTGCCAGGGAGATTCCGGATGGGCGCCCGGAAGCGCCTCAGTCCTCGGCATACAACAGGCGGCTGCAGGTGTCGCAGCAGGCATCTTTCTTGCCCTTGGCGACATTGACCCGGGTCTGGGCCGGCAGGTTCATGTTGCAGGCGCCGCAGGCGCCGTTGCGCACCGGGACAAAGGCGCGGTCGTCGGGGTGGCGCCGTTTTTTCCAGATCCGCTCATAGCGTTCCCGGACCGGGGGGTCAATGGCTTCGGCGAGGGGGGCACGCTCCTGGCGCAGCCGTTCCAGCTCGCGGGTGGCGCCGGCGGCGGCGGTGTCGATGTCGCCCGCCTTGGCGGCGGCGCGCTGCTTGGCCTCGGCCAGCTTCTTCTCCTCGGCGGCCAGGCCGCGCTTGGCGGCCTCGACCTGGGCCATCTGTTCCAGCTCGCGGTCTTCGAGCTGGGAGACCTGCTGTTTGCAGGTGTCGGCCTGGAGCATGGCGGCGCGGTAGTCGTCGTTGTTCTTGATCATGGCGGACTTGGACTGGAAGTCGCGCATCTTGCTGCGCAGCGACTCGATTTCCAGTTCCGTGGCCTTGACCGCCTTTTCCGCCTCGCGCAGCCGTTCCTTGGCCGTGCTGGTGGCCGTCAGTTCGTCGGTCAGTTCCTGCTGGACGGCGGCCTTCTCGGCCGGTGCGGCCGCCAGCCGGGCTTCGATCTTGGCGATGCGCGCGTCAATTTCCTGCAGGGCGAGGAGCGCCTGGTTCCAGGGATGCATGGTGGGCGGACTCCGGTTCGGGGTTGACAAACCGACTAATATAGCCCGTCGTCATCCGGCGAGGAAGCCGGGCGGGATTTCCGGCTTGGCGGCGCGGGTCATCAGGTCGCGCGCGGCGGCCCGCGGCTCCCGGCCCTCGTAGAGGACGGCATGCACGGCGTCGATCAGCGGGGTGTCCGCGCCGGCGCGGCGGGCCAGGGCGTAGGCGCTGGCCGCGGTGGGCACGCCCTCGGCGACCATGCCGCCCAGGTCGCGGGTGATGTCGGCCAGGGCCTGGCCGTGGCCCAGGGCTTCGCCGACGCGGCGGTTGCGGCTGTGGCGGCTGGCACAGGTGACGATGAGGTCGCCGACGCCGCTCAGGCCGAAGAAGGTTTCCGGGCGGCCGCCGAGCGCCTTGCCCAGGCGCGCCATTTCGGCCAGGCCGCGGGTCATCAGCGCCGCCTTGCTGTTGTCGCCCAGCCCCAGGCCGTCGCACATGCCGGCGGCCAGCGCCAGCACGTTCTTGAGGGCGCCGCCGAGCTCGACGCCGGTGACGTCGTCGGCGGTGTAGACGCGGAACGCGGCGTTCATGAAGGCGGCTTGGGCGGCTTGGGCGTCGGCCGCGTCCTGGGCGGCGGCGACCACCGCGGTGGGCACCCGGCGGGCCACCTCCTCGGCATGGCTGGGGCCGGACAGCACGGCCAGGCGAACCGGGCCGAGCCGGTCGTGCACCAGTTCGCTCATGCGCAGCAGCGAGCCGACCTCGATGCCTTTGGCGACGCTGACGTAGAGGGCGCCGGAGGGCATGACGGGGCGCAGCTGGTCCAGCAGGCCGCGCTGGTACTGGGCCGGGGCGGCCAGCACCACCAGGGCCGCGCCCGCCACCGCCCGGGCCAGGTCCGCCTCGATGCCGAGAGTCTCCGGCAACGGCACCCCGGGCAGGAACCGCGGGTTCTCGCGGCGCTGCCGGAGCTCGTCCAGATAATCCGGGAACGGCCCCCACAAGCGGGTGGCATGCCCGTTTTCCAGCAACGTCAGGGCCAGGGCCGTGCCCCAGCCGCCTTCACTTAAAACCGCCACATTCATGGGCGAACTATAGCCGCGCCGGGGAAAAGCTGAAAGGCCAGTGCGGGGCGGGTGCATGACATTTTTTGTCGGTTGGGGCCACCCTTTTGAAAAAGGGTGCTCCCCAAGCCCCTTCCTAAAACTTTTGCAACCTAAACCGGAGGGGCGCTTCAGCCACAAGCTGTTCTGGCAAAGCGTTAAGATCAGAGCGGATTGCTTGTGACTGAAGCGCCCCTCCGAGTTTAAGGCACAAAAAGGTTTGACGGAGGGCTTGGGAACCGCCTTTCCTCAAAAGGGGGTTACCAAACCAACCGACACGAATGTCATGTACCCCCCCGGTGGGGCAATATGGTGCCCCACTTTTCGAGGGGTTATGTTACGGCCCGGCGTTTCCCTGGCGCCGGCAACCTTCCGGAAGCAGTCATTCCCAGTGGCCATTCAACTCATCATCCGCAGCCGCGAACCCGAGCCGGGCGCCGCCTTTGCCGCCGGCCAGGCGCGCGAATACCATGGCGAGCGCATCCGCTTCGGGGCCGGCGCCGAGTGCGACTGCCTGCTGCCGGCCGCGGCCGGCCAGCCGGCCGTGGCCGGTGCCTTCCGTGCCGCCGGTGATGGCTGGCGGCTGGAGCCGGCGCCCGGCGCCAGCCTGCGGCTGAATGGCAAGCCGGTGACCGCGGCGGTGCCGCTGGGCAGCGGCGACGAAGTGCAATGCGGCGACTGGAGCCTCTTCTTCCACAAACTTTGGCCGCCGGCCCGCCATTCGCGCCGGGCGGATGCGCTGTCGCTGTTCGCCAAGGCGCTGGCCGGCCTGATCCTGGTCGGCGAAGTCGCGATCGTGGCCTGGCTGCCGCAGCGGGTCGCCAAGGCCCGGCTGTGGGAGGGCGAGATCGCCCGCCAGCGCGTCGGCCTGCTGCTGGACGAACTGCGCCGCGGCAACACCAAGGCCAAGGCCGGTTCCGACCTGGAGGTGGCGGCCCGCCGCCTGGCCGGCGACCAGCTCGACCGCATCGCCGCCTTTGTCCGGCGCCGCCAGGAGGTGCTGGACCGCGACGGCTGGCGCCAGGTCGAAACCGACCTGCGCGGCTACGAGACCCTGCTGCACAGCCTGCAGGACAGCGCGGCCTTCAAGCCGTTGCCGGAACCGGACGCGGAAAGCGCCGTGCGCCTGATCCTCACCCCGCCCCGTCCCTGACCGCCCGGATTGCCAGCGGCTATATTCCCCAGGTTCCAAACACGAGCCGGAGCAGTCACCCGGCGCTCCCCCGCGTGCTTGGCGGGAGCGGTGGCCGTTGGCTTTCCGAATAAAGGGCATGGAGACGGACGGATGGGCGGAGACGTGGCATTGGGCGACTGGGTGCGGGCGTTCCCGCGGTTCCGCATCGCCGTGGTCGGCGACCTGATGTTGGACCGCTATACCTGGGGCCGCGCGTCGCGGATCTCCCAGGAGGCGCCGGTGCCGGTGGTGGTGGTGGACCGCGAGACCGAGACCCCCGGCGGCGCCGCCAACGTGACTCACAACATTCTCGGCCTGGGCGCCCGGGTGGCCGCCTTTGGCGTGGTCGGCGCCGACTCCCGCGGTGAGGCGCTGGTCGAGACCCTGCGTGCCAAGGGGGCGGAGGTGGCCGGGGTGCTGCGCGCCGCCGACCGTCCGACCACGGTCAAGACCCGGGTCATCGCCAACAACCAGCAGGTGGTGCGGATCGACCGCGAGGACACCTCGCCGCTGTCTCCGGAACTGCAGGGACGGCTGGAGGCGCAGCTGGCCGCCGCCGTGGCCCAGGGGGAGATCCAGGCGCTGGTTTTCGAGGATTACGCCAAGGGGCTGCTGTCGGCGCCGATGATGCAGCGGCTGGTCGATTTGGCCCGGCGGCACCGGGTGATCACCGTGCTCGACCCGCACCCCAGCCACCCGTTCAATGTCACGGGGCTGGATTTAATGACCCCCAACCGCAGTGAGGCCTTTGGCCTCGCCGGTCTCTATTACCGCCGCGGCGTGCTGCCGCTGGAGCAGGACGCGCCGTTGCGGGAAGTCAGCGAGAACCTGCATGAACTGTGGGCGCCGCGCAACCTGCTGGTGACCCTGGGCGCGGGCGGCATGGCGCTGTTCTCCGAGGGGCAGCCGGCGCTGCACATCCCCACCCGGGCCCGCGAGGTGTTCGACGTGTCCGGCGCCGGCGACACGGTCACCGCCACCTGTGCCCTGGCGCTGGCGGCCGGGGCCACTCCGGCCGTGGCGGCGAGCATTGCCAACCATGCCGCCGGCGTGGTGGTGGCCAAGATCGGCACGGTGGCGATCACCGCCCCCGAGCTGCTGGCCGCGCTGGCGGCGGATAGCTGACCGACACCTTTTTCGGCTGCAGGTTATTCGGTTACCGCCAAAAACACCCAAAGAAAAAGCAAAGCCGTCCCATGGGATGCCATAATTCATTCCCTGCCCGTGCCCGTGCCCGAACTGCCAGCCATTCTTTCGTGGTCGAAGCCGTCCATGGGTATCCTTGCTTTACGGTGTTCGGGCAGGGGCACGGGCAGGGGCACGGAAAATGCAAAATGGGTCAGGATTAAAACAAACCGTCTTAAGCTTAGAATTTCAGGGAAAATAGCGGTTTTTAAGCACCTGTGGGACGGCAGTGAAGAAAAAGGCAAAATGCCTTCATGCGCTTCATGGTGAATAAACTAGGCCGGGCATCCTGCGGGATGCATCTGGAGTTTGGCGGAACTCACCGAGGGCGGTTTTCCCGTCCCGGCGGGACGGGGCGGGAATAGGCAGGGGCTTCAGCCCCTGTGTTTTGTCCCCCCCCATTTCGCGTGCCGTCAGGTACGCGGCGAATCGCGGCGTACCTACGGCACGCCATCGTTTCATCTCCCGGAACAGGGGCTGAAGCCCCTGCCTATTTTCATTCAGTCCCTCCGGGACGAAGCCTCCCCCAAAAAACCGTATTTGTGCAAACTCCAGGGGCATCCTGCGGGATGCCTGTGAACGGGCTCAGCCGCGGTCCAGCAGGGACTGGACCCGGGCGAGCAGTTCCGCCTGCGTGTAGGGTTTGGGCAGGGCCCCGGCAAAGCCGTATTGCTGCGGGTGGGCCATCACCGGGTCGTCCGCGTAACCGCTGGAAACAATGCCCAGCACCTGCGGGTCCAGGCGCCGCAGTTCGGCGATGGTGTCCCGGCCGCCCTTGCCGCCGGGCACGGTCAGGTCGAGGATGACCAGGGCAAACGGCTGTGACGCCTCGCGGGCCGCCCGGAAGGCGGCGACGGCCTCCTCGCCGTTGGCCGTGCAGGTGACGGTGAATCCTGCCGTTTCCAGGATCCGGGTGCAGATGTGGTGGATGAACGGTTCGTCGTCCATGACCAGGATGGCGCCATGTCCCGTGACGTCGGCGGCGGGGGCCGGGGTGGTTTTGGCGGCGCTTTCAACGGCCGGCAGCAGCAGCGAGAAGACGCTGCCCCGGCCCAGTTCCGATTCGGCGGTGATTTGGCCGTCATGCTTGCGCATGATGGAGTACACGGTGGCCAGCCCCAGGCCGCTGCCTTCCTGCTTGGTGGTGAAAAACGGATCGAAAATCCGCGGCAGATGCTCGCGGGAAATGCCGGGGCCGTTGTCGCGGATGCGGATGCAGACATAATCTCCGGGGGGCAGGTTGGCGGCCGGGGGTGGGCGGTCCGGCAAGTTCTCCGCCGTAATGGTGACGGTGCCGCCCTCCGGCATCGCCTGGCGGGCGTTGATGACGAGGTTGTCGATGACCTGGCCCAGCTGGTTCTCGTCCGCGTTGCAGGGCCACAGGGTGTCGGGCAGTTGCAGGTCGAGCCGGACGTTGGCGCCGCTGAGCGCGAACTGGGCCGCGTGCCGGATGATGGGCGCCAGGGACAGCGGCTTGCGCACCGGCTGGCCGCCTTTGGCGAAGGTCAGCAGCTGCTGGGTCAGATCCTTGGCGCGGGAGAAGGCCGCCAGGACCGACGACAGGTCGGCGGCGGCCTCCTTGGGCCGGCCGCGTTCGCAGTTGTGGCGCGCCAGGTCCAAAAAGCCGAACATGCCGCTCAGCAGGTTGTTGAAATCATGGGCGATGCCGCCGGCCAGCACGCCCAGCGATTCGAGCTTCTGGGCGTTGCGCAGGTTCTGTTCCAGCCGTTCCTTTTCCGTCACGTCGCGGAACACCAGCACCGCTCCAATGACGGCGTGCTCCCGGTCAAAGATGGGGGCGGCGCAGTCGGCGATCAGGCGCTCCGTGCCGTCGCGGCTGAGCAGCAGGGTGTGGTTGGCCAGGTCGGCGGCGCGCCGGGTGGCCAGCACTTGGTGCACCGGGCTGGCGCGGGGCTCCCGGGTGGCGCCGGCGATGATGCTGAAGACCTCGTCCAGCGGCCGGCCGGCGGCGTCCGCCAGCGGCCAGCCGGTCAGCTGTTCCGCCACCGTGTTCATCAGGGTGACGGCGCCGTGCATGTCGGTGGTGATGACACCGTCGCCGATGCTGTGCAGGGTCACCAGCAGCCGTTCCTTTTCGGCGGCCAGCGCCAGTTCCATCTGCTTGCGTTCGGTGAGGTCGATGCCGAACCCGACCAGGTAGGGTTCCCCGTCAAACTCGATGCGCACCCCGTTGAAATAGAACAGGCGCCGGGTGCCGCTCTTGGCGGTCAGGGTGGCTTCGACGCTGGCCTCGCCGTCGGTCAGGATCTGCTGGAAGGCCTCCTGGAGCTGCCCGGGGGCCGGGAGGGCGGCCTGGAAAAAGTCGAAGATCCGCCGGCCGGCCGTTTCCGCCGTGGAATAGCCGGTGAGCTCGGCGTGCTTCCGATTCCACCGGAGCAGGCGCCCCTGGCGGTCGCAGAGGTAGAGCAGGCCGGGCATGCTGTCGAAAATGGCCTGGGTGAAGGCCTGTTCCCGGCGGAGCGCCTCCTCGGCCTGGCAGCGCTTCGTGACGTCCACGCAGGCGCCGGCCATGCGGGTGATGCGGCCGGCCGGATCCCGGTCGGCGGTGCCGAAATCATGCCACCAGGCGTAGCTGCCGTCGGCCTTGCGGATGCGGTAGGTCTCGTCGTAGCTGGCCGTGGGGTCTTGGCGGGGCCGCTCCAGGGCCGCCATGACCCGGTCGTGGTCGTCGGGGTGGAGCTGCATCTCCCAGGCCTTCAGGGTGCGCGGGAAGGCGCCTGGGGACAGGCCGAGCATCAGATCCACCGCGTCCGACCATTCCAGCGTGTCCGAAACCAGATTCCATTCCCACAGCGCGGCCTGGCCGGCAATGGACGCCCGTTCCAGCCGTTCTGCCGTGGCCTTGAGGGTTTCCGCCGCCCGGCGAGGCTCGGTGATGTCCTCGATGACCGTGGCGAAGCAGTTCCGCTCCGGCGAGAAGATGGAGATGCGGAAGTACTTGTTCTGCGCCGGGAAGTGGCTTTCGAACTGCCGGGGGCGGCCGGTGGTGGCCACGGCGGCACACCGTTTGAGATACGGCGCCGCACCGGTGCCGTAGAACTGGCTGGCCAGGGCGCCCCGGGCCTGTTCCCGGGAAAAGCCGGTGAGTTTTTCAAAGGCCGGATTGGCCTCGACCAGCCGGTAGTCCACCGGCCGGCCCTGGTCGTCGAACACCAGTTCCTGCAGGGCCACGCCTTCGGCCATGGCGGCGAACAGGGTGCTGAAGCGGACCTCGCTGTGGCGCAGGGCCTGCTCCCGGACATGCGCTTCCGTGATGTCGCGGAACACCAGCACCACGCCGACCATGGCGCCGGCGCGGTTGTGGATCGGGGCGGCGCTGTCGGCGATCCGCCGTTCGCGGCCCTGCCGGTCCACCAGCAGGGTGGGGGCGGCCAACCCGCCCGCCCGGTCGTGCTGGAGCACCCGGGCGGCCGGATTTTCCTGGGGCTGCCGGGTGTCGGCATGGAGGATCCGGAAGACCTCGGTCAGCGCCTTGCCGTGGGCGTCGGCATGGGTCCAGCCGGTCAGCGCCTCGGCCGCCGGATTCATCCAGGTGACCCAGCCGCCGGTGTCGGTGGCGATCACGGCGTCGCCGATGCTTTCCAGGGTGATCCGCAGCTGTTCCTGGCTTTCGGCCAGGGCGTTGATCCGGTCCCGGATCGCCTGGCTCATGCTGTTGAGGCTGCCGCCCAGCCGCCGCAGTTCATGGATGCCGCCGACCGGCACCGTGGCCGCCAGGTCGCCGCCGGCAATCTGGGCGGCCGCCCGGGTCACGCGTTCGATGGGACGCGACAGGAAGACCGCCAGCAGCGTGCTGGCCAACATGCCGGCCAGCAGCACGCCCCCGCCCCACAGCAGCGAGGACAGCAGGGTGATCTGGAGCTGGGCGTCCACCCGCTCCAGGCTCCGGCTCGCCCCCATCAGGCAGGGCCGGCCGCGGGCGTCACGAAACGGCACCAGCACCGCCCGGATCCGCCCCCATTTGTCCGTGGTCTCCTGGAATTGCGGCTGCAGGGTGGCGAACGCCTTGGTGTAAAGCTCCGGGTTGGCGTGGACCTCCAGGAACTTGGCATGGTCGCCGCGGGCGGCATCCTTGCTGGGCGAGGTGGCCGAGGTAAAGACGACCCGGCCGTCCATCAGCATCAGGCTCCACAGGTATTCCAGGTCCGCCTCGATGCACAGGCGGTTGAAGCGTTCCACCAGGCGGGTATACTCGGCTTCGGAAACCGATTCCTGGCCGGTGATCCGGTCATGGTAATCCGGGGGGAGCAGATCCCGCGCCATCAGGGCGGCCGTTTTCAGTTCCCGGTCAATGCCCTCCACCAGGGCGCGGCGCTGGCCTTCGTACAGCAGGACGGTGAAGCCGGCGGCCACCACCGCCAGCAACCCCACCAGGACCAGCAAAAGCCAATTCCGGATCCGCATCGGGCGGCGTTCCCCTCGGTGAGGGGAAGATCCTGCCAGTATCCGGATATCCTCCCCTCGCGTCCGTTTAAAATGGGCCATCCATGATGCGATTATACTACCGCGTCATAGCCGTTTTGTCAAGATACGGTTATGATTTTTATGGCGCGGGCGGCGTCCACCGGCCGCGCTTGAGGACACCGGTGCCGAAACGGGCGCGGAGCCGGTCCACGGCCAGCTCGAGGCGCTGGCGGCCCGCCGTGGCCGCGGGGGTATCGGCCGGCGGCGCCCCGGAGTCCCCTGCGGCCTCGGCAAAGAGCAGAGGCTGGACGGGGGGCGCGGCGGCGCCGCCGGCCGCCTCCGGGGTGCGGAGTCCGCTGACTCCCATGCCGACCAGGCGCAGGGGGCGGCCGACCTGCTGCCGCTCAAACAGGGCGAGCGTGGCGCGGATCAGGACGGTGTCGGAGGCGGTGGGCGGCACCAGCGGTGCCTGCCGGGTGAGGGTGGTGAAGTCGGCGAAACGCAGCTTGAGGTGCAGCGTGCCGGCCACCCGGCCGGCGGCGCGCAGGCGGCGGCCGACTTCCTCGGCGGCTTCGAGCAGGGTCTGGCGGAGGCGGATTGGATCGCCGCAGTCCTCGTCGTAGGTGGTTTCGCTGGACATGCTTTTTTCCGGTTCCGGCTCGGCGGCGACCGGGCGCTCGTCGCGGCCCCAGGCCAGGGCGTGGACATGGGCGGCCAGCGCCGGGCCGAGTTGCCGCGCCAGCTCATCCGCGCCCCGCTGCTGGAGGTCGCCGATGAGCCGCACCCCGGCCGCATGCAGGGCGGCGGCGGCGACCTTGCCGACCCCCCACAGCCGTTCCACCGGCAGCGGCCCCAGGAAGGCGGCGATGCCTTCCGGGTCAAACGGCGTGACGGTGAGGCCGTCCGGCTTCTCCAGGTCGCTTGCCAGCTTGGCCAAAAACTTGTTGGGGGCGACTCCCACCGAGGCGGTCAGGCCGCCGGTGCCGGCCCGGATGCGGCGCTTGAGCTCGGCCGCCAGTGCGCGGGCGTCCGGCCAGCGACGCAGCACGCCGGTGACGTCCAGGAACGCCTCGTCGATGGACACCGGCTCGACCAGCGGCGTGAACTCCTCCAGGATCGTCATCACCCGGTCTGAGACCTCCTGGTAGCGCGCGTGCCGGGGCGGCACGAAAACCGCCTGCGGGCAGAGCCTGAAGGCGGTGCGCGACGGCATCGCCGAGTGGACCCCGAAGCGGCGCGCCTCGTACGAGCAGGTGGAGACCACGCCGCGCTTGTCGGGCGCCGCGCCGACCACCAGCGGGCGGCCGCGCAGCTCCGGCCGGTCGAGGACCTCGACGGCGGCAAAGAAGGCGTCCATGTCGACATGAAGGATGGTGCGCATGGGGGAGATTCGTAGGGGCAAGCGGCCGCTTGCCCAGTTGTTTGACAAGGGCGGGCGGCAATCAATGGGCGGCGGCAAAAGCGCGGGCGGCGGCGGCCAGCACGGGAATGGCGGCCTCCAGTTCGGCCAGCTCGATGAACTCCTCGGGGCCGTGGGCGTGGCGGATGTCACCGGGGCCGAACACCAGGGTGTCGATGCCGAACCCGGCGAAGGCGCCGGCGTCGGTGCAGTAGCTGACGGTGGTGGCGGCCGGATCGCCGCCGGTTTCGCGCAGCGCCGTTTCCAGGGCGCGGCGCAGCGGACTCTCCGGCGGACAGCCGAAACCGCCGGCGCCGTGGGCGGACAGCAGTTCCAGGGAGTGGCCGCTCTCCTCCCGCACCTGGTCGAGCAGCCGGCGCGCCAGGGCGTCGGCGTCGGTGTCCGGGAACAGGCGGAGGTCCACCTGGATGCGGCAGAGGGCGGGGATGATGTTGACCTTGTCGCCGCCATGGACCACGGTGACGGCCAGGGTCTGGGGGGTGAAGCCGGGGCGGGTCTCCCGGGCCAGTTCGCCGGCCGCCAGCCGGCGCAGCGCCAGGATCGCCTCGGCCATGCGGTAAATGGCGTTGTCGCCGGCCTCGGGCGTGGAACCGTGGGCGGCCCGGCCGTGCACGGCCAATTCCAGCCAGCGGTGCCCCTTGTGGCCGGCGACCAGCCGGTTGCCGGTGGGCTCGCCGACGATCACCGCATCGGGCGGCGCCGTCCCCAGGCGGAGCTGGCGGGCGCCCTCGACGCCGCTTTCCTCGGCGCAGGTGCCGATGTACATCAGGTTGAGCGGCAGTGACTCACGGCAGAGCCGGGCCAGGGCGAGCAGCATCGCCGCGTGCGAGCCCTTGGTGTCGCAGGCGCCGCGGCCGTACAGCCGGCCGTCGCGGAGTTCGCCGGCGAACGGCGGCACCGTCATGCCGTCCGTGCCAACGGTGTCGAAGTGCGCGGAAAAGGCGAGCGTGGGGGCCCCGGGATGGCGCTGGCGCCGGGCCAGCAGCTGCGGGCGGCGCGGCGCGGGATACTGGCGTTCGCAGGCAAAACCAAGCTCGCCGAGCCAGCCTTCGACGAGGGCGCAGACGCCTTCCTCGGTCGGGGCGCCGGCGGGCACCGGTTCCGTGAGGGCGCCCGGGGAGCGGCTGTCGACGGCCACCAGCCGGCGCAGCAGCTCCCCCGGCGAAATGCGGTCGAGAAACGGGGTGTTCATGGCGGACAATGTAGCCCCGGGCGTGAGGCGTGAAACGTGACGCGTGACACCGCTTTTTTTTGAACAGAAGGAAGCAAAGATCGCGAAGGGTGGATTGTCTTGAGGCGGCAGCCTCCCTCGGAGTGACGGCGGCTTCGACGCCGCCCTGGTATGAATGACCGCTTACTGACGGGCGCGGCTCGGATGAAGGGGCTTGGGGAGCGGCCGGCGAGCCGCTTCTGGAGTGTGGCAGAACTCAACGGGTGCGGTTTTCCCGTCCCAGCGTTTCATTTCCCGGAATAGGAGGTGAAACCGAAATCTTTAGTATCTTACGAGTGAAATCTGTTGCAAGAGGCGCAAGATTTTAAATTGAACATTCAACGTCGAACATTCAACGTCCAACGTCGAAATCATCTGTAGAGCGTTGAATGTTCGATGTTCGTTTGGGATGCCGGGTTGGGTGTTACACGGCCCCCAGCAGGCGGCGCGCCGCGTCGTCGGCCTGCCGCAGCATCGGCTCCGTGACCGGCTGGTCGGGGCCGACCCCGCAGATCCGGACCACCCGGCGCTCCGCGAACCCCATCCGTCCCAAAAACGCCTCATAGCGGGGCGCGATGTCGGCGAACGGCGCCGGATCAGGATGGCCCTGGGTCAGGATAAAGACCAGCTTCTTCGGGGCCAGCCGGCTGGGCTGCGGATTGGTGTGGAAATCGGGGACCAGAAAGCCGTACAGGCGGTCGATGAACCCCTTGAGCTGGCTGGTGATGTCGCCGTAATAGACCGGGGTGGCGAGCACCACCGCGTCCGCCGCCTCGACCGCCGCCAGCACCGCGGTCAGGTCGTCCTTGAGCACGCAACGCGCGCTGCCCTTCTTGCAGGCGTAACAGCCCTGGCAGCCCCGGTAACGCAGGCGGTTGAGTTCGTAAACCGACGACGTGTCGGCGCCCAGGCCGGCGGCGGTCGCCAAAAACCGGCGCGCCAGCGCCGCGCTGTTGCTCTGCGGCCGGGGACTGCCCAGCACGGTGACTAGTTTCATCGCCAGAACTCCTCCAGAGAATCTTAACAACAAGGACGCCAGGTTGAAAGCTACTTGCGGGAGGTCGGCTGTCAAGTGTGCCCCTGATGAATCATGAGGCTTGGAGGTGTGAAGTGGCCGGGGATTCGCATGTACTCATGATGAGTGATTTTTTTGATGTTTTTTTATTTACTTTGTCAAGCTTGATTTAATCTTATATTGTCGTATATTTTGTCAGTCACCTTGTCTGGTGTTATGTCAGATACTTTTGGGAGGGTTGATAGCCATGGCGGATGCCGCTGTTTTGGCTGAGGTGAAGCGGACCCACCCGCATTTGCGGTTCGCCAGGCATTGGGAGGTTGGCGAGGAAGTTTCCTTCCTGCTTGGGAAGTGTGCGGCGATGGCGGAGGCCATTGGTACGTTGCCGCTGGCGCCTGAGAAGCGGAAGGAACTCATGCGCGTCGCCCTGATCAAAGGGGCGCAGGCGACCACGGCCATTGAGGGCAATTCATTGTCGGATGAGCAGGTGGCCAAGGTGGCCGATGGCATCCAGCTGTCGCCATCCATGCGCTACCAGGAGGTGGAGGTCCGGAATGTGATCGACGCCTTGAATACGGTGTTGCGGGAATTATGCCAAGGCGGCGACGCGCCCGTGATTACGCCGGATTTGATCTTGAATTTCCATCGGGCGGTTGGGAAAGATCTCGGGGAGCATTTGGATGCGGCTCCCGGCCGGTTCCGTGAACGCGGGGTGCAGGTCGGCGGCTATTTGGCGCCCAAGCACCCTTGCGTCAAACCGTTGGTGGAGGCGCTGTGCGAATGGCTCCGGCGGGAGTTTTCTTACGATGGGGGCCGGCACGATTTTCGCCTTGCCATGGTCGAGGCGGTGGTGACCCATTTATATATCGCGTGGATCCATCCTTTCAGCGATGGCAATGGGCGGACGGCGCGGCTGCTGGAATTCTATATCCTGACCCGTTGCGGCCTGCCTGATCTTGCCGCCCATATCTTGTCCAACCATTACAATCTCACCCGGCCGGAGTATTATCGGCAGATTGGCCAAGCCACCGCCAACGGGGGAAATCTTTCGGCATTCCTGCGTTACGCGGTTACGGGATTGCATGACGGCATGCGGGATGTGTTGTCGGTGATTGAACGGCATCAACTGGACACGTGCTGGCGAAACCATGTCTATGCCCGTTTGGATGAGGAGCGCGGACGTCTGGACAAGGCAAGGCGAAAACGCCTGGTCGCCGTGGCGCTGCAGCTTGAACTGCTAAAGGATTATGGAGCCGATGAATTACTGCAAACCGTTCCCGGCGTGGCCGCGGCGTATGTGGGCAAGAGCCTGCGCACGTTCCATCGTGACCTCGAAGACTTGGAGCGGTTGACCATTCTCCGGCGCCAGAATGGGAAACTTGGCGCGAACCTGGACGCCATCATGCCGCACCTTTCCAAGCGCCGCTTGGTCCGGCCAGGGGCCGAGTCCGCCTGAGTACTTTTATGGCCGTGCGAACGTCGTCGCAAAAAGGCATAGGGAAAGGTGGATTGTGCACCTATTGCTTATACGGGGAACGGCGGCCGGCTGGGATGGGCCCATTAAGACGCTTGAGACCCTTGGGACCGGCAAGACGCCCGGCCGCCTTCGTATGGCAAGCCACGGGGGCGCGCTGCTGGGGCTGTCCTAAGGGTCCCAAGGGGCCTAATGGTCCTACCGTGGCGCTTGGCTGAGTGCCCCGGCCGCGGGGTGTGAAACGGGCAAACGGCGGGCAGGATTGCCGGTTTCACGGTGATGAAAAAGCCGTGGCGCCAGCCGCCCCGGCTGCGGAGTCCGCAGGGCGGGGACGGCTGGCGCCACGGGTGGGGGAGGCGGGATTACGCCTTGGGGGCGAGGAGGGTCTTGAGGTCGGCCTCCGGGGTGGTGATGGGGGCGATGGCGAACTTGTCGACCAGCACTTGCAGCACGGGCGGGGTGACGCAGGCCGGCAGGCTGGGGCCGAGCCGGATGTTGCGCAGCCCCAGGTGCAGCAGGCTGAGCAGGATGACCACCGCCTTCTGCTCGTACCAGGAGAGGACCAGCGACAGCGGCAGGTCGTTGACGCCGCAGTTGAAGGCCTTGGCCAGGGCGACGGCGATCTGGATCGCCGAGTAGGCGTCGTTGCACTGGCCGATGTCGAGCAGGCGCGGAATGCCGCCGATGTCGCCGAACTCCAGCTTGTTGAAACGGTACTTGCCGCAGGCCAGGGTCATGATCACGCAGTCCTTGGGCACCAACTGGGCGAACTCGGTGTAGTAGTTGCGCCCGGGCTTGGCGCCGTCGCAGCCGCCGACCAGGAAGAAGTGCTTGATTTTGCCGGCCTTGACCGCGTCGATCACGGCGGGGGCGGCGGCCATCACGGCGGCGTGGCCGAAGCCGCCCAGGATGCGCTGCTCGGGGGCGTCGGCGGTGAAGCCGGGCGCCGCCTGGGCGGCGGCGATGACCGGGGCGAAGTTGCGGTCGGCGATGTGGGTGACGCCGGGCCAGGCCACCAGGCCGCAGGTGAAGATGCGCCCCAGGTAGCCGTCCTTGGGCTTCTGGATGCAGTTGGTGGTCATCAGGATGGCGCCGGGGAAGGCGTCGAACTCTTCGCGCTGGTTCTGCCAGGCCCCGCCGTAGTTGCCCGCCAGGTGCGGGAACTTCTTCAGCCCGGGATAGGAGTTGGCGGGCAGCATCTCGCCGTGGGTGTAGACGTTGATGCCGGTGCCCTCGGTCTGCTTGAGCAGCTCATAAAGGTCGAGCAGGTCGTGGCCGGAGACCAGGATGCACTTGCCCGTGACCGGGGTGATGCGGACATGGGTCGGCTCGGGATTGCCGTAGGCGCTGGTGTTGGCCTGGTCGAGCAGTTCCATGACGCGCAGGTTGACCTCGCCGCAGCGCAGGCAAAGCCCCAGCAGCGCTCCCAGCTCGGGCTTGGGCGCGGTCAAGCCGTCCAACGCCTCGTGGAAGAAGTCGAAGACGGCCGTGTCCTCGCGGCCGAGGATCTGGGCGTGGTCGGCGTAGGCGGCCATGCCCTTGAGGCCGGAGGTCAGGAGCTCCTGGACGCCGGCCAGTTCGTCGCCGAATTCGGCGCGGCGCTTCTCGATGCCAAACGCCTCGCCCTGGCAGAGCAGTCCGGCCAGGTCGGCGGCCGGGACCCAGGCCGCCGGACCGGCCGGCGTTTCGGCGGGGATGCCGGCCTTGGCGCAGGCGTCCTCATACAGCTTGCGGGCCTGGTCGCGCACGCCGGCCAGGCGGCGCAGCAGCTTTTCCAGGCGGGCGGGGTCAAAGTTGACGTTGGTGACGGTGGAGAAAAGCGCCTCAAGCACGGCGAGGTTGACGGCCGGCGAACGGGCGCCGAGCCTGGCGGCGCGGTGGGCGTACTGCCCGATGCCCTTGGCCGCGTGGACCACCAAGTCTTGCAGGGTGGCGGTCTGGCCATCCTTGCCGCACACGCCGACGACGGTGCAGCCGGTGCCTTTGCAGGTCTGTTCACATTGGTAGCAGAACATGGGGTGGGGTACTCCGGGAATCGGGGTTGCGGTCGGGTGACACGGACGGACACGGACTTGCACGGACGAACACGGACAGGGAAACGGCTTAGGCTCCGGTCTCTCCTTTCAGGGTTTCGCCGACGGCGCGGCCGAGGGCGCGGGCGGCGGCCAGGTCGTCCGGCCGGGGCTGCCATTTGACGTTGACGCCTTCATGGACCACGTTCACGCCGCATTCCTTGAGCTGGGCTTCCATCAGCTTGACGGCCTCGCCGCTCCAGCCGTAGGAGCCGAAGGCGGCGCCGATCTTGTTTTTCATCCGCAGCCCCTTCCATTCGGAGAACACGGGGGCGAGGCTGGGCAGGAAGCCGTTGTTGACGGTGGAGGAGCCGACGAGCACCGCGCCCGCCTGAAAGATCTCGGTGAGCAGGTCGTTGCGGTCATTGGCCGACACGTAGAGCAGCTTGTGCGGCACCCCGGCTTCAGCCAGCCCGTCGCCGGCCGCCTCAGCCAGCCGGCGCGTGGCGTGCCACATGCTCTCGTAGAGCACCACCGCCTGGCGCCGCGGCTTCTGCGCCGCCCATTCCTGGTATTTGGCGACGATCTGCAGCGGGTTCTGGCGCCAGATGACGCCGTGGCTGGGGGCGATCATCTCCACCGGCAGCTTGAGCGCCAGCAGTTCATCGATCTTCTTGATCACTTGGCCGCTGAACGGGGCGAGGATGTTGGCGTAGTACTTGAGCGCCTCCTGTTCGAGCTCGGCCGCGTCCACCTGGTCGTTGCAGCGGAAGGCGGTGGCGTAGTGCTGGCCGAAAGCGTCGTTGGACAGCAGCAGCGCCTCGTTCTTGACGTAGGTGAACATGCTGTCCGGCCAGTGCAGCATCGGGGCCTCGACAAAGAGCAGCTCGCGCCGCCCCAGCGACAGCGTGTCGCCAGTGGCCACCGCCTTGAGCGGCCAGTTCTGATGATAGTGGCCGGGCACGCTCTCCAGACCCTTGCGGGAGACGATCATGGTGGCGTTCACCGCCTCGCGCATCAGCGCGGGCAGCGCCCCCGAATGGTCCGGCTCCGCATGGTTGGTGATCACGTAGTCGATGCGCGCCGGGTCGACCAGCTGCCGCAGGTTGGCCATGAACTCCTCGGTGAACGGCGCCCACACGGTGTCCACCACCGCGATCTTCTCATCCAGGATCAGGTAGGAATTGTAGGTGCTGCCGCGGTTGGTCGACAGTTCGTGGCCGTGGAAATGGCGCAACCCCCAGTCGACGATGCCGATCCAGTGAATGCCGGGCTTGATCTCGGTGTGCATGATGTTTGAACTCCTCTTTTGCGCGGGATGACGGTTTTAACGTACGATGTTGGGGCCACCCTTTTGAAAAAGGGTGCTCCCCAAGCCCCTTCCCAAAACTTTTGTTTCGTTTTGCGGATTCCGCAGGCCGTCCCTGCTGTCCCAGTCGTGGATTGTTGCACTGGAGCGGCCTGCGGAATCCGCAAAAGGTACAAACAGGTTTGACGGAGGGTTTGGGAACCGCCTTTCCTCAAAAGGGGGTTCCCAACGGGCAGTTTAATCGTTGGGAGCGTGTTTCACAAGGGGTTCGGCAGCTCGCCGCGCAGGGTGACGACCACTTCGCGCAGGGGGATGGTTTTGCCGGCGGCGGCCATGGCCTGTTGGGCCAGGCGGGTCAGGCCGGAGCAGCAGGGGACTTCCATGCGGGCGACGGTGATGCCGCAGAGGTCATTCTCGCGGAGAATGGCGGTGAGCTTTTCCAGGTGCGCCGCCCCGTCGTCGAGCTTGGGGCAGGCGATGGCCAGCCGGCGGCCGGCCAGCAGGCGGGCGTGGAAGTCGGGACAGGCGAACGGCACGCAGTCGGCGGCCAGCAGCAGTTCCGCGCCCTGCCAGAAGGGTGCCTGCACTGGCAACAGGCGCAGTTGGACCGGCCACTGGCGCAGTTCACTGGCGGCGGTGGCGGTTCCCGCCGGGGCGGCGGGCGCCGTCACCGGCCGGGCGCCAAAATCATGCACCGCCAAACCGGGGCAGCCGGTGTGGCGCGGTGCCGCGGGCGCCGCCGCCGGGGCGGGGGCGGGGGGGGGGTGGCCGAGGTGCTGGGCCACGGCCTGTTCATCAAAGGCCGCCGCCTCGCGTTCCACGATCCGGATGGCGTCCCGGGGGCAGGTGCCGAGGCAGGCGCCCAGGCCGTCGCAGTAGATTTCGCTGACCAGCCGCGCCTTGCCGTTGATGATTTGCAGGGCGCCCTCGGCACAGGCGGTGGCGCACTGGCCGCACCCGTCACAGCGGCTCTCGTCGATCAGGATAATTTTTCTTTTCATCGCGTGGCACCGCTTGGGGAGTGCGGCAATGCCTTTGCCGCTTTTGTTTTAAATGAAGTTCATGTTTACCGCAAAGAACGCATAGATCACAAAGAAAAATGATCGTAACAAGGGGGGCTGGTTCTCTGCGCTCTTTGTGCTCTTTGCGGTTAAAGATAAAGACTGGTGTTGATCGTTCAGTGGCATCAGCGCTTGCGTGGGGACGACGGCTTGGGCGTGGCGACGGTGGCCAGGGTGGTGCGGCGCAGATGCTGCTCAAAGGCGCGGGTGGTGTCGGCGAGGAGCGAGCCGAAGACGCAGCTGCCGGCGGGGCAGTGGGGCCGGGAGAGCAGGCAGGTCCGGTGGGTGAGCGGCCCCTCCAGCGCCTCGTAGACGGTCAGGAGCGACAGGTCCTGCGGGCGGTGGGCCAGGCGGAAGCCGCCGGCGGGGCCGCGGGTGGAGGTGACCAGGCCGGCGTGCTGGAGCCGCTGCAGGACCTTGGACAGGTGGTTGGCCGAGACGCCCAGGTCGGCGGCGAGGCGGCGGTTGTCCCGGGCCGCCGCCGGGGTGGCGGCCAGCAGCAGCAGGGTGTGCAGCCCCAGGTTCACCGCCTCCGAGAAGTGAATGAGTCCCGCCATGGTTGGATCCTGGGTTATTTTGGAAAACTGGTACCAATATACCACAATTAAGCGACAGGACAAGCCCGGTCCGGAAAAAAGCGGCGTGCGGGCAGTTGGCGGTGAGCACGGGCTGTGGTTGAGATCCACGGTTCGGCGGGACAACGGCCTCTACTGTTACACCGGCTGGCCCCCATGATCGTGTCAGTACGGGCCGAGAAAGCGGGACCCGTTGAAGTGGATCATGTGGGTGGGGTCTTTGGCAATCCAAACCTCGGTCTCCCATGCGATCTCCGCCAGGTAACGCTTCATGGTGGCACGGTCGGGGAAGGCGGTGACGAAGACGCGGCCGGGCATGGCGGAAACGAACAATTCAGAAAGTTCCGCGTGGCGTTTGCCGTCCATCGGGCCATGACTGGTCACGGACTCGACCAACACCAGCCAGTTCCGGCGGGGATCGTGGACAACAACATCCGGCATTTTTCCGTGCCTGTCCAGGCACACGCCAAGGCGGGCGAGTGCGTCGCGGTCGAAATACCCCTCTTTGTCACCGGTGTCCCCGGCGTAAAGTAGGACACCGCCGGGGACAAAGCGCGGGATAAATTCCTCGACAATCGCCTTGATGAGTTCGTTGTGCTTGCCGGGCGAAAGCTGGATTTCCTGTCCCGAAGCCAAGCAGACGGGGACGAAAGCCATCCGGCGCGCCTGTGCGTATTGTGCGGCCAGCGGCTTGTGGCCGGCAAGGTACCTGGCCAGCGTCGCGTCCCAAGCCGGTGTATCGTAGGTCTTCAACAGCGCCAGCGCCGTCGGAGCGATTTGATACACGGCATACGGGCTGTTGGTCGGACGCGCAGGATCGTCCGGGTTGTACAGGGCGATTCCCGCTTGGACGAGCTGGTGCATGGACTGACGGCGGAAGGTTTCGCGTGTGTTGGGCGCGTATTTCTTGCCATAGCTCGCCTTGGCGAATTCCATCATGGGCGTGATACCGACACACGGGGCGGTGGCGTCCACCCACGTCTTTTCCCGGGTTAGATTCAGAAGCGCCAGCAGGCAGTAGGCCGTGCGCGGATTGAGCTGCGCCCTCGGCATGCCCAGTGCCCGCAGGATCTCCACGGTTTCCGTGATGCGGCTTTTGCGTTTCATGCCAATTCCTGGATCTTGGCGTCAATCTGCGCTTGGTCGGGGGCGGCGGCTTGCATGAACCAGCGGCCAAGGCGGCGCAGGGCGCGGGCGTCGGGATACTTTAGGGAACGGAGGTCGGTGGCGTTGACTTGGGTATGGCCGTTGAACGCGCGGAATTCCTGGTCGAGCGCGGTCGAGTTCAGGTATGCGCAGAGGCCGCAGGCCAGTTCTTCCGGGAGGCCGCGCTTGCCGGAATGGAACACGTTAAGGTGGTTTTCGAAGCCGATGAGGTCGGCCGCGCCAAGGTCGGACGGCCGCACGACGGCGGCAACGACACGGCGTTTTTCCTCCTTCGCGGAAAAACGGCGCACCAGCGTGTAGCAGCCGGTGGGATACAACCAGCGGCGTGTGCCGTCATCCAGCGCGATGGCGTTTGGTTTCTTGGCGGCGGGTTGCGGCCAGGAGACGCTTGCCGCCTCCAAGTGACAGGGATACAGCAGCGGCGCGGAGTCCGCACCTGGTTCCTTGCGGAGCTGCGCCTTGAGCCGGAAGTCCACGACCGGTCCGGTGGAGACTTCCACGCCAAGGTCGGCGAGGGAATGGGGAAAATGCCGGGGGGGCGCCCCGGCGGCAGCGCGTTCACCCCGCGGGATATGGATGAATTTTTCGGGGTCGGATGGATTGACGATCTCCGCAAAGTCGCAGACACGCTCGGCGTAGTCCCCAAATGTACCGTCCGCACAGGCAGAGACGGTGACGGTCCCCTGTTTCCGTTTGCGCACCAATTTCAGGATGACGTTTTCCTGGAGGACGCTGTCGTCCTTGAACGCCTTGGAGCGCGAGCCGAACAGGTGGAGGTGCTCGATGGACGCCAGGCGCAGCATGAGTTCACGGAACGGCCGGTAGTACGGGCCGTTGCAGAAGCTGCGCGGGATGATGGCCACGAGCTCGCCGCCGTCCACCAGCATCTGCAAGGCAAGCGCCACAAAGGCCGAATAGAGGTTGACCGTCTCGATACCGCAGGTCCGCAGCCACTTCCGGTGCATGGAATCGCCGCCGATCTTTTTGTACGGCGGGTTCATGATGGCATGTGTGAAGTTGGCGCGTGTGCCGAAATCGAGCGGGTTGGCGGCGGCCTGGATGAAATCGTAGGGCAGAACACCGGCCGCCAGCGTGCTCCCGATGGTGGCGTCCTCAAGGCAGCTGGCAAGGTGGCGCTCCAGATGTTTGCGGAGTTCCCCGTCCACTTCGTAGGCGGTGACTTCCAGGTTGGTGCCCGCCTCCGCCTGCCGTTGCCAGCGGTAAATGAAGGAGGCGGACAGCGCACCAAGGCCGGCGCCGGGATCCAGAAGTCGGACGGAACCGCCGGACGGAATGGTAAACAGCGAGGTCATGTAGCGCGCGACGGCGGCAGGAGTCATGAACTGGCCGAGCATCGCCCGCCGCTCCGGCTGGAGGCTGGCGGAAATCTCCGGCCTAACCCGGTCAATGTGTTTGATTGTCGCTTCGACTGTCACGGTGCCATTACACTCCACGTCCCGCTAAATACACTAATTAATTTTTGTAAAATTGCAAGTTCCTTCCCAAATGTTATTCCCCCCATCCGATCAATGCCTTGAAAAATTTCCATCAGTTGTTAATTGCCCCGTTCTCAGGCGGCCAGGGGCGGCACGGGGCAGTCGAAGCTTTCGGCAACGGCCCGGAACAGCTCGGCCTCTTCCGGTTGGATGACGCCGTCGCTGGCAATGGCGGCGGCGGCGGCCTCCAGCAGGCGCCGCTGGATGGCCGGGGTCGCCTGGCCGAGGCGGTTGAGGGCGGCGTCGACCTGGGGCAGCCCGCAGGCGGCGGCGGGCGGCAGGGCGATCCCGTGGACGCCGCTGCCCAGCTGTTGTTCGGCGGCGGCAAAGGCCCGGGCGGCATCCGCCTCCGTGGCGGCGCCGGTGCGGGCCAGGGCGCCGAGCAGGACGGCCGCCTCCGGGCGGACGCCGTTGAGGGAATAGTATTGGCGCAGGCGCGGCGGCGCTTGGGCGCCCGCCGGCTCCAGGCGCCGTTCGGCCAGGCGCAGCAGCAGGTACTCGAACAGGTCGAGCTCGCCGTCGGCGCGGGCTAGGGCGCCGAGCAGGCGGCAGAGCGTCTGGCGGTCGGCGGGCGGCAGGGCGGCCAGGGTGCCCGCCGCCAGGTCGAGCAGGGGCAGGCGGGCGGCGCGCGGCAGCTCACCCCCGGCGGGGGTGAGGGCGGCCAGGGCGTTGCGCCAGCGCGGATCGGCCTGGGCGGTCAGCAGTGGTTCCTGGGCGGCGCGCGCCGCCGAACCCGCGGGGGCCAGCAGCAGGCCGGCGGCGACGGCGGCGGCGCCGTGCGGGGTGCGCGCGGCATCGCGCCAGGCCGGGGGCAGGGCGGCCAGCAGGCCGGCGGCGGCGCCCATGTCGGCGGCCGCCGCCTCCCCGATGCGCCCCACGGCGGCGGCCGGGGTGACGGTCCGGTGGCCGCCGGGCGTCGCGGCAAAGCCCATGACCGGGGAGGTTGCCGGGACGGCGGAGGCGGACTCCGCATCCGCCCCGGCGGCGGGGGCCGCGGTGCCGGTCAGGATGCCGGTGGGATCCAGGCGGTGCAGCCGTTCGTCGAGCGGCGGATGGGTGGCGAACAGGTTAAACCAGGAAGCGCTCAGGGCGTTGGCGAAGAACAGGTGCGAGGCGGCCTGGGCCTGCGGGGTGTCGAGGCGGCCCCCGCCGCTGCGCCGGGCGATCTTGCGCAGGGCGCCGGCCAGGCCGGCGGGGTTGCGGGTGAACTGCACCGCCGCGGCATCGGCGAGGAACTCGCGCTGCCGCGACACGGCGGCCTGGATCAGCCGGGCGAAGAAGACGCCGATGCCGCCGATCACCAGCAGGGCCAGGCCGAGCAGCAGGATCACCGCCAGGCCGCCGCCTTTCTTGTCGTTGCTGGAACGGCGCGAGGAGGAGGAGCCGCCAAAGCTCAGGGCCCGCAGCAGGCCGTAGCCGACGAGGGCGATCAGCAGGATGCCGTTGAGCACGCCGAGCAGGCGCAGGTTGAGCCGCATGTCACCGTTTTGGATGTGGCTGAACTCATGGGCCACCACCCCCTGCAGTTCGTCGCGGGTGAGCTGCTCCAGGCAGCCGCGGGTGACGCCGATGACGGCCTGCCCCGGGGTGAAGCCGGCGGCGAAGGCGTTGATCCCCGGTTCGTCCCCGAGCAGGTACACCCGCGGCACCGGCAGGCCGGCGGCGATGGCCATCTCCTCGACCACGTTGAGCAGGCGCCGCTCGGCGGGGCCGCGGCTGTCCGGGGGCACCGGGCGGCCGCCCAGCAGTTCCGCCAGGGTGGCGCCGCCGTCGCCGCTGAGCTGGAGGATTTTGTAGCCGGTGCCGGCGCCGATCAGGCCGAGCGTCAGGGCGGCGCTCCACAGGAACCACTCCGGATTCCACAACTGCCCCGGGCGGTCGAGAAAGGCGAGCGGATCGCCATGGGCGCGGAAGATGAGGTAGGTCGCCAGGTAGACGGCGGCGACAATCAGCACCACTGCCAGCGTGTAATACGCCAGCAGCAGCCGGGTGTTGCGCCGGGCCAGTTCCTGGTGCTCGAAGAAGTCCATTTAGAACGCAACTTTGGGGGCTTCGCGCTCGGCAACGTTGCTGATCTCAAACAGGTCGGCGGCGGTGAAGCCAAAGGTGCCGGCGAGCAGGACGGCGGGGAAGCGTTCGCGGGTGGTGTTGTAGACCATGACCGCATCGTTGAACGCCTGGCGGGCAAAGGCGACCTTGTTTTCGGTCGAGGCCAGTTCTTCCGACAACTGCGCCATGTTCTGGTTGGCCTTGAGGTCGGGATAGGCCTCGGCCAGGGCGAACAGCTTGCCGAGCACGCCGGTAAGGGCGCCTTCGGCTCCGGCCAGGCCGGCCATGGCCTTGGGGTCGCCGGGATTGATGGCGGCCTGGGCGCTGGCGTAGGCGGCCTGGTTGCGGGCCTGGATCACGGCCTCGAGCGTGCCCCGCTCATGCTTGAGGTAGCCTTTGGCGGTCTCCACCAGGTTGGGGATCAGGTCGTAGCGGCGCTTGAGTTGGACATCGATTTGGGCGTAGGCGTTCTTGTAGCGGTTGCGGCTGGTCACCAGGGTGTTGTAGATGCCGATGATGGCGAACAGCACCACCATCAGGACCACCACCAGAATCAGGGCCAGGATCAGGATGCTCATGGATGTCTTCCTCCTCAAAAAGTTGGCCGGGCACCGGGGCGGATCCCGCACCGATCCGGATCTCGAATATAGTCCGGCCGGAACTTGAAATCCATTTGCGGATTCCGCAGGCCGTCCCCGTCGTCCCAATCATGCCCCGTCGCTCAAAGCGGCCTGCGGAATCCGCAAAAAGAAACCAGGGTCCGGAAAAACGGTCATGCCGCCGTTTGTTGCCCGGCCTCCGGCATGCTACAATCCCGTCCGCCAAGGGAGGGCGTAATGCGGCAGATGAAGACGACGTGTTCAGCGGTTGGCGCCGCCGGTCAAGGCCGGCCGGCGTCCCGGCCCGGCGGCCCGATAATTCCAATCACACTTTAACAGGATTCCACTACCGTTTCACAGGGGGATGGAGAACCCCAAAAACTCCCCGCGCGGCTGGCACAGCCGCACCCCAATATCCACGGGGGGGCGGCACCGTGTTACGGGGCCGGGACGGCGCGGTAGAAGACCAGGCGGCAGTCGCGCGGGTGGGGGATGGCGACCGGCAGGCCGGCCGCCATCAGTTCCCGGCCGGTGCGTTCTCCGACCGGGCCGGTGTCGGCGTCCTCCACGGCGTAACGGGTGTCCGGATCCAGTCCCTGGAGGGCGAACTCCGCCGCCGAGAAGGGGCTTTCCTCGCGGCGGAAGGCCAGCAGCAGCCCCTCGTTGAGGTCGGGCCGGTGCAGCTGGTAGGCCAGCCAGTCCCGTGGTGAGGTGGTCAGCGGCGTCAGCAGGTGGAGGTCGCCCAGGAAGCAGGGGGTGGCCCGGCGCAGGTCGGCGGTCATCTTGCGGTGCCAGTCCCACGGATAATCGGGGCGGATGGGAACGTATTCGTAGGGGAAGATGTGGAACACCACGCCGGTGCACATGGCGCTGCGGAAGTTGTAGGTGTCGCCGGGGCGCACGTTGGTGCCGCCGGTGCTGCAGGGGATCCAGTGCGCCAGGCCGGCGGTCTGCACCTGGCCGGCCATCGGGGTGGAATCAGGCATGCACTGCACATCGCTGCGCCACAGGGGGATGCTGCGCCGGGTCGTCTCCAGGTCGAGGCGCCGGCCGCCGCTGGCGCAGTTGTCGATGAGCAGCCCCGGGTGCCGCTGCAGCAGCCCGTCCCAGAAGGCGTACAGCCCCTCAATGTGGCGGATCTCGCTGATGCCCTGGCGGTCGGGGGCGTCCGCCTGCCGCCAGTAGGGCAGCGGCGCCATGTTGAAGTCCTGGCGGTAGCAGTCAACGCCGTGCTCGGTGATCAGCCCGGAAATGAAGTCGGTCAGCCATTCGCGCGCCTCGGGCAGGCCGAGGTTGAACAGCACATTGACCCCGGGCGCCCGCGGGCCGGCGGCCAGGAACCATTCCGGGTGTTCGACGGTCAGCGGGGTGCCCTGGATGGCGCGTTCCGGCTCGAACCACAGCAGGAATTTCATGCCGGCCTGGCGGGCGGCGTCGCTGACCAGCCGCAGGCCGTGGGGATGGGCCTTGGGGTTGACCTGCCAGTTGCCGACATGCTTGGCCCAGTCGCCCTTGTGCTCGTCCGGCGAATAGCTGTCCGCGGGGCCGTACCAGCCGGCGTCGATCCAATAATAATCGTAGTCCAGCCGGTGCTCCCGGATCGCCTGGATGCGTTCGAGATGCGCCGCGGTCCGCATGCCGCCCCAGGTGCCGC
This sequence comes from Lentisphaeria bacterium, assembly GCA_041651315.1. Lineage (GTDB taxonomy): Bacteria > Verrucomicrobiota > Lentisphaeria > Oligosphaerales > CAITYL01 > CAITYL01. The sequence continues at coordinate 1,983 of JBAZJM010000015.1, read as the reverse complement.
AGGTGATCGGCGCGGGAACCGTCTGGCCGTCCGGGCGGTGGGTGTAATGCTTGAGGATCAGCTGGCGCAACAGGTTGTGGCCGTCCTCCGGCCGCCCCTGCCAGTGCAGCGCCAGATGGCTCGGGGTGCGGATGGCCTCGCCGGCGTGCAGGCGGAGCCGGGTCTGTTCCTGGCCGGCCGTCAGGCGCAGGCAGTCGCCCTCCAGCCGGAAGTCGGCGGCCCACTGGCCGCTCCAGCCGACCGCCGTGATCAGCCCCTCGCCGTCGAGCATGACGTTGAAGAAGGGCAGGTGCACCTCCGACGACCGGCCGCCGCCGCCGGCCAGGCGGAACGGTGTCTCCGTGAGCGGCTCCTCCTTCAGCAGGAAGTCGTCAAGCCGGCAGGGCGAGCCGACCGCGTAGCGCAGCCGCGCCTGGTCAATGGCCGGCCAGGCCAGTTCCAGCCCCATGATCCCCTCCAGCAGCGGCGCCTCGGCGGTGCCGGTGTTGCGGATTTTCCACACCCAGTCGACCGCCGGGAAATCATGGAACTCGGTCAGCTCCAGGACCAGTTCCAGGCCGGTCGTGGCATCCAGGAAGGTGCCGCGGTGCCGGGTGGCGTCCGCGGTGGCGGAAACGATCTCGTGCTGGCGCCGGCTGCGCGCCAGCAGTGCCGGAGCGGTTTCATCGCCGCACCGGAAACTGATCGGCGGGTCGGCCAGCAGGCCGCCACGCCCCGGGGTGCCCAGGGCCGCCTCCCGGCCGTCCGCCATGACAACGGCGGGCGCGCACCAGTTGGCGTGGGCGTAGTTCAGGTTGCCGTTGATCTCCCGCGTCCGCAGCACAAACTCCGTGGCGCCCGCCAGCGGCACGTCGGCCACGGCGGCGGCGTCCAGCACGCCCAGCGGCGGACTCGTCCACACCTCACGCCCGGCGACCTCCACGGAGAACACGATGCGGTTGACGGGGGCGATATGGGTCAGCGGGGAGTCGTTGATGCCGGCCCGGGCGCGGAAGGTGCGGCCGGGCGCGGCCAGGCGCACCACGATTTCGCTGTCGGCATGGGTGCCGAAGCCCGTCGAGAAGGTCTCGCCGTTGAGGCACAGTGCCGGGTGGTTGTCGGCAATCGAGCGGCCTTTCTGCAGGGTGCCCCAGCCTTGGCGGCGGCAGATGACGGCCGCCACGGGGGGGGGCTGCAGCGGCCGGCCGACGAGGTTGGCGACCCACGGTTGCAGAAAGGGTGAGGTGCGGGGATTGGCGGGGGTAGGGTGTGTCATGCGGCGGGTTCTCCAGTGCAACGGGGGCGGATGCGGTAAAATATACACGCAATATACCGCGGCGCCGGCGGGGCGGGCCAGGGGGCGCATGGTATGCGTGTCAGTTGGGAACCCCTCTTTCAAAAGGGTGGCCCCAACCTCATCCGACAAAACTGTCATGCCCTGGGCCGGGCGTATGACATATATGTTGGTTGATCCGGTTTCCCGGAGATTTCTTGCTTGATATTGATCTATAGGTTTCCATACGATACCGATTCCGATACCGATTCCGATACCGAATAGCGAGAACAGCCGGAGGAGTCATTAGCTGAGCGCATGTAGCGCGGTGGAGACGTTCCGCCGGGCTGCACGCCCTGGGTTACAGGGGAAACTAATCCAAGCTCAGTTTTCCATCGGGATCGGTATCGTTGCGGCCAGTTCGGATTCCCTATGCGCTTGGCAATAGGTTGTTCTGGCAGGGTGCCATCCGACAAAACTGTCATGCGCCCCCTGGCCCGGCCGGCTTGACAAGGGATGGAGGGGGGGTATGGTATGCCCTTTCGTGTTTGACGCCGTTTTTGGCGTCCCGCAGCGGCCCGGAATTCTTCGGGCGCGCCGGTTCCGTCAAGGAGCCGGGGCGCACGGCCCGGGCCCCGGACCACAAACCCTGAAGGTCACACTTCAGTCATGTTCAACCTGCATTTATTCTCGGGCACGGCGAATCCGGAGCTGGCCCGAAAAATGGCGGA
>JBAZJM010000014.1:0-29759 GCA_041651315.1 Lentisphaeria bacterium | reverse complement strand
CGACGCCGGCGCTATCTTGATGCGGTCAACCATCCCGGCATCCGGCATATCAACGGCGACGTTTATCACATGCAGGTCGGCGAGTCCCACATCCCCTCGGCCCTGCTGGAGGCCGGTGACAGTCTGACCAATCTGCACCTGGCCGACAGCAACCGCGGCGCCTTGGGCGACGGCGCGCTGGACCTCGACACCATCATCATGGCGCTCTATCTGCTGGGGTTCAACCGGGACGGCTGCTACCTTACCCCCGAACCGCTCGGCCCCGGCGGCGATCCCTATCCCGCCATGCACGGCAAACCGGATCCGGTGGTGCTCGACCGCCTGGTGCATCAAACCGCCACCTATTTCCGCGACCGCGAAAATGCCGTGCTGGCCTGATTACGTTACCATGGTTGGGAACCCCCTTTTGAGGAAAGGCGGTTCCCAAACCCTCCGTCAAACCTTTTTGTATCTTTTGCGGATTCCGCAGGCCGCTCGCGTGCAACAGGCCATGATTGGGACGGCAGGGGCGGCCTGCGGAATCCGCAAAAAGCAACAAAAGTTTTGGGAAGGGGTTTGGGGAGCACCCTTTTTCAAAAGGGTGGCCCCAAGCAGGTTAAGGTATTACAAATGAGCAAAGTTGCACAGGTTAATGTCACGGACATGGCGGCGGCGATCCGGCTGGGGTGCCGGACCATGCAGCGCATGTTCAACCGGGATGACCATGACATTCCGTTCTTCAACACCTGGGTGCGGCCCAACCCCGTCATGATGTTCAGTGCCGCCCACAGCGAGTCGCACACCCCGGGCCGGCATTTGAATGCGCTGTTGAACGCGGAAGATGCCGCCGGCATTGAGCTTGATGAGACCGCGATTGAGAAACACCGGCGGGCCGCCTTTTTTTCCTATGGCGGCCCCGTGCCGCTGCCGCTCAACCGCCAAGTCATCGACGGGCCGCTGGTCAACTTCTGTCCGCACAATATTCGGGAAGGCTTTCACGCCCTCTATGCCCTGGTCAACTACCGGGGGGACGAACCGGCCCGCGACTTGGCCGAGCGCAGCATTGCGGCCATCTTTGAGTTGTGGACGCCGGCCGGCGGCTGGGACCAGGCGCGGATCCGCGAACTCGGGCTGGATTACCAGGAATGCCAAGGGTTCATCCATGGCGAAGCGCGGATGCTGGGGCCGCTGGTCAAGTATTACCGCGCCACCGGTTCCCCACGGGCGCTGGAACTGGCGCTGCTGCTGAAAGAGAAGGCGGTCGCTGAATTTTTCCTGCCGGACGGTGAGTATACCGCGGAACGGTTCATCACCCGGCACGCCCATTCCGTCACCTGTGTCATGTCCTCGCTGGCGCAACTGGCCGACCTGCTGGGCGATGCCGCCCTGCTGTTGCGGGTCAAGGCGTTCTATGACAATGGGCTGTGGCAATTGCGCGACGCCATCGGCTGGTCGCCGGAGTCCGTGGGACAGCGGGACAGCGACCACGGCGAGGGCAACAACACGGGCGACATCGTCGAGACGGCACTGATTCTCGGGCGCTGGGGCTGGTCGGACTACTATCAGGATGCCGAGCGGATCCTCCGGTGCCACCTGCTGCCGTCGCAGTTGCGGGACGTTTCCTTCATTCAGGATCCGCCCAACCCGAAGGGCGAGGACGGCTTGCGCGAGGTGGCCGACCGACACCTGGGCGCCTTCGGGTTCCCCGCGCCCTACGGGCACGAGTCCGTCGGTCCGGGCCGCGGCGGCGCGGTGTCGTTCAATCTGGACATTGTCGGCGGGGTCGTCGGCTCGTTGTGCGAGGCGTACCGGGAGAGCGCCGTCAGCCGGCCGACCGGGCACTGGGTCAACCTGCTGTTTGACCGCGAGACGGACGGGCTCCGCGTCCACTCGCCCTACACCCACGATGCCCTCACGATTGAGGTCCTCAAGGCCGCGCCGCTGTGGGTGCGCCTGCCGGCATGGACCGATTTCAGCACCGTGACGGTTGAGGGAACGGACGAGTTGCCGTGCCGGATTAACGGGTACCTCTTTTTTGCCCGGCCGCCGGTGGGAAAAGCGATTCGCATCCACTTCCCGCTGGCCGAGCAACACCTGACCCTTTCGGGGGCGGTGCATATCCAGCCGATTCGCGTCCGCCTGCGCGGCGATGCCGTGGTGGCGATGGACAATTTCGGCGCCGACCTCACTTATTTTGACGCTTACGCCTGACCGCCTACACCCGTAAACGAAACCATCCCCCATGAACCATCCACCGCCCCTGTCGCCGGCCAGGTTTAGCCCTTGGCAAGGAAAAAGCTGGAACGCCCTGGGTGACAGCATTACCGAGTTTGACCAGTACCAGCCCAGGGTCCAGGCGGTGCTTGGTTTCAGCCGGGTTGCCAACTACGGAAAAATCGCCACGGAGATCTGTGACGGCAAGAGCGCCCAGTCGTCGGACCAGGCCGTCTACGGCCTGCCGATGAGCATCCGCTACGCCGACATGGACCCGGCCGCCGACCTGGTGACGGTGTTTGGCGGCACCAACGATTTCGGCCACAACGAGCCGCTGGGCACCCCTGCCGACACCACGTGTGCCACCTTTTACGGGGCGCTCAAGGTCATGCTGGCAGGCATCATCACCGCCAACCCGGCGGCCCGGGTGGCCATTTTTACCCCGTTGCAGCGGACGTTTGGCGGCGATGCCGGGGTGGTCGGCATGACCAACGCCCTGGGCCTGCATCTGGTCGATTATGTGGATGCGATCCTGGAAGTGGCGGCCGGCTATTCGGTGCCCGTGCTGGACCTTTACCGGACGGCCGGCATTTCCCCGCAAAACGCGGCCCATTTCCTGGCCGACGGCATTCACCCCAACGAAGCCGGCTATGCGCGCATCGCCGGCCAAATGGCCCAGTTTCTAAAGCACATCGCCTAACAAGTACCCCGCACATTGAATTCTTCACCACGAAGGCACGAAGAACGCGAAGTTCGATCGAAGAGTTTCGAGGAAAAATTAACCGTAAAAACGCATCTTCGATTTGTCTTCGCGCTCTTCGTGTCTTCGTGGTGAATCTGAATGTTCCGCCGCCACAAGGACCCATGCCATGAGCATCAAGCCTGTCCCCGCATCCGAAACCACCTTCGCCCTGGGCGGCGAGATCGGCCGCCGGCTCGCGGCGGTGACCCAGCAATGGTTGCTGCCGGCGCCGTTCGCCAATCCGGGAATCTTGGAGATGTTCCGTTATCGGGACCGCCAGCCCTACGCCAACCAGGTGCCGTGGGCGGGCGAGTTCGCCGGCAAATACCTGACCCATGCCGTGCAGATCCTGCGCCTCACCGGCGACCCGCAGCTGCGGGGACACCTGGCCTGGTTCGTCTCGGAACTGGTCAGCCTCCAGGCCGAGGACGGCTACCTCGGTCCCTGGCCCCAGGCGTGGCGCCTGCGCCAGGGCGCGCCCAACTGTAGCGACATCACCTGGGACGCCTGGGGCCATTACCACGCCATGCTCGGCCTGCTGTTCTGGCACCAGTACAGCGGCGATGCCAACGCCCTGGCCTGCGCCCGGCGCATGGGCGACCTCTTCTGCAACCGTTTCCTTGGCAACACCGGCGAAACCCTGCACGGCACCGGCTGCCAGGAGATGAACCTGGCGCCGGTCCATTCCCTGGCCTGGCTGCACCGTCTCACCGGCGAGCAACGCTATTTGGAGCTGGCGCGGCAGATCACCGGCGAGTTCGCCATTCCGCCCGCCGGCGACTACCTGCGCGCCGGCCTGGCCAATACCCCGTTCTGGCAGACGCCGAAACCGCGCTGGGAAAGCCTGCACCCGATCCAAGGATTGGCCGAACTCTACCGGGCCACGGGCGACGACCAATACCGCCGCGCCTTTGCCAGCCTATGGCAAAGCATGCGCGACGGCGACCGCCATAACAACGGCGGCTTCACCTCGGGCGAGCAGGCCACCGGCAACCCCTATGACCGTGGCGCCATCGAGACCTGCTGCACCGTCGCCTGGTCGGCCATGAGCGTGGACATGCTGGAACTCAGCGGCGATTCGCGGGTCGCCGACGAACTGGAATTGAGCCTGTTCAATTCCGGCCTCGGCCTGATCTCGCCCTCGGGGCGCTGGGTGACCTACAACACGCCCATGGTCGGCGAACGGCAGGCCAGTGCGCACACCATTGTCTTCCAGGCCCGCGCCGGCACGCCGGAACTCAACTGCTGCTCGGTCAACGGTCCGCGCATGCTGGGGCTGGTCTCCGAATGGGCGGTGCGCGCCCGCGACCGCGGCATTGACCTCAATTACTACGGTCCCGGCCAGATCACCGTCGCCACGCCGGGCGGCGCCCGGCTGCGGTTCGACCAGGAAACGGACTACCCGCGCGAACCCCGCGTCCAGATCCGCCTCGATCTGGCCGCGCCGGAAACCTTCCCGCTGCGGCTGCGCATCCCCGCCTGGTCGCGCAAAACCCGGGTGCGGCTCAACGGCCAGCCGCTGGCTCAGCCGGTTCCCGGCCGGTACCTGGAACTCAGCCGCGCCTGGCAGGCCGGCGACCAGCTCGACCTGGAGTTCGACTTCACCCCGCACCGCTGGGCCAATGAAAACATGCTGACGCTTGCCGACGACTGGATCACCCAGTGGCGGCTGTTCGGTCTGATCCCCCGGCGCGCCACGGAATACGACACCAACCTGCGGCCGGCGCTCCACATCGAGCCCGCGCTTACGGGCCTCACGGGCATGCCGGACCGGCTGGAAGTCAACGGCCAAAGTTACGATGCGACGACCGCCGACAGCACCCATGGCATCTTGAACGGCAAGGCCATTTTTCCGGGGTTTCAGGGGCCGCCGCCGTCTTTGGTCGGGTTTACCGAACTCACGGTCGCCAGCGCCCAAACGCTGACCGTGAACTTTGGTTCCGACTGGTGGATCAGCTGGTACGTCAACGGTGAGCGCGTCTTCGACGGTTCCGGCATCGCCTCGTTTGACGACCGCCCGTGCCTGGTCCGTCTGCCCCTGCGCGCCGGCCGCAACCTGATCGCCTTCCAGCTGGGCGGCGGCACCTCCCGCCACTGCTGGCTGAGCCTGGCCCGCGGCCGCCTCGCGGGCGAGCCGCCCAGTGCCTGCCCGCCCATGCAACCGGTTTCCATTTACCGCGGCCCCCTCCTGCTCGCCTACGACCCGCGCTTCAATCCGGGGCGTGACTGTCCCGCCGCCGCCCCGGCACTGCCGACCGCCGTTCCGGAACTGACCCCGTGCGACTGGCCGCAATGGCTCAAGCCGTGGCTGCTGGTCCGCACCCCCGCCGCAGACGGCGGCGAAGTCACGCTCTGCGACTTTGCCAGCGCCGGCCAGGCCGGTGGCCAGCCCTATACCAGCTGGCTGCCCATGGTCGTGCCCAAGGCCGGCCCCCTCCCCAGCGACTCCCCGTTCGCCACCGGAACCGGTGGCCTGACAATGCAACCCGAATAACCGGACCATGCTGGCATAATGTCTTGCGGGTAAAATTCATGACGCCTATGTGCGCTCGTCAACCAGGTGTTCACGGCGTACCTAACGGCACGCCATTTGGGGGTACTATGAAACAGGGGCTGAAGCCCCTGCCTATTACCGCTCAGTCCCTACGGGACGAAATCCACCCCAACCCATGAAAAAGCCAATCGAAAAAGCTTAGCTTGATGGCTATGGGCATGTCGCCCGGGCAAGGCCGTTCTGGCGCCACGGCGTCCACGTCATTCCCGGTGGCGGAATTCGTCCATGAGCCGTAGCATCTCTTCGCGGATGGCGAACAGTTCATGGCGGTAGGTATCCAGGTTTGCGGCGGGAACCAGCGGCGGTGCTTTGGCCCCGACGCGTTGGGTGGCCGCCAGCGCGGCGTCCAGGATCGGCAGCGCCCGCTTCAGCGCCGCCACCACAAAACCGTCCAGCATTGGCAGGTTGCGTGCGGTGCCGTTGAGCGCGCCGGCCAGTTTGGCGCTCAGCATCTGTCCTCGGAACGTCATTTCCGCCACATCCTCGTCGGCGTTATTCCCGTCCATCAGTCCATGATCCTTACACCAGCGCCAAAGCGTCATCGCCGCATCGGTGGCGCGCCGAACCAGCGGATGGTGCTCGTGATCGGAAATCGCGTCGCCGGCCTCGCCGCCTTGTTTCCACGTCTCGTCCTTGTTTTCCTGCTCCACCGATGCCATGGCCGCCTCCATAATCTCTGCCATTTCTTGGCGCCAGGCTGTTTGTTCCGGGGTCAGTTCCTCCTCATCGCGGTGCCAGCCCATTTCGCGGTGAATGATGTCCTCCGCCTCAGGATCATCTCCGTACTTGTCCAGCAGTTCGGCATATTTTTCGCCCACCGTGTCGCTCGCCCGCAGCGTCTTTTCCCAGCCGAATTCGTCCAGCTCCGCGTCGTCCCCGTCCCTGGCGGCCTGGCGGTTTTTCTCGATCCTGTCGGTCAGCCGGGCCAGGAATGCGGTCATCGCCTTGCCGTTCGCGACCTTTTGTTCGCGCTCTTCCACCTCGGTCATGCGCCATTCCGGCATCGACAGTTTCAGGTTGTACTCCGCGCTTTCGATCACCACCCGGCCAGTGGTGTGGCTGAACCATTCCAAATACAGCGCGTTGGCCCAGTGTGCCGGCGGTTTTTTCCCCGCCTTGCACTGCCGGGAAAACTCTTCGACCGGCAAATCCGGCACCCGCACCTTGCGCGAGGCCGTGATATCCCCCGCCGTTCCCGTCTGGTCCGGGGAAATCGCCGGCCGGTGCGGCACCGCCTGCGGCTTGGGATTCTCGAACTCCAATCGGCAGCCGGCCAGGTCGCGCCATGGATTGCCTGCTAGTTCCAGCAGCAGTGGTTCCGCACATCCCGCCAGCCAGACGCGGCCGCGCACCTTGCCCCGCACCCGGTTGTCGATCTCGCCGCGTACCACATCAATGTCCAGACGCAACGCCATAAATGCAATTTCCTTATGAACCGTAACCTTCTCTTGCCATGTCATCGGCCGATGTCGATGCCAAATTACCCTCTTGATGGGGCACGGGGTACACCCATTAAAACGTAGCCAAAGCATTTTTAGTGTGTGTGCAAACCTGCGTCCCTTTGTGGGATGATGGCTTTGACGCGGAATCGGCCTCACCACATGCCCTGGCGCAGGTGGGCGCGGTAGGCGCGGGGGGAGAGGCCGTCGGCCTGTTTGAACGCCTTGCTGAAGTGGAAGGGGTCGGGGAAGCCGGCTTCCCGGGCGATCTGGGCGACGGGTTTGTCGGTATGCACCAGCTGGGACTTGGCCCGGTTGAGGCGCTGCTGGCGCTGGTAGGCGGCGGGCGGCACCCCCAGGGCGTCCCGGAACAGCGCCGAGAAACGCGATGGCGACAGGCAGGCCAGCCGCGCCATGGCCGCCAGGCGCAGCGGCGTTTCCGGGGCGGCGGTGTCCAATTGGTCCAGCACCGGGGCCAGCCGTTGCAGGGCGTCCAGCAGGCGCCCCGCATTCTCGTGCGGCCGGCTGCTCTCAGCGATCAGGGTGAATAGTTTTAATCCCAAATACTTGCGGCGTGCCAGCAGGGCCAGCGGGTTGCCGGTTCCGGCGGCCGGACGCGGCTGCAGCGCCGCCAGTTCCTCGCAGATCCGCCCCATCTCGGCGGCGGTGGTGCCGTGCCAGACCCGGGGGGGCGTGAGAAAACGGAAGGCATCCACCTGGTTGAACACTGTCACCTGAAAGTGGGCCCAGCGGCTGAAGTACGGCGGGCCGGCGGCGGGAAAACTGGCGCAATGCCGCACCCCGGGTGGGACCAGCAGCGCCTCACCCGCCTGCAGGAGATGCGGCGGTTCGCCGTCGATCTCCAACCGGTTGCCGGCCGCTGAAATGACGGCGCACAACGCTTCGGACATGGTGCGCCAACTGGTCGAGTGCGGCGGTTCGATCCGGGTGACATCCCCGCAGAAGTAGGTGAACCGCAGCGTGGCCTCGAGCAGTTCCAGCAGCTTGTCTGACAGTTTTATCGGGTTCATGGCTTCACAATTTATTGAAAAACAGTAGGTTTTTCCATTTTTTTAAGAATATTCCCCATTCCCCAAATTGCCAGCCGGGGATACAGTGCAAACTATGTATTGTAATCGGCACACTCTTGAGATAAGAACCACTCATCAGAGCCGGGAACGAAGCACCACTCCTGGGCGCGGGAGTGACCGGTCAAAGGAAGTCCTTTCTTTGCGGAGTCGTGTAACCTTGTTGACCCGTCACTAACGTTCCGGGCTCTGATGCCCGCGGTTTCCCGTATGTCTTTTGGTTGGAATGGCGGACAGTTCAGCGAAAGGGATTGACCATGTCGGAAGCAATTGTCCCGCAGGAAAATGGTGCGCAACGGTTTGCCGGGGAATGGGTGGCGGGGGTTGCCGGCGGCGGCGCCGCCGCCGGGGCTTCACGGCTGACCGTGGGCAGCCGGAAACAGGGCTGGGGCGGCCTGCGGTTGGGAACCGCCTGCACCGGCGAGCCGCTGCGGCCCGGCGGCCGGAGCTGCGCGACCGGCATCGGCACCCATGCCGACAGCGAAATCGTGCTGCGCAGCGGCCGCGGCATCACCCGGCTGCGGGCGGTGGCGGGAGTGCATGCCTATGCCGGCACCCGGGCCGACTTGCGGCTGGTGTTTGCCGTGGAGGCCGGGGGCGCGGCGGTGTGGACGAGCGCCGCCTTGGGTCCGGGCCAGCCCCAGGAAGCGGACATCCGTTTTCCCGCCCCGGCCCACGAGGTGGTGCTGCGGATCACCTCCGCGGACGGCAGCAATCACTGGGGGCATGCGGACTGGGGCGACGTGCAGGTGGATGAGGCGGGGGACGCGCCGGCCGGCGCCTTCGAAATTGATCCGTGGAGTGCCCAGCCGATCAGGGAGGTGCCGTTTTCCTTCGTCTATGGCGGCAAGCCCTCCGCGCAACTGCTTCGGGAGTGGCCGGCGGTCACCCGCTCAACGCCGGGCGGCCGCGGCGAAACCGTGCATCAGAAGATCTGGCGCGATCCCGCCGGCGGCCTTGAATGCCGTTTGGAACTGCGCCAGTTCGCGGCCTATCCCGTGGCCGAGTGGGTGGTGCATTTCAAAAATGCCGGCACGGCGGACACTCCCATCCTGGAAAACATTCGGGCCTTGGATGTGGCTTGGCGGGCGGTGGCGCCAAAGACGGACGCGGGTGGCGGTGAGGTCACCGTGTTCCGCTCGGTCGGCTCGGTCTGCCGGATCAACGACTTTGAGTACCTGGAAGAAACGGTGCTGCCGGGGCGCGAACTGGCCATGGCCTGCGTCGGCGGCCGGTCGTCCGATCCGTGGCTGCCGTTCTGGAACCTGCAACTGGGCGGCACCCTGGGGGTGATCACCGCCGTCGGCTGGACCGGCCAGTGGGCGGCCGGCGTCTGTAACGGCGGCGATGCGGGCGTGCACAGCTGGGCGGGCATGGAGAAGACCCATTTGCGGTTGCATCCCGGCGAGGAAATCCGCACCCCGCGCATGGCCCAGTGTTTCTGGGAAGGGGACGTGCAGGAGGGCTACAACGTCTGGCGGCGCTTCCTGCTGGAACACCATGTGCCGCGGGTCAATGGCGAACCGATCCAGGCGCCGCTGACCATCGCCCATTGGGGCGGCATGAAGACGGCCGGCCATTTGGAACGGCTGGCCAAATATCAGGAACAGGGGCTCACCCATGATTTTTACTGGGTCGATGCCGGCTGGTACGGTCTCAACAGCACCTACTCGCCCGATGAGTTCTCCGGCGACTGGGCCATTCACACCGGCGACTGGCGCGTCAACCCCAAGGCGCATCCGCAGGGCTTGAAGCCGCTGGGCGAGGCGGTTCGGAAGGCCGGCATGCCGCTCATGCTGTGGGTCGAGCCGGAACGCGCCAACGGCGGCACCCACTGGCCGGAACAGCATCCGGAATGGTTCCTGGGCAAAACGGCGGAGAAGGGCGCGACCCTGCTGCTCGACCTCGGCAATCCCGCGGCGCGCCGGGCCGCCACGGAACTGGTCTCGACCCTGATCATGGAGACCCAGGCCGGCTGCTACCGCCAGGATTTCAACATGGACCCCCTGCCGTACTGGCGCGCCAATGACGCCGAGGACCGCCAGGGCATGACCGAGATCCGGCACATCGAGGGGCTTTATGCCTTTTGGGACGAACTGCTGGCGCGGCACCCCGGCCTGATCATCGACAACTGTTCCAGCGGCGGCCGGCGCATCGACCTCGAAATGATCAGCCGCAGCATTCCCATGTGGCGCAGCGACTGGCAGTGCGGCCGCGACAACGATCCCGTTGGCGGCCAGGTCCACGGCATGGGGCTCTCCTATTGGATCCCCCTGCACGGCACCGGCACCTACAACAGCATGGCGACCAAGGAGCGCTGCAGCAGCTATCGGGTGCGCAGCAATATGGGGCCGTCGTTCATGCTGTCGGCCTTCCCCTATGAGAGCACGCCCATTGCCGCCGATTACCCGTGGGACTGGTTCCGCCAAATGGTGCGCGATTTCCGCCGCGCCCAGCCGCTGTTCCGGGGCGATTATTATCCGCTGACCGCCGCCCGGCCGGATCTGGCGCAATGGGCCGTTTACCAGATGCACCGGCCCGATCTTCAGGAGGGGTTCCTGATGGCGCTGCGCCGCTGCGTGTCGCCCTGGCTCAGCGCCCAGTTCCCGTTGCGCGGTCTGATGCCGGAAGCCGAGTACGAACTCACCGATGCCGACACGGACCAGAGCTGGCGCGCCACCGGTGCGGCCCTGGCCAAGGCCGGAGTCGAAATCACCCTGCCGGAACGCGACAGCAGCCGCCTGATCTTCTACCGCCGCCTCTGACCGCCACCACAAGGTGAATAGGCTAACGCACGTTGGGGCCACCCTTTTGAAAAAGGGTGATCCCCAAGCCCCTTCCCAAAACTTTTGTACGTTTTTGCGGATTCCGTCGGCCGCTCTTGTGCAACAGACCGCGATTGGGGCAGTAGGGCGGCCGACGGAATCCGCAAAAGGCACAAACAGGTTTGACGGAGGGTTTGGGAACCGCCTTTCCTCAAAAGGGGGTTCCCAACCGGCTAACGAGGTCACTCTATGATATCCCTGCTTTCGCAATCATTCCGCGGCGAGCTTGCCGTGGCGCGCGTCTCCGCCGGGGGCACGGTTCCGCAGCCTGATCCGCTGAGCCTGCCGGCGATGGCCGCGGCGGCGCTCAACTACCTGCGCGGCAACCCCGACCCGGCGCGCGGCTGCGAGTGCAAATTCTCCCTCGGGCCGCTGGGCATTCCGGCGCATCTGCCGCTGCTCGCCCCGAACCGCTACGGTTTCGACCCGATCGCCCTTGGCGACACGGACTGCCGAATGGACTGGCAGTACCCGCACATGCGGGCGATGGCCGGCGAGCCGCTGGCCGATCCCGTGGAGCGCGGGGTGCGCCAGCGCATCCTCGGCTACCGGCGGGCCGACCATCTCGTGTGGATGAATCCGGCGGCCTGGGTCGGCACGCTGCAGTCGCCGAGCGCGGGGGAGGCGCTCAAGCACGAATGGGCCTTCTCCTGGGCGACCGGGAAGCTGCTGGTCAGTCTGGCGGAGGAATACCAGCGCACGGCGGCACCGGAACTGCGGGCGGAGTGCCGCGCCATGTTTTTGGCCTTGAAGGGGTTGTCCAGCCGTGACGCCGCCGGCCGGGCCTTCCTGCCGCACGGCGCCGCGCCCTGGCGTGACGGCGCCTGGCTGCACCTTGGCGACGCCGGCGTCAATCAGGGGTGGGGCGGCGAGCTGTCGCACAACTATCCGTTCATCACGGAACCGCTGGTGCGCTACTGGGAATGCACCGGCGACGCGGAGGCGCTGGAACTGGCCCAGGCCTTTGCCGAGGGGCACCTCGCCGGGGTGCAGCCGGACATGAACGAGCAGCGGATTGACCCGGAGACCGGCGCCTTCCGCAAGCACGTCCACCTGCACACCCATGAGCTCTGGGGCATGGCGCACCTGGGGGCACGGCTCGGCGAGCGGCGCTATCTCGACTGGGCCGAACACGCCTACCGTTTTGTGCTCGCCCATGGCACGGATTACGGCTGGTATCCGGAATATTTCCCGCAGGGGGAATACCGGACGGAAATCTGCGTGGTCGGCGACATGACCAGCATCGCCGCCAACCTGGCCCGCGGCGGCCGCCCGGAGTACTGGGACCAGGTCGAACGCACCGTGCGCAACCAGTTGCGGCGCTCGCAGTTCTTCCTCACGCCCGCCTTTGTCGCGCTGTTCCAACGCCTGCACCAGAACCGGCCGGCCGCGGAGGTGGCGGCGGCGCTGGCCGACCTGCGCCGGCTCGAAGGCGGCTTTGTGGCGCAGCCGACGTTCAACGACTGGGTCGGCTATCCCGGCCCGGCGATGGGCACGGCCGGACTCTATGCCAACGGCATCCAGATGATGGGCTGCTGTCCGCCGGAGGGCATGCGCGGCCTGTGGGAAGCCTGGTGCGGCATCGTGGAGGAGCGTCCGGAAGGAAACTTCGTCAACCTGGCGTTCTCGCGGGACCACGCCCTGGCGACGGTGACCGCCTGCCGCCCGGCGGATGGACGGCTGGAGGTCGGCGTCCGCCAGGGGGAAACCTGGTTCCTGCGGCCGCCGGCCTGGGCGGACCGGGCCGGGGTCGGGGTGGCGTGCGACGGCCGGGCGCTGGCCGTCGAATGGGGCGGCCCCGCGCAAGCCTACGTGGTCGTCCGCAGCCTGCGGCCCGGCCAGCGGCTGACGCTCTCTTGGCCGGTGCCGGAATTCACCCAGACCCATCCCGCCCTCAGCGTGCCGGACCGTACCCAGCCGGTGACCGTCCGCTGGTGCGGTAACGAGGTCCTGGACGTCGCCCCGCGCGGCCCGCACCTGCCGATGTTCGGTGCCCCCGCCCCGGCCTGACCGTCCGCCGCCGGAGGTTGGGAACCCCCTTTTGAGGAAAGGCGGTTCCCAAGCCCTCCGTCAAATCTCTTTGTGCCTTTTGCGGATTCCGCAGGCCGTCTCGGGCGATCAAACCTGATTGGGACTGTCAGGCGGCCTGCGGAATCCGCAAAACGTCGTTGGCTGACGCTTGGGCGCCGCCCGGCCCCGGGGCGGACAGCGGTCTCCTGTAGGCACGGGCGTGTCGCCCGTGGAGAGGGCCGCCGTGGAAGGCGGGGCCGGGAAATGTTCCGCATTTTGCCAAGAATAACCCCTGCACTATTTGACACCTATGGCAAGATAGGCGGTTGAGGTCAAGGGAACGTCAGATTGATGGTCCCGGATATACTGGATGCAGGCTTTCTCTTTTTCCTGCCAAATTTCGGCGGCAGTATGGTTCTTCATCAGCGTGACCGGCGCACTGCCCTTGACCATGCTGATCCACAACGCATCGGGATCAAGAAGAGGAAAGGCATGGGTGACCGGCTCAATGCTGATATTTTTAAACCCGGCCATGCCCATTTCCGAGCGGAAGGTGTCCAGGTCATCGAGGCCGTGAACGATCGTCTTTGCCTCATTTTCTTTCGGCCTGGCTTCCGGGAATCCGGCGAAAAGCGCGCCCATCATCATGGTCATCGCGGTTGACTGGCTGATGGGAGCCCAGCTGTAAACCGCGGCTTTCCCTCCCGCTTTGAGGACGCGGTGCATTTCCCGAAAACCTCTCACGCGATCCGGGAAAAACATCAGTCCAAACTGCGAGAACGCCAGGTCAAAGGAATGGCTCGCATACGGCAGTTCCTGGCAATCGCACACCTTGGAAAGGATGTTTCCGATATGGCGGTTTTTGATTTCCCGGTCCAGGCGGGCGATCATTTCCATGGAGAAATCCAGCGCCACCACCTGCTTGACCCTTCCCGCCAAAAGCAGCGCCACCGTTCCAGGTCCTGTCGCCACGTCAATGACCACATCGTCTTTTCCCGGTCGGACGCGGTCAATGCTGTCCATGGCCCATTGGTTGAAAACCGGGACGATCTCAGACGCATAGCCGTCTGCAACCAAATCCCAAGGCAAAACATCGGAAAGTTTGTTGCCGGACATCAGCGCCCCCGTTTCAGCACCGTCACCGATGGAAATTCGATCTCCCGCGCCCGTCATTGACGCAAACGGCGGGAATTCTATCATGCCGGCCGCTGCCGGGCAAGCCCTGGTCGTTGTGCGGAATCCGCAAGCCTTGCGCCCCCGGCGGCGTGGCACTGTCGTTGCCTGGTGCCTGGAGCCGCCCGTCCCCGGGCGGACAAAGCCACCCCGTTTCCCAAGCCCGGCAAGCCCCGTTCCATTCATGGCCCAGCCGCGTCCTCTTGGTCCGCCACGTCCTCCGGTTTTCCCCGTCCTCATCTGTCCTCGGCGGCCATGGACACTGACCGGGAACGGAGGGGGGCGAGGACATTGAGGACACGCCGCGCCAATGAGGACGACGAGGACGGAGAGGACGCCCCCCCCCGTGACGGGGATTATTGGGGAGGCTGTCCGGTTGCGGCCGGAGAATGATGCACCTTTGGGGGAGTACCGCACTCCATAGCCGGTGGCGCATGGGGGGCAATGCGCCGAGCTGGGGCTCGGCGTTCCCAGGCGGGCACGAGCCGTCGAGTGCCATCGGGAGCCGCCGAGGGCCATCAAGGGCTGTCGAGGGCCGGCGGCGGCAGGCGCGTGCTGGGGCGCGGGCAAATGCGTTCGACGGCTTGCGGAAGCACTCGACGGCCCGCGCTGGCGCTCGATTCTTCCCCGCTCAGACCTGTCGCACGCCCTTGCAGTCGGGGTAGCCGGTGCAGCCCCAGAATTCCCGGCCGGCGTTCTTGCCGGAACGGGCCTGGCGCTTGTGCATGGGCTTGCCGCACTCTGGACAGACGGGGGCGTCGTCCTGCCGGGCGCGCTCGGCGACGCGGACAGCGGCCAGTTTTTCGCGGAACCCGCCGACTTGCTCGAAGCGGTCGCCCAGCGCCTGAAGTTGGTGCGCGAGCATGTTGACCGTGCGGCTGATGAGAATCAGCAGTGTGTTGGCGACCACAATGTCGTCGTCGGAGTCCAGCCATTGGGCGAACTTCCGTTGCTGGGCCAGGATATGGGCACAGGAGTCGTGGGCGAGGTCGTCGGAGTATTCCGGCTTGTCGAGGCGCAGGCTGAAGACGGCCTTGGCCTCGGGGGCGCCCCGTCGCCAGGGGACGGCGCCGTGCAACATGAGCCAGGTTTCGTAGTCGCCGCGGAGTTCGCAAAGGCTCGCCCGGGCGACGTCGGTGAGCTTCATCTCCGTTTCCTTGGAGGTCGTGGTGCGTTCGGAGCCTTCGATGAGGTTTTCTTTGCCGGAACGCGCGGCCTGGGTCATCTGGTCGTATTGCCGGCCGCAGGGATCATTCGAGCGGTTCAGGAATTTTCCGCAGAACCGGATGGTGGCGAGCTGGACGATGCTGGCCATGACGAAGGAGTCGAGCCAGCGGTAACCACCCGATTTGCCGAAGTCCATGGGGGGATCTTTCGTTGGTTGGGTTGGGGGAAATTTTCGCGGGCCGTCGGGAGCTCTCGATGGTTGTCGATGGCCCGCGATGGCCCTCGAAAATGACCCTTCGGTGGATGTAACTTTACCGGTTGGCGGGGGAACCGGCAAGTTTTGGCGCGAAAAAGGGGTGGCCCCAATTTTTCCTCCCGCCGTTTGACAAGGCTTGTGGTCATGCTATTATGCTTTGCGTAGTACCCAATACGGAGTAGTGGATGGACGGTTGGATCACGCAATTGCGCAAGGGGCTGCTCGAGGTCTGCCTGCTGAACGTGCTGCGCCGCGGCGAAAGCTACGGCTATGAGATCGTGCAGGAACTGAAGCGGATCGAGGAGCTGGCGGTCTCGGAAAGCACGGTCTATCCGATCCTGTCCCGGCTGCGCAACGAGGGGCTGCTGAAGGTGCGCGACGTGCCGTCACCGGCCGGCCCGCCCCGGCGCTATTTCTCCCTGACCGTGGCCGGCAAACTGCGGGTGGCGGAAATGAACACCTATTGGGAACTGCTTGGCCAAGCAATGGGAAAGCTGATGCAAGATAAATAGCTGTAAGTTGGGAACCCCCTTTTAAGGAAAGGCGGTTCCCAAACCCTCCGTCAAACCTTTTTGTTCCTTAACGCGGCGGGGCGCTTCCCCCACAAGCTATGCTGGCAAAAGGGAAAACAGAGGAGAATGCTTTTGGCGGAAGCGCCCCGCCGGCTTAAGAATCAAACGTTTTAGGAAGGGGTTTGGGGAGCACCCTTTTTCAAAAGGGTGGCCCCAACTGGATGATGAGTTTTATCTGCACGGTGTTACATATTCTATCAGGGTGGCGGCAGTGACAACTTCAACGGAAATCGAGAGCCGGATACGCGGGTATCTGGACGCGGTGCGGAGCAATGTGGCGGACCGGGCGGCGCCGGTGCGCGCGGAATTGCTGCGGCAATTGGAAAGCCATTTGCGGGAGGCGCTCCGGCAGCGCGGCGGCGAGGCGCCGTCGGTGACAGATGTGGAGGCGGTGCTGGCGGAGATGGATCCGCCGGACGCCTATTGTGCGGAGGGCGATGTCGCGCCGGCCGTGCCGCCGCCGGTGCGGGAGACGGCGTGCCGTCCGGTCGGGACCGGCGGCGGCAAATGGTTCGTGCTGGCGTTGTGCTTTCTGGCGCTCAACGGCTGGGCGGTGTGGAAATGGACCGCCGACCGGGCCGCCGCGGCGCCGCCGGTGCCGGCCGTGCCGGTGGCGGAGTCCGTCGCGCCGGTGGCGCCCAAGGTGGAACCGTTGCGCTTGCAGACGGCGGCCATGGCCGCCTACGACGCGGCGGACCAGAGCGTGCTGCTCAAGCTGGTGTTCAGCGAACCGCCCGCGGCCAAGCAGCTGGGCAAGTTTGTCACCGTGTCGAAGGATGCGCAGAAACGGGAGCCGCTGGAGTGGAGCCTGGCGGGTGAGACCACGTCCAAGACCATTCTGCTCAAGACCGCCGAGTCCGTTCCTTCCGGGGAAAAGCTGGTGATCACGGTGGCCGCCGGGCTGCCGGCCGTGACGGCGTTGGTGCCGGTCACCGCGCAGGAACAACAGCTGACGGTGGACATTGTCAACGGCTTTGAGCTTGGTTCCGCCGAATTGCGCAGTCCGTCCTTTGAGCCGTGCGTGGCGGAGCTCACCTTTGGCAAGCCGGTGGACGTCTCGACCGCGGCGGAATTCATCTCCGTGCAGCCGGCGGTCAAGTGGGAGGTCGGGCAGTGGTACACCGGCTGCACGCTCACCGGCGAGTTTGCGCCGGGCCGGGAGTACGCGGTCACCTTCAAGAAGGGGTTGCGGGCGGCGGACGGCACGTTGCTGGGCCAAACGGTCACGCGGCAGTTGCGTTTCCCGGAGCGCACGGCCACTCTGGCGATCGCGGCGGACGGCGCCTATCTGTCGCCCCGGGGGGCGTTGAACGTGCCGGTGGCGGCGATGAACGTGCGGGCGTGCGAGGTGGCGCTGCGCCGGGTCAGTGGCGGCAACGTGGTGTTCTGCGCCAACGGCCACAACCGCTACGACGAGGGGCTCAAGCGGTTGGGGGCGCCGGCGGTGACCCGCCAGCTGGCGCTGCCGGACACGCCCAACCGCGAGAACAAGTTTTATGTGAACCTGCGCGAGCTGGCCGGGGCGGCGCCGGCCGGCGTGTATCATCTGGCGGTCAGCTACAAGGTGGCGGGCTCGGAATGGCCGCGCGAAACCGGCCGGCTGCTGGTGGTGACGGACCTGGGCATTTCCGCCAAGACGGCCAAGGACGGCGTGCTGGTTTGGGTGAATTCCCTGCGGACGGCGCAGCCGGTGGCGGACAGCGAGGTCGTGCTCTACGCCCAAAACAACCAGGAACTTGGCCGCGGCCGGACGGATGCGCAGGGGCTGCTGTTCCTGCCGTGCCAGACCGCGGACGTGCCGGAGGAGTTGAATCCGTCCCTGGTCACGGCGGCGCGGGAGGGCGACCAGTCGTACCTGGCATTTGCGGACAACCGGGTCGGCATCCTGGACAACGGCGTCGGCCCCTATCTTGACGGCGCCTGTGAGGCGTTCCTGTTCTCCGACCGCGGCGTCTACCGTCCCGGCGAGACCCTGCATGTCGAAACCCTGGTGCGCGACGCCACGCTGGCACCGCCCGCGCCATTCCCGGTGCTCTTCCAGGTTGAGAAACCGGACGGCAAGTTGTTCCGCGAGTTCCCTGCGACCCTGAACGTCCGCGGCGCCGCGGAGTTCGCCACGGAACTGCCGGCCTACCTGCCGACAGGGCGGTACACCGTGCGCACCGTCATGCCCGGCACCGACCAGGTGTTGGGGACGACCGAGGTGGCGGTGGAGGAATTTGTGCCGCCGCAGATCGCGGTGACCTTGGCGCCGCTGCCGGCACGGGTGACGGCGGACCGCGGATTTGAGGTGGCGGTGAGCGCCCGGCATCTGTTCGGCCGGCCCGGTGCGGGGCTGCCGGTGTCGGCGAGCGTGCGGTTTCACGACGCGCCGTTCAAGCCGGCGGCTTGGGACGGTTATCGCTTCTGCGATCCGGAGCGGCCGGCGGCGGAGAAAGACGCGGAGCTGGGCGAGGCGCGGCTGGATGCCGACGGCCAGTGCCGCTTCACGGTCGCGGCGGCCGGCCGGTTGCGGCCGGCGGGGGCCTTGGCGGCGTCGGTGTGCGCCACCGTGCGCGACAGTGGGGGGCGTGCCGTTTCCGCCACTGGCGAGACGGCCGTGGACGTGTATCCCTTCTATGTCGGACTCAAGGCGGCAAAGGCGGGCGGCCATGTCAAGGTTGGCGAGGCGCTGACCCTGGCCGTGGTGACGGTGAAGCCGGACGGCGGCGTGGTCCAGCCGGAGGCGCCCCTGCTGGCCACCGTGGAACGGGTGGAGTGGAGCAGCGTGATGAAGCGCAACGGCGCGGCCTATGTCTGGCAGTCGGAACGGACCAAAACCAAGGTGGGGGAACCGCAAAAGGTGATGCTGCGGGAGGGGCGGGGCGAGTTCCCGGTGACCGTGGACCGTGCGGGCCAGTACATCGTGACCCTGGCCGACCCGTTTGGCGGCGCCGCGGCGTCGCTGCCGGTGTTTGCCGCGGCGGGGGATGCCGAGTGGGTGGACTGGGCCAAGGACAGGCCGGCCCAGGTGCAGCTCAGCCTGGACCGCACGAGCTATCTGCCGGGAGAGACGGCGCGGCTGGCGGTCAAGGCGCCCTTTGCCGGCGCCGCGCTGCTGACCGTGGAGACCGACCGCGTGCTGGAACGGCGGCTGGTGACGCTCACCGGCAATACCGCGGAGGTCGCCATCCCGGTCAAGCCCGAGTATGCCCCCAATGCGCATTGCGTGCTGAGCCTGATCCGGCCGGCGGTGGCGGAGAGCGTCTGGTCGGCGCACCGGGCCGTGGGCGAGGTGGCGCTGACGGTCACGCTGCCGGGGCATCGCCTGGGCGTGGCGGTGGCGGCGCCGGCCACGGTGCGGCCGCAGAGCCGGTTGGAGGCGGTGGTGACCGTCACCGACGAGGCGGGGGGCAAGGCGGCCGGCGTGGAGGTGGTGGTGATGGCGGTGGACGAGGGCATCTGCCAGCTGACCGACCTCGAAACGCCGGACCCGCTGGCGTTCTTCCTGCGGACCCGCCGGCTCGGGGTCGGGCTGTTCGACCTTTATGGCGCCCTGATGCCGATTGCCGAGGACACGGCGGACGCCACGGTGTCGCATGCCGGCGGCGACGGCGGCGATGATGCGCCAAGCCGCCGCCTCAACCCCATCAAAGCGAACCGGTTCAAGCCGGTGGCGCTGTGGCGGGCCGGGGTCATAACCGATGCCAACGGCGTGGCCAGGGCGGCGTTTGAGGTGCCGGAATTCACGGGTGAGTTGCGGGTGACCGCGGTGGCCTTTGGCGCCCGTGCTTTCGGCGCCGCGCAACGGCCGGTGACGGTGAAGCGGCCGTTGGTGGTGCAGGCGGGGCTGCCGCGCTTCCTGGCGCCGGGCGACCGCTGCCGGATGAGCATTGATGTGTTCAACGAAACCGGCGCCGCTCAGGAGGCCAAATGGCGCGTGACCTGCGGCGGTCCGCTGACGGCGGAACCGGCCGAGGGCGCGCTGCCGCTGGCTGTGGGCGGCGCGGGCGCGATACCGGTAACGCTGGTCGCCGGGGCATTGCCGGGCAAGGGGTTGTGCACGGTCGAGGTGACGGCCGGCACGGAACGCTATGTCGAGGCCATTGAGCTGGCCGTGCGCCCCGTCCAGGGGGCGGCGACCTGCGTGGTGGGTGCGGCCCTGAAGCCCGGGGAAGAAGCCGCCGTGGCGGCGCCGGCGGAGTGGCTCGCGGGCACGGAATTCTACGAGGCCTGGGTGTCCGGGGTGCCGGACGTGAAACTGGCCGGCGGCCTCGACTGGCTGTTGCGCTATCCCTACGGCTGCTGTGAACAGACGACTTCGGCGGCTTTCCCGCTGCTGGTGGTGGCCGACCTGGCGGCCCGCCTGCAGCCGGCCGCCCTCAACGGTGCGGACTCCGCACGCCTGGTCATGGCCGGGGTGTACCGGCTGCTGACCATGCAGCGGGAATCGGGCGGCTTTGCCATGTGGCCGGACAGCCGGCCGGTGGAGCCGTGGGCGAGCTGTTACGCGACGCATTTCCTGGTCGAGGCGAAAAAGGCCGGGCACCCGGTGCCCGCCGACCGCCTGGACGAGGCGCTGGACTACCTGCGCACCCGGTTGGAAAAGGCGCCGGAAAACCGCGCCTATATCTGCCAGGTGCTGGCCCTGGCCGGCCGGCCGGAACACGGGTGGATGGCGCGGCTCCAGGACCAGGCCGGCGAACTGTCGGCCGTCGACCGCGCCCATCTCGCCGCGGCGCTGCTGGCGGCGGGCCAGCCGCGCCGGGCGGTGCCGCTGCTCGAAGGGCTCGGCCTGCCGGCCCCGGGCGTGGCATCGGCGGAGGCCCGCGGCAGCCGGACGGGGGATCTGGCGCTGGCGCTGTCCGCCTGGCTCGACATCGCGCCGGATCATCCCATGGTGCCGCGCCTGGTTCAGGAACTGAATGTGGCGTTGGAGGCCGGTCATGGCCGCTGGAACACGACCCAGGAGAACGCCCTGGCCTTGCTGGCGCTGGGCAAGTTCGCCCGTTTGGCCAAGCCGGACCACACGCCGTTTGCGGGCGAGCTGCTGCCGGTGGGCGCACCCGCGGTGCCGTTCACCTCCGGCGCCGACCTGCGCTGGATGTCGCCGGCGCCGGGCGCGGTGAAGTCGCTGCGGATCGTCAACCGCGGCCCCGGCACCTGCTGGTACGGCGTCCGCATGGAAGGGGTGCCGGCGGCGGGCGCGGCGGCGGCGGTGGACCAGGGGCTGACGGTGCGCCGGGAGTTCCTGGACCAGGACGGCGGCCCGTGCGATCCCGCCAAGGTGCGGCAGGGCGAACTGGTGGTGGTGAAGCTGGTGCTGGACACCCACGGCACCGCGCTGACGGACCTGGTCCTTGAGGATCTGCTGCCGGCGGGCTGGGAAGTCGAAAATCCCGCCCTGGCCACCGCGAAAACGCTGCCCTGGGCGAAGGCGAACACGGCCTGGTGCCTGCACTGCGAACTCCGCGACGACCGGATCCTGCTCTTTACCGGGGCGGTGAGCGGGCGGGTGGAATATTACTACACGGCCCGGGCCGTGACCGTGGGCGAGTTTGCCCTGCCGGCCGTCCGCGTCGAGGCCATGTACCGGCCGGAGATCCGCAGCGTCAACGGCGCCGGCAAGGTCGAGGTGGTGGAGTGATGATAAAATGAAAGGGCGGGGAAGAAAAAACCTTTTGAGGAAAGGTTGTTTTCTTCCCCGCGCCCCATCTTTTTCCAAACCTGTGTTTTTCTGGCTAACGGCGCGCGCCGTTGGCCAGGAAAAATAACAAACATCTTTGCGATCTTTGTGTTCTTTGCGGTTGATTTTGATTGGATGTCGGCGCGGTCAGAAATGAACATCCTAACGCCTTTTTTTCGCGGTGTGGGCGGCCGCCGCCGGTGGTGGCGGTGGCTGGCCGGCGGCGCGCTGGCCGCGGTCGCAGCGTTGGTGCTGGCGTGGTTCCTGCTGCCGTTCCCGCGGGAGCGGCTGGCGCGCTATCCCGCGGCCACGCTGCTGTTGGACCGCGACGGCGCGCCGCTGCGGCTGCGCCTGGGCCCCAACGACACCGATTGCCGGTTGCGCTATCAGCCCGATGATGACCGGGACTGGATCGCCAAGGCGGTGGTGGCGGCGGAAGACCAGCGGTTTTGGCGGCATCACGGCGTGGACCCGTTGGCGCTGGGGCGCGCCGTGGGGCAGAATCTTCGCGGCCGGCGGGTGGTGTCCGGCGCCTCCACCATCACCACGCAGGTGGTCCGCCTGGTGCAGCCCCGGCGGCGGACGCTGGCCACCAAGGCGGTGGAGCTGTTCCGGGCCTTGCAACTGGAGCGCATTCTCGACAAGCCGGCCATTCTGGAGCAATACCTCAACCGCACGCCGTTCGGCGCCAACCTGGTCGGGGTGGAGGCGGCGAGCCGGCGCTACTTCGGCAAGGCGCCCGGCGATTTGAGCCTGGCCGAGGCCGCGCTGTTGGCGGGGCTGCCGCAATCGCCCTCGCGTCTGCGCCCCGACCGCTTTCCCGCCCGGGCCCGGCAGCGGCAGGCGTATGTGCTGGACCGGATGCTGGCCTGTGGTTTCATCACGGCCGCGCAGCGCGCGGCGGCGGCGGCCCAGCCGGTCGTCCTGCGCAAGGACGCCTATCCGTTTCGCGCCCCGCACTTCTGCGACCTGCTGCTGGACGAACGGCCGCAACGCCAGGGGCAGGGCAGGGATGCCGCGGTGGTGCGGACCACCCTCGATCCGGCCCTGCAGCGGCTGGCGGAGGAGATCCTGCGCCGGCGGGTGGAGGCATTGCACCCGGAAAATGTGTTCGGTGGCGCGGTGGTCATCCTTGAGGTGAAAACCGGCGCGGTGCGCGCCTTGGTCGGCGCGCCGGACTACCGGGATGCGGCGCATGCGGGGCAGGTGAACGGCGCCGCTGCGCCGCGCTCCGCCGGCTCCACGCTCAAGCCGTTTGCTTACGCCCTGGCGATGGACCAGGGACGGATCACCCCCGCCAGCCTGCTGGCCGATGTGCCGCGGACCTTCCGCGACTATGCGCCGGTGAATTTTGACGGCGAGTTCAACGGGCCGGTGACGGCGCGCGCCGCCCTGGTGCGCTCGCTGAACATTCCGGCGCTGACCCTGGTGGAGCAGGAAGGGGTGGGCGAGTTTTTGGGGGTGCTCCAGCGGCTTGGGTTGGGCACGCTGAAGAAGAGCGCCGCCGAGTATGGTTTGGGACTGGCCATCGGCAACGGTCCGGTGCGGCTGCTGGACCTGGCCAACGCCTATGCCTGCCTGGCCCGCGGCGGCGAATGGCGCCCCTACCGGTTGTGCGAGGCGACAATCGGTCCGGAATCAAACAAGGCGGCCGGCACGGGGGCCGGGAGAGGGGCGGGCACGGGGGCCGGCCCCTACATTTTTTCGCCGGCGGCGGCATGGTTGGTGGCGGAGATGTTGAGCGGCGAGGAACGCGCCGGCGACACCACCGGGCACCATGCCGACGTGCGCCTGCCGCGGGTGGCGTGGAAGACCGGCACCTCCTCCGGGTTCCGCGACGCCTGGAGCGTGGCCTTCAATCCCGAGTACGTGGTCGCCGTCTGGCTCGGCAATCCCGATGGCCGGGCCGCGCCCGCGCTGGTCGGCGCCAAGGCCGCCGTGCCGGTGATGTGGGAGATTGTCCGCGGCCTGTATCCGGCCAATGACGCGCCGTGGTTCACCCCGCCGCCGGGCGTGGTCCGGCGGGCCGTGTGCGCGGTGAGCGGCGCGCCGCCGTGCCCCCAGTGCGCGGCCACGGTCGAGGACTGGTGCATTGCCGGCGTCTCCTCCGCCCGGCCGTGCGACCTGCACCGTCTGCAGCCGGTGGCGGACCCGCGCACCGGCGGGACGCGGATGGCGGTGGTGGAGGCGTGGCCCCCGGAGCTCGCGGCGTTCCTCCGTGCCCGCACCGCGCCGGTGGCCGCCATGGAACACCGGGCCGGCGGCGGCGTGCCGCGCCTGATCAGTCCGGCCCCCGGCGCCGTCTACCGGAAGCTGGACGATTTCGCCGCCGACCAGCGGTTGCCGCTCAAGGGTGAATGCGCCGGCGGCGGCCTGCTTTACTGGTTCGTGGACAACCAGTTGGTGGCCGCCGTCCCGCCTGCGGAGTCCGCGAGCTGGCCGCTGGTGCGCGGCCGGCACACCGTTGTCTGCTGCACCCCCGCCGGCCGTGCCGCCACCGCGGAGATCCGGGTGGAGTGAGCCGGGCGAAAAAATCGTGTCTCACGCGGAGGCGCGGAGATCGCGGAGGGGACGTGGCATTGTCGGTTGCCGTGTCATTCAATAATTGGTTGACATGATGATTTTGCATGATATCATCATGCCATTGTGGACACGTTCGTGACAGTGGTTACGGGGCAGGGGCAGATTGTCGATCCCCGCCAACATCCGGCAGCGGTTCGCTAAGAATGGGCTTTAATGCGGGAGAACTGCTGGACTTTTTTATCGGGTGTGGCACTTTTAATATTATTTCGGATAATGTAAAAACAGGCAAATAAATATTTAAAAAACATAAATATTGTGAATTTTTTATGAAAAATACAGGCACTTGTATACTTAGTTCTTTAAATGCGTTCATAAGACCAGCCTTTTTTTCTTTTACAGAAAATATTTGTTCTTTACTTAAACTGCTAAACATTGCACGATGTGGAATTAATGGTCTAACTAATAGAGAAAAAATGGTAAATTCAATCGTTAAAGTTTTAGAATACTATGATGAGTTTGACAAAGCAGACGAAACAAAAAAAGAACTTCCTAAAGCAAAATTAGTAACTGATCAAGCGATCATGGAGTGTGAAAATGACTTTCCATTGCTTCATGCTCAAGCATTGATTTTGCTTTGGGGGGCATTGGAGAGGTTAGTGTTGGATATCTTATTTTATATAATCGTAAATAATAATGTATACAATGAGCCTGGATTAGTTAAAATGGAAATAAAAGTATTGGTGTGTGAATATGAAAATATGGACAAGGAAGACCGTGGTCGTTATCTTGTAAGGGCAATAGAAAATGATTCAAGACGGGGAAGTAAGTTTAAACTTGGTGTTGATAGATTTGAGAGCATACTAGAAGTGATTGGCCTTGCTGGCTCAGTTTCCCCGGAAATAAAAAAAGTAATTTATGAATTGCAACAGTTCAGAAATTCAATAGTACATGCAGGTTGTTTGGTAGATGAAAAATTTATAAGATTGCTTCCTGAATCTGGTTACAAAATCGGGCAAAAAATAATGATTTCATCGGCACAATTTATGTTATATTATGAGGCTGTTTTTGAATATTCTAAAATTATATGTGATCGTGCATTAAATAAATATCCTGCGAGTGATTAGTTATGTAAGCGTTATTTATATTTTATATTGGTTGGCTATAGGGATAGTTCAATTATACTAATTGGGTAGGGAGTTGACACGAATGCATTATCAAAATTAGCGGGTCTTCATAATCTCGGTTTCTGCCTCAGGATGGAAGGAGGCGACCATCAGTCGAGGGAGCCGTAGGCGTTGGCAAAGACCGCATTGGCATCGCGGAGTTCCACCGCGCCACGATCCACCTCTGCGCAACGTCGGCGGAGTTCCTGCCGCCACTTGGCCGACAACGGGGCGGAATCCGGTTCGTCAAGGCTTTCGATCAGCTTCTCGGCCACAAACGCCCGCAACGCGGGAGGAAGGCCCAGCGCATCCGCCACGACTTTTTCCGCTGTAGTGTTCATGCTGTTAGTATATCGCCCTGTCCGGTTGTCATCCATGTTTCCCGTCGGTTTGCGTTGAGACCTGGGGAGGATGGATGATCCGGCTCAGGCCAGGCGGGCGGCGCGCAGGCCCCAGGGGGCGGGTTGGCTGAACAGGTTGGCGCTGGTGCCGGCCAGGCGCAGTTCCAGCCGGTGCGGGCCCGGTGCCGGCCGGCCGAGGTCGAACCGGTAGGGCCAGGTCAGGCGGCGGCCCAGGGAGCGGCCGTCCAGCCAGGCCTCAACGGCATCTTCGGCGACCGGTTCCAGCTCCAGCACGCGGGAGACGGCTGGCGTCTCCGGACGGATTTCCACGGTGGCGGCCAGGCGCAGGGTGCCGTGGTATTCCGGCCAGCCGGCAGCGCCCAGTTCCAGCGGCAACGGCAGCGGGGTGCCGGGATCCGGCTCCAGCCGGCGGTCAACGCAGCGGAAGCTGCCGGCCAGGCAAAGATCGGCGGAGGGCATGGGCGGGTTGAGGAAAAACGCTTCGTTGCGCAGCGAGGTCTCAAAGGGCGCGTAGGCCAGGACGGCTTCGACGCGGTTGGTGCCGGGCATGGCCAGGGCGGCGATCCCCACCTGGCGGCAGGAGGCATCCCAGCGCGGGGCCGGGGTGGCGGCGGCCAGCTCCACCGGCCGGCCGTTGATGCTAAGCCGGGTCAGGTGCGCGGCCTCAAACAGGATGGCCAGATCGGCGGGAACCGCCGCGCCGCAGGCGAACTCCGCACGGAATTCCACCGTGCCGGCCCCGGCGAGGAAGGCGGGCAGGGGGTTGAAGCCGCCCTTGTGGCCGCCGGCCGCCGCCGGGGTCCAGGCGCCGCCGGGCCGGCGGAACTCGGCCAACCGCAAATGAGCCAGGTTGGGCTGGTCGGGAACGACCTGCCAGGCGGCCCCGGCCGTCAGGTCCAGGGCGGCCGGTTGGGGCGTGCGGCGCGGTTTGGGGGCGGCCGCCGCCTTCTGCAGCGGCTTGGCGGAGAGGGTGAGGTAACGGGTGGCATGGGGCGGCCATTCCCAGTGGCCGGCGCCGGCCGGCAGGCGGGTGACCGTGCCGGTGGCCGGGTCCCAGGTGGCGCCGGCGGCATGGGCGGCCGGCTGGAGCGTGGCGGTGACCGGCTGGCCGGTGACGTTGCGCAGGGCGAACAGCTCCCCGTCCGGGTAGGCAAGGCGGAACACCCGCAGGCTGCCGGCGGGCGCGGTGGTGCGCAGGTCGAGGCGGTCCTGCCAGGAGGGTGGGGCGGCGGCCAGTTCGGCGGCCAGGGCCTGCACCGGCCGGCGCAGGATGCGGGCGCCGGCGGCCTCCAGCCGGGCCAGTTCGCGCCGGCTGTCCGGGCACAGGGGAAGATCCGCGGGGGCCGCCAAGGCGGCGTACTCGGCCTGGGGGAAGCGGATGCCGCCATCGGCCGTGGCTTCCGCCCCGGCCAGGATTTCGGGGAACACGAAGGCGAAGGTCTCACCGGCGGCGTAAACGGCCGTGGCGAGCTGGCTGATCATCTGCGAGGCGGGGTCGTTGCCGCCGTAGATGTCGGAGAAGAAGAGGTCGGTTTGTTCCAGCTGGCACTGCGGGTAGAGCAGGGCGTAGCGGACCTGCGGCCGGCCCAGGGCGGTGAGGGCGGTGGCGCGGGCGGCGGCGGCGTGGAAGTCGCTGTAGAACGGCCACCAGGGCGCCTCTTCAAAAAGGGGCGGCCAGTAGGCGTGTTTGCGGATGCCGTGGAGGCTTTGGTGGAGGCCCATCAGCGCGAAGTCGGTGACGCCCTGCAGGGCCATGATCTCGACCCGCCGCTGCATCTCGCCCAGCCGCAGGGTGAAGGGGGAGACGCCGAAGGCCTCGCAAAAGACGCCGGGACGGCCGGCGTGCCGGGCGATGCTGGCGACCAGCGCATACTCGCCGAAGCGTTGCTCGGGCTCGGGGCCGCAGCCGAGGAAGTCGATGCCGGGCAGGTCCATGTGGCGCAGGCACTGGAACGGGCTGCCGGCAAAGCGGAGTTGCTGCAGGGGCACGTCCTCGCCGAGGTGCCCGGTATAGCGCAGGCCGTGTTCGTGGCACCAGCGGCCGAGCTGGCCGTGGTAGGCCTCGCTGTGCAGCTCCTTGACCAGCTGCCAGTAATCGCTCTTCTTCGGGTTCGGACCGTCGCCCGCCAGTTCGGCGTAATGCGGTGCGATGGCGTAGCCGAAACGGTCGCGGAAGCGGCGCGGCAGTTCCGGGGTCCACGGCAGGGCGGCGGCGGTCCACAGGTTGGGCTGGCCGGCAAAAGAGGGGATCATGGCTGCGGGCTCGTCGGTGAAGAAGCCGGTGACCACCTCGCGGAACAGCTCGCCGCCTTCGCGCCGGGTGCGCTCATAGGTCATTTCCAGGAAGCAGCGGACGGCGGGGGCGGACAGGGTGTCCAGGTAGCCGGACTCGCCGCGGGTCCAGGGGGCGCCGGCCACGGCGTCGAGGACGCGCTCGGAGCGGGTGGGCGTTGCCTGCACCGTGCCGTCCGGGAGCCGGCTGAACGCCAGGTGCCAGCCGCGGTGTTCCGGATGGTCGCGCAGGAGCCGGCCGCCGGCCACCCCGCTGGGCCAGGCGAACTCGTCATAGATCCACACCTTGACCCTGTGCTCCCGGGCCAGGCCGAGGGCGAAGCGCAGTCGGTCGAAATAGGCGGGCGAGAGGTATTCGACGGTCAGGCCGTGGTTCGGATGAATGAGAATCTCGCGGAAACCGGCGGCCACCATGGCCGTGAAGCGCTGGCGCAATTGTTCCGGCTCCAGTTCGTCGTTCCAGAACCAAAAGGCGGAGGGCCGGTGGGGCTGGCTCAGTTCCAGCCAGCTGCCGGCCAACGTCTGCAAATCAAGGGGTGACATGTGGTGTGGCCTTTCGCCCCAACGGGGCTCAAAAACATCAACCGAGCGGGAAGCAGTCCAGGAGGGCTTGGACGAAGAATTCCTGGGCACGCTCATCCGGGTGGTTGATGGAGTTGGCCTCGTAGGTCATGTACGGGATGCCCTGATCGCGCAGGGCGCGCCAGTAACGGGCGGCGTCGGCCACGGCGACCTGCCGTTCCGCGGCCACCGCCTGCAGGGTCCGGACATACAGCCGCGGATCGGCGTCGGCCGGGGCCGGGGTGCCGTTCAGCCAGTCCGGCCGGACCAGGTGCGGGGTGATGAAGATGACTTCCGCGCCGTTGCCGCGCAACCGCTCCAGGATTTCCGCGTACAGGCGGCGGACGGTGGGTTCGTCAAACCCGGCGTCGTTGACGAATTCGATGGAGACCAGGTCGGGTTTGACGTCCAAAACATCGCGCTTGAAATCGTACTCGCCGCCGGCGGGGGCGTCCAGGTAGGCGCGGCTGGTGTAACCGGGCCAGGCGGCGCTGTGCACGGCGACGGCGGCGCGGGGGAAGCGGCCGGCGAGGGCGCGGGCGAAGCGGTGCGGATAGCCGGCGCCGGGCCAGGGCAGGTCGCAGCCGAAGGTGACGCTGTCGCCCCAGGCGACATAGGTCACCGGCTCGCCGTGGCGCAGTTTGGCCAGGGTGCGCGGCAGCAACTGTTCGGCCGTGGGGGGGAGGGCGGCCGGCGGCGCGGCCTGGCGGACCGGGAAGAGGTTGGCGTCCTCCAGGCGGGCCATGGGGCCGGACAGCCAGACCCGGCCCAGCAGGGTCTCGCCGGCGCCGGGTTCGGTCAGCAAGGGCACACCGGCGGCGAGCCGGCCTTGGCGCAACCGAACCTGGCCGGCGGCATCACGCACCACCGCATCAATGCGCGGCGGCACGCCGTCATAATCGGCCCAAACGGTCTGGCGCTTGCCGATGGCGCCCTCGGCCAGCCGGCCGAAGGTGGCCCATTGCGGGTCGAAATCATAATCGGTTCCGGCCACGAACGCGTCTGCCCGGCCGGGGAACGGCTTGAGGCGGAAGCTGCCGGGAACGAGGTGTCCCGGTGCCGTCAGATCGCCGGCGCGCAGGCCGAGCAGACGTTCGCCGCGCGAATAGCCCGGCAGTTCCGCCCGGTAGATGGGCACCCGGCAATACGCCTCGTCGCGCACCGCCACGACCGC
>JBAZJM010000013.1:0-30921 GCA_041651315.1 Lentisphaeria bacterium | reverse complement strand
ACCCCCCGCCGGGATCCCGGACGTCCCACCGGATACGGAGACTCACATGCGCCCACTTCTGACGTTTTCCCTGCTGCTGGCGGTGGCCGTGCCGGCCATGGCCGCCCCGGCGGCTCCGGCCCCGGTCACCTACAAGACCGAACTGAATCTTCCGTACCGGCCGGACAGCGGGCCGGACATCACCCCTTACATGCGCGAACGCTGCCGGCTCGACCTCTACTACCCGGAAAACCGGAAAGGCTTCAGCACCGTGGTGTGGTTCCATGGCGGCGGGCTCTCCGGCGGCGAAAAGGGCCTTCCCGACGCCCTCAAGAACCAGGGGCTGGCCGTGGTGGGCGTCAATTACCGGCTGATCCCCAAGGTCAAGGGCGCCGAGTGCATTGATGACGCGGCGGCGGCCGTGGCCTGGACGCTCCAGCACATCGCCCATTACGGCGGCGACCCCCACGCCGTCTTCGTCACCGGCCATTCCGCGGGCGGCTACCTGACCCTCATGATCGGCCTGGACAAGCATTGGCTCGCCAAATACGGCGCCGACGCCAACCAGCTCGCCGGCCTGATCCCGCTCAGCGGCCACACCATCACCCATTTCGCCATCCGCGCGGAACAGGGGATCGGCGACAAGACCGCCGTGGTCGACGCTTTTGCCCCGCTCTACCATGCCCGCGGCGACGCCCCCCCGATCCTGCTGATCACCGGCGACCGGGAAATGGAAATGCTCGGACGCTACGAGGAAAACGCCTACCTGATGCGCATGCTCAAGCTCAACGGGCACCCGAACGTGACCCTTTTCGAGATCCAGGGCTACGGCCACGGCATGGTCGAGCC
The DNA here is from genome assembly GCA_041651315.1 of Lentisphaeria bacterium. GTDB lineage: Bacteria > Verrucomicrobiota > Lentisphaeria > Oligosphaerales > CAITYL01 > CAITYL01. The sequence goes on along the minus strand of JBAZJM010000013.1, from coordinate 30,093 downwards.
GGCCTGGCAGCCGCTGCGCGAGTTCGTCGCCCGCATCCGGCCGCCGGCCCCCCAACAGCCCTGAGGTTGCGGCCACGTTTTCCCGGCATCTCCAATGGAGGCACAGGCCATGCGATACGCGATGATCCTGGCGGGCGGCAGCGGCACGCGCCTGTGGCCGATGAGCCGGGAGGCGCTCCCCAAGCAGCTGCTGCCCTTCATCAACGGACGGAGCCTGCTGCAGGTCGCCGCCGGCCGGCTGGAGGGGCTGGTGCCCGCCGCGCAACGCTATGTCTGCGCCGCCGCCCGCCATGAGCCGCTGATCCGGCAGAACCTGCCGGAACTCGGTCCGGCCCAGTTCATCGGCGAACCGTGCGGCCGCGACACCCTCAGCGCCGTCGGCCTCAGCGCCGCGGTGATCGCGCGGCAGGATCCGGAGGCGGTCATTGGCGTGTTCACCGCCGACCACCTCATCGAACCTGAAGACCGCTTCCGCGCCATCGTCGCCGCAGGATTCGCACTGGCCGAAGAGCAACCGGACACCCTGATCACCTTCGGCATCACCCCGACCCATCCGGCCACCGGTTACGGCTATCTGCAACTCGGCGACGCGCTCGGGCACGACGCCCGCCGGGTGGCGGAATTCAAGGAAAAACCCGACCCGGCCACCGCCGAACGCTACGTCGCGGCGGGGCCCGGCCGCTACCTGTGGAACAGCGGCATGTTCGTCTGGCGCGCCGCCACCCTGCTGGACTGCATCCGGCGCCATGCCCCCGGCCATGACGCCGGCCTGCGGCGGATCGCCGACGCCTGGGACACGCCGGAACGCCAGGCCGTGCTGGACGCCGTCTATCCCTCGCTGCCCAAGATCAGCGTGGACTTCGCGGTGATGGAACCCGCCGCGCGCGACTCCGCGGTGCGGGTTGCCGCCATCCCGATGCCGCTGCCATGGCTGGATGTCGGCTCCTGGCCGGCGTTCGCCCAGACCTGCCCCCATGACGCCGACGGCAACGCCCTCGCCGCGCCGGCCGCCCTGCTGCACCAGTGCCACGGCACCCTGGTGGCTTCCACCGACCCCAACCACCTGGTGGTCGCGGCCGGCTGCCAAAACCTCGTGATCATCCACACGCCCGATGCCACCCTGGTCTGCCCCGCCGACCAGGCCGAAACGGTCAAGGACTTGCAAAAACAGGTCGCCGCGGCCCACGGCGCGCGCTGGATCTAGCAACCACGCGCAGTTGCGGCGGCGGCGGGCGGGAGTACATTTACCTGACCGTGGCGTGCGTCCGCGCCGGCGGCCAGAACCGGAATCCCAACAGCGATGCCACGTTCCAGTCAAACCGCCGACTCCGCCGCCGCCGGCGCCGCCCGGGCGCCCATCCAGCTCAAAATGAACTTCAGCGGGGAAAACCCGCTCGCCACCGCCCTCAAGTCGGGCCAGTTCGTGCTGCTGATCGAGCAGAACGCCCCGGGGCTGGCCCAGCCGTTTGACACGGCGATGGCGCTGGCCACCGGCATGGCCCGGCGCATCGCGGAAATGCCGCACGTCACCGGCCTGGTGTCCACCGACCGGCTGCGGTCCGAGGAAAGCCATGATCCGGTGGACACGGCGGCGCTGCTCGCCGATGCCAGCGGCAAGCCGTGCGTGATGGTGCTCTCCGGCAAGGGGTCGGACCGGGAACGTTTCCGCGACTGCCTGGCCCGGGCCGCCTCGCGCAACCTGCGCAACCTGCTGCCAGTCACCGGCGACCGCTCGGACAAGCATCTGCTGAAACGCACCGCCACCGGCCGCCCCATCCCCTACCCCGGCGGCTATTTCGACAGCGTGGAAAGCCTCCGCCTGATCCGCACCGCCACCACCGGCCAGCTGTTCGCCGGCGCCGCCGTCAACCCGTTCAAGTACAACGCCCCCGACCAGTACCTGCAATACTACAAAATGCTGCGCAAACTGGCCTCCGGCGCCGACTTCCTGATGACCCACGCCGGCTGGGACATGAAGAAATTCCAGGAACTGCAGTGGTTCCTGCAGATGCGCGAGACCCAGGCCCCGGTCATCGCCCGGCTGATGCTGCTCAACACCGACGACATCCAGCACCTGCACGAGGGGCTGTTCCCCGGCGTCCACGTGGCCCGGCTGTTCGCCGCCGCCCTGCAGCGCGAATCCAACTTCAACGCCAACCAGTGCCTGGCCTCGCAGCTGCACCGCCTCGGCCTGCAGGCCGCCGGTTGCCGGCTGATGGGCTACAGCGGCGTCAACATTCTCGGCATCCGCGACGTCAAGACGCTGGAGATGGTGATGGGCAAGGTCGAGGAAGCCCTCAACCAGTACCGGACCTGGAAGGACTGGGTGAACGCCTGGAACGAATACCACAATTTCATGGAGTTCGCCCCGGTCAGCCACGGTTTCTACGCCTTTGCCAATCTGATGACCCCGGACCAGCAGTACTACGACGATGCGGCCTGCGCCATGACCGGGCGCCCCTCCTGGCCGCAACCCCGCTCCAGCGACCGCTGGCGGTCCTGCCTGTTGCGGCTGCTGCTGCGCCCCGGCGTGCCCGACTGGCTGGCCAGCCCGGCCCGCTTCCTGGCCTGCGGCCAGTGCCCCCAGCTTAAGGAGTGCGGTTTCCGCCACGCCGAATTCCTTTGTCCGCGCGACTGCCCGAAGGGGCTGGCCACCGGCGCCTGCGGCGGTTCGCAGCCGGACGGCACCTGCGAATTCGGACATGCCCCCTGCTTCTTCCACCGGGTGTTGGCCGTGGCCGCCGCCCGCGGCGAACTCGACAACCTGGAAACCGGCCTCGGCGGCGAGTAGGCCCCCGGAACGCTTAAATCTTCATTATGAAACTTGCCCACGCTATCGTTTTATCCGCCGCCCTTGCTTGTCTTGCCGTTTCGTTGCCGGCCGCCGCTTACGACATTTCGGACGCCCCGACTTCTGCCGAGGAACGAAAGTCGTTGTCGGTCACGGCAAACGATGTTGTTCTCATCAAGGCCGCGATTGGCGCGGTTGCGGTCGTTCAGTTCACCGGCTTCGATGCGGATACGGCGTCTTACCGTTGGCGTTACCGCCCCGCCAAGTCGGCGCAGATTACCAGCGGGAAGGGACAGGTGCGCGAGTCCTACGACCGCAAGCCAAAAGCTGATGGGGGTTATGAGGTCACGCCGAAGGCCGACCACGACACCACCGTTCGAGCAGGCGAGGTCAATTTGGAGTGGTCGTATGGCAGCGCCACGAATGGCTGGCTCTACTATCATCCAAGCCGCGCCACGATTGAGATCTTGAGCCCGAGTGATTTTGACAGAGACTTATGAAACGGCCTACCCCGGCGTTGCCGCAAACGGCAACGAAATGCCATCGGGACGGGTAGCGAGGGCATGCCCTCGCCCCGGGCGTCACCGGGTCATGGCGTCACCAGGTAAAAAAATCCAAGTCGCGCCAACCTTGTCCCTAACCCAGCCGGCCGGTTTCAGTGGCGAGCGGCGGGCAAGGAACGGACATTGGGTGAACAGATGAAGACCGAAACCATGAGGCGCCTCATTGCGGCAGTTCTGATATCCGCTTGGGCAACAACATGCCTCTCCGAGGGTGCAAACGATCCGGCCATACTTCACCGCTTTTTCGGAACGGCCCGCTCATCGACTTCCGACAACGCGGCGCCCGGTGAACGGCCGTACCAAGTCGTGATCGCAACCATGGAAATGCAGGAGAAAGCTCTGCCGATCCTTCTGCAAGCCCTGACCGATCCTGATGAAAACAAGCGATACTTAGCCATCCAGTGCCTTGCGTCCATCCCTGGTCCTGAAGCAGCAAGTGCTTTGCGGAAACGGTACACCGAGACCAAGGATATCTGGATCAAGACGGCCCGTTGCTCTGTACTCGCAGCCTCCGCAACCCCGGATGATGTGCGCTTCCTGATTCAATCGCTGAAAGGCAAGCCATGTGGAGATGAGGGGGTACCGATGGCGGCGGCGGCCTACTCGCTTGGGATATTGAGAGCGAAGGAAGCTGAAGCCGCCCTCAAGACGGCAGCCCAGACGTACGAAGGATCGCTTGCTTCGCAGGCAGCACGTTGCGCCCTCAATTGGATCAACGGGCCGCGATGGAAGACACCTCAACAAACATCGGCTTCTGGAGCCGATGCCGTCATTCTCTCCGTCCTCCGTTTCGGCATCCCCCGTTCAGACGAAAGCGAAGTCTTTCTCGACTCGAATGGGAAGCGCTTGTGGAAACGCAAAGGTGACTCCTGGTCGCACGAGACCCGCACGGATCACGCACAGGCATTGCCCTCCATCAATTTCAGTGTGGCTTTCACCAGAGACAGCCAACGGGCAGTCTGCTCAGTGGGGTTGACATTCGGCCCCCTGAATGGCAGCGGGTTCGATATCATCCTCAAGAAAGAAGGCCAGGATTGGAGAGTCGTGGGGATTTGCCAGACGTGGATTTCCTGACAGGCCCCCCAACAACGTGCCGGAGGCGATGGTGTGCTGGGCCTCAGCACGGGCGGTATCGAAGATGCTAGTTCAAAAATCCCGCGCATCTTGCAACATATTTCACTCATAAGGACACAATATGTCATCCGCCGAAGACCGTTTTCTGGCCACCCTGCTCCCCTCGCTGGGAGTGGCGCCGGACGCCGTGGTGATTCCGCCCGGCGACGACTGCGCCGCCCTGCAATGGGGTCCCGGCCGGCTGCTGCTGCTGACCGTCGACCAACTGATCGGCGACCGGCATTTCCTGCGGGCCGGCCCCGGCGCCGCCACCCCCGAACAGGCCGGACGCAAGTTGCTGGCGCGCAATCTCAGCGACATCGCCGCCATGGGCGGCAAACCGCTCTTTGCCCTGCTCGCCGTGGCCCTCGGGCCGCTGGAGAACGCCACTTGGCTGGAACGCTTCCACCACGGCCTGCTTGAACTGGCCCGGGAGACCGGCGTGGCCCTGATCGGCGGCGACCTGGCCCGCGCGCGCCAGGACCTGGTTACCAGCCTCACCCTGCTCGGCGAAGCGCCCGCCGACCGCGTGCTCCGCCGCGCCGGCGCCCGCCCCGGCGACCGGTTCTATGCCACCGGCGAGTTCGGCCAGTCCTTCCCCACCGGGCACCACCTGCTGTTCACGCCGCGCCTCAAGGAAGGCGCCTGGCTCGCGGAACAACGCCTGGCCCGCGCCATGATGGACGTCAGCGACGGCCTGGCGCTGGACGCCGCCCGCCTCTGCCGGGCCGGCGGTGTTGTCCTGCGCCTCGACCTGCGCGCCATCCCGGCACGGACGCCGCAAACCACCCTGGAACAGGCGCTCGGCGACGGCGAGGACTACGAACTCATCTTTGCCGTCGCTCCCGAAGACGCCCCCCGGCTGGAGGCCGCCTGGCCGTTCCCCGAAACCCGCCTGACCCGCCTGGGCGAATTCACCGCCCCAGCGGCGCCGGACGCCGCCCCGCTGGCCGACCTTCAGGGCAACGCGCTGCCGGAACGGTTGCTTGCCGGGTTCGACCACCTCGGCTGAAGGGGCTATGGGACCGATGGGACCCGATGGGACTTATGGGACCCATGAGACAAATGTGCGGCGTTCGCACCATAGGTCCCATCGGTCCTATCGGTCCCATTCTTCCCATCAGGCCCATTTTTAACCGACGCCCCCCGCCAGGACCGTAAAACCACGTTAGGCGTGCCCCGTTTGCCGGACGCGGGCGTCAAGGCGGGCGCGGGTCATGCGCTCGCGCAGACCGCCCTCCTTCAGAAAATCTTGTTCGAGCCGCCGGAGCTGCTGGTCCAGCAAGTAGTTGGCCTGGTGAATCAGGCAAATGACAAGGTTGGCCACGACCGGTGCCGGACGGGTCTCGACATAGGTCCTATACGTCTCATACGTCGCATTCCCTGTTATCGCCAGCCGCCGCACATCAAGCGCCTCCCTGGAGTCCTTGTCCCATTGGGGATGGCCGCCGACGCGGAGGAAATCGCGATAATCTTCGAGCAGTTCCTCCAGACTCGCACGGGCGACGTTGGTGAGTTTGATCTCGGTTTCCGCGGAAGTCCCGGCAGCCTGACTGCCCTCAAGGATGTTCTGCTTGCCCGACCGCGCGGCCTGCACCATCTGGTCCGTGGTGCGGCTGCGCACGTCCACGAACCGCGCACAGAAGGTCACCGTGGCATCGTAGACGATGCGCGCCTTCCGGAACGAGAGCAACGCCCCGTAGCCGCCGTGTGGCGGGATAAAGCCTTGGGAATAAACATGGCCCCCATGGGACTCATGGGACAAATGTGCGGAATTCGCATCATAGGTCCCATTGGTCCTATCGGTCCCATTCTTCCCATTGGTCCCATTTTCTTTTTCGCTCATGTCACGGGCACTCCCGCCTCGTTGCCCCTTTATTGATTATAACGCAACAACAAAGCGATTATTGTGTCCCCGCTATTCTCAGTCGCTACCGTTTCGTGGAAATAAAAAAATGGGACCCATGGGACGCATGAGACATAGGTGCGGCGTTCGCACCATCGGTCCCATGGGTCCCATCGGTCCCATTTGCCCTGTTTTTTCTCTTTCGCTTCCCTGGCGACCTCACTCCGGCATGAAGTCGCGCTGGACGCGCCACATCATCAGGTGGTCGAGCAGGATGATGGCCAGCATCGCCTCGGCCACCGGCCACACCCGGGAGACAATGGTCGGATCCCGCCGGGTGACGGCGGCCAGGGCGGAATCGGTGCGGCTCACCTTGTCGATGGTGTGCTGCGGCTTGGCAATGGTCGGGGTCGGCTTGACCGCCAGCCGCGCCACAATCGGCTGGCCGGTGGTGACGCCGCCGGTGATCCCGCCGTTGTTGTTGGCGCTGAACGCCACCTTGCCGTCGCGCATGCTCATCTGGTCGTTGCACTGGCTGCCGGTCATGTCCTTGACCGCCAGCCCGGCCCCCAGCTCCACCGCCTTGACGGCGGCGATGCCGAGCATGGCGCCGATCTCGGCGTCGAGTTTGTGGAACACCGGCTCGCCCAGGCCGGCGGGAACGCCGGTGGCGACCACTTCGACCAGGCCGCCGCTGGAGTCGCCGTCGTCCTTGACCGCCAGGATGCGCTCATACATCGCCTCCGCCGCCGCCAGGTCCGGGCAGTTGAGCACCGGATGCAACCCGCGTGCCTTCAGGTCGGCCAGCTCGGCGGGAGTAAACGGCGCGCGCTTGATCTCGGGCACCAGTTTTTCCACCTCGGCCAGCACCGCCATTTTTTCCAGGAACCGCATGCCGGGGGTGATGCGCTGCTGCTTGTAGACCAGGTCGTACACCGGGTCGCTGTCGCGGCGGAATTCACGGAACGCCTGAACCTTGGCGCGGATCTGGTCATAGGGCAGTTCCGGCATGCGCACGCCGGCGGCTTCCTTGACGTAGGAAAAGATGTCAATGCCGTGCTTCGTCAGCACCTGGCGGGCGACGGCGCCGGCCGCCACCAGGGTGGCGGTGTAGCGGCCGGAGAAAATGCCGGCGCCGATGCTGTCGTCCCAGGAGCCGTACTTCGCGTAGGTGGCATAGGACGCATGGCCGGGGCGCGGCGTGCGGTTGGTCACCCGGTAGGCCTCGATGTGCTCAAAATGCCGGTCCAGGTTCGGGATCAGCAGGGTCAGCGGCGTGCCGTTGGTGTGTCCGGCGTTGTGGAATCCGCTCATGGTGTCGGCGGCATTGACCCCGGAATAGATCACCGGGATGTCCGGCTCGCGCCGCGGCGACGACAGCTCGCCCTGCCCCGGTTTGCGCTGCAGGAGCTCGGCATAAATTGCCGCCTCGTCCAGCAACAGGCCGGGCGGCACTCCCTGCAGATGGGCCATCAGCCCTTCCTGATAGGAGCCGCCGGCCACCGTGACTTGGAAAATGCGTCCGTAATGACAACCGAGCATGGGCGTTTCTCCGGGTGCGGGGGTCTTGGGTTTTCAGGAAATCTTGTAAGGTGCGTACTATATCACCGGCCGGCGCATAATCCAGCGTAGCGATACATCGAAACACCCGTCCCTAATTCACCCCTAAACTGTAGAACTAAATTTTTAGTTCCAAAAGGGTGGCCCCAACACTGTCTGTCATCCCGCGGTTTCAACGGCGGCGCGGCGGGTCTGGGCGGCATGCAGGCGGGCGGCGTCAAACTTGGCGCGCCGGTCAAAGGCAAAAATGCCGTTCTGCTCCTGGTAAACGTCGGTGAGCTGGGTGTAGCAGTAGCCGAACATCCGGGGATCGTCGAGCAACACATCGCACAGCCCGGAGAAACGCGTATAGAATTCCTCCAGGGCCTTGGGCCGGTCGCCATAGCCCCAGGAGGCCTCGCCCGGCTTGGCGTCGGGGTTCCACCAAATGCCGCCGAACTCGCTGACGAAATAGAGCTGGCCGTGGTACGGCTGGGACCAGAGCTGGTCCGCCGGCACGTCGGGCCGCGGATTGAAGAACGGTTTGCCCTCGGCCAGGCCGGCATGGTGCGCCTTGAAGACGGCGGGATCCTGCTCGTAGTCGTGGGCGTCCCAGACATCCGTTTCCGGCACGCGGTGGGCATAGCCGCTGGTGTCGAGCACCGGCCGGGTGGTGTCCATCGCCTTGGCCGCCAGGAAGATGCCGCGGGTGACATCGTCCAGGACGGTGACGCGGTCATGCAGCCGCTGCCAGGTCTCATTGAGCCCGCACCAGCCGACCAAGGCCGGATGGCTGTAGTCGCGCATCACCGCCTCCAGCCACTGGGTGATGTAGGTGGCGCCGGGCTGCTGGTTGTCGCCGTCGGGGCCGTAGCCGTTGCAGCCCCAGTCGGCGAACTCGCCCCAGACCAGGTACCCGAGCCGGTCGGCGTGGTACAGGAAGCGCTCCTCGAACACCTTTTGGTGCAGGCGGGCGCCGTTGAAGCCGACCGCCATGGACAACTCGATGTCACGGACCAAGGCGGCATCGTCGGGCGCGGTGAGGATGCCATCGGGATAGTACCCCTGGTCAAGCACCAGCCGCTGGAACACCGGGCGGCCGTTGATCTTGATGGCGAAGCCGTCCAGCTCGACACTGCGCAGGCCGGCATAGCTGGTGAAGGCATCCACCACGGCGCCCGCGGCGTCCAGCAGCTCGACGCGCAGGTCGTAGAGCCAGGGATTGCCCGGTTCCCACAACCGGCGGTCGGCGGCGGGTACGTCCAGGAACAGCCGCGCCGACAGCCCGCCGCGCCAGGCACTCTCCGCGACCGCCACGATCCGGCCGGCGGCCGCCAGCGTCACCCGCACCGTGCCGGCACGCACGCCGGCGCCGGAGAAGGTACGGACGGGCAGTTCCAAGTCAAAGCCGCCCCGGGCCACGTCCGGGGTGATGCGCGGCCGCAGGAAATGGGTGTCCGGCACGGCCTCCAGCCACACCGTCTGCCAGATGCCGGTGGTGCGGGTGTAGTGGCAGCCGTGGCGCCCGTACTGCGACGATTGCTTGCCCCCCGGCTGCGGCCGGCGGTTGTCGTCCCGCGCCCGCACCACGATCACCGCCTCGTCGCCCGGCGCCGCCACCCCGCGGAGTTCGCAGGTGACCGGCGTGAACCCGCCCCGGTGACGCCCTACCTCGCGGCCGTTCACCCATACCGTGGCGTCATAGTCCACCGCCTGGAAATGCAGCAGCACCTGCCGGCCGGTCCACGCCTGCGGAATCCGCACCGTCCGCCGGTACCAGACAGCGTTCATGAAATCCTCGTTGCCGATCCCCGACAGGGAGGATTCGGGACAGAACGGCACCGTGATCCGGCGGTTCAGGGCGCGGTCGCGCAGGCCGCGCTCCAGGCCGCTGTCACCGGCGTCGATCTCAAACTCCCATTCGCCGTTCAGGTTCAGCCAGTCGGCACGGACAAACTGCGGCCGGGGATGCTCGGGGCGGGGAAGCGGGGTACTCATGAAATGAATCTCCTGAAACGGGTTGACTGACCGGGCGGCCGCGAAGACTACCGGGGTGTATGACAGTTTTGTCGGATGATGTTGGGGCCACCCTTTTGAAAAAGGGGGTTCCCAACCGACAGGAATGTCATGCGCCCGGCAACCGCCGGGGTTTGGGGAACAGCCATCGTTTGATTACATTGCCCAAAATACCATAGGTCTGGTATTCTAAAATGGCCAAAACTCCCCAACTCATATCCGATGCTGCCATCATTCCCGCCGGCTGCCGGGAACGTTTCCTGCCCTTGAACCAAGCGGCGGCGGCGCCGCTGGTGCGGCGCGGGGCGAGCCTGGCCGGGGTGAGCGACCTGGTGCCGCCCTATGAGATCCGGCGCCGCCAGCCGCCGTTCCATCTGGCCCTGTTCACCCTGGCCGGCAACGGCCGCTGGTGGTCGCCGGGACACGGCGAGGGGCAGTGCTGCCCCGGCGAGTTGTGGCTGGTGCCGGCCGGCGTCCCGGTCCGATATCTGGCGGACGGAGCGTGGCGCATCCTGTGGTTCCACCTGGACGCCATTCCGCTGTGGGCGGCGGCCGCCGGCCTGGCCGGCCCCGAGTCGCGTCCCGCCCCGCAACTGAACGTGCTGCTGGCGGCGGTGGAGGGCTGGCTGGCCGAGGCGGCCGGCCCGGACCGGCCGCTGGCCGCGGCCGCCACCGCGCACTATGCCGAACTCACCGGCATCCTGCTGGAACGTGAACTGCCCGCCGCCGGGCACGCGGACTGGCGGTGGCGCTCGCACCTGCAGGCGTTGCGGGAAAAGGTGGAACAACACCCCGCCGGGCGCTGGCCGGTGGCCGCCATGGCGCGCGAGCTACACCTGTCGCCAACCCATTTCCACCGTCTACTGCGGGAACGGGAAAAGACCAGTCCCGCCGAACTGGTGGCGGCGGCGCGCATGCGGCTGGCCCGCGACCTGCTGCGTTTCACCGACTATCCGCTGAAGGTCATCGCCGGCCGCTGCGGCTACGCCACGCCGTTCTCCTTCTCCCGCGCCTTCTCCAAGCACAACCGCACCAGCCCCGACCGGTTCCGCCGGCAGGCCGGAACCGGCTCTTCGCCCCAACCGCCCCCCTGAGCCTGGCACCGGACGGCGGGGGTAGCCTGACATTATTGTTGGTTGGGAACCCCCTTTTGAGGAAAGGCGGTTCCCAAACCCTCCGTCAAACCTTCTTGTGTCTTAACGCGGAGGGGCGCTTCAGCCACAAGCCGTTCTGGCAAAACGTAAGATTAGAGAGGATTGCTTGTGGCTGAAGCGCCCCTCTGGTTTAAGATACAAAAGTTTTAGGAAGGGGTTTGGGGAGCACCCTTTTTCAAAAGGGTGGCCCCAACCACATAATTGTCATGTAACCCCAGGTGGCGTCGCGCTTGACGGGGCGGCTGGTGCGGTTATCCTATCGGGAGCCGGGCGGCGGAAGCCCAACCGGTTGCCACGAGGGGGCCGCCATGTCAGACATTGAACGCGTCAGCCTGTCGATCGAGAAACCGCTGCTCGCGCAACTGGAGCAGTTGGTGGCCGCCAGCCACTATGAGAACCGCTCGGAATTCATCCGTGACCTGATCCGCAACAGCCTCGTCGACCAGGAATGGACCGACGGCCAGGACCTGCTCGGCACGATCTCCCTGGTCTATGACCATCATGCGCGCGGACTGGCCGACCGCCTGACCGAGATCCAGCACGCCTTTGCCGGCCGGGTGCTGGCCACCACCCACATCCACCTGGACCACCAGCTCTGCGCCGAAATGATCATGGTCCGCGGCAGCGGCCAGGAAATCAAGGCGCTCGCTGACCGTTTGCAGTGCGAGAAAGGGGTCCTGCACGCCAAGCTCGCCACCGGCACCACCGGCCAGCAATTGCGGCGCCCGGCCAAGGGCCACGCCCACCCGCACCCGCATCCGCATTCCCATCATTGAGTTGCGAATACCCCAAGCAACATGAACCCAAAAGCCCAACCCCACCAACCGACTCCCATGAAACATCCCCGGAAGAAGCCCGTCACCGTCGGCATTTGGGGAATCGGCCGCGCCGGCTGGGGCATGCACGTCCCCGAAATCGGCCGCCATGCCGATCATTTCAAGATCGTCGCCGCTTGTGACGTGGAGGCGGACCGGGTCAGGCGGATGGAGGAAGCATGCCACTGCCGGGGCTATACCGACGGCGCGGCATTCCTGGCCGATCCCGGCGTCGAACTGGTCACGGTCGCCGTGCGCTCCCCGGAACACACGGCATACGCGCTGCGGGCGCTGGCCGCCGGCAAGTCTGTCTTCCTCGAAAAACCGATCGCCCTCTGCTACGCCGATGCGCTGAAGCTCAAGAAGGCCGCCGCGAAATATCCGGGCAAGCTGTTCTGCCGCCACAACCGCCGGTTCGAGCCGGCGTTCCAGCACATCCGCGAAATCATGAAGAGCGGCCTGCTGGGCGAGGTCTACGAGATCAAGCTGTGCCGCCACGGTTTTGACCGCCGCGACGACTGGCAGACGATCATCGATTGCGGCGGCGGCCAGCTCAACAACTGGGGCCCCCACCTGCTCGACCACGCCCTGCAGTTCCTCGACTCCCCGGTCAAGGAGGTCTGGCGCGACCTGAAGAAGATCGCCGCCGTCGGCGATGCCGAAGACCACCTGAAGGTCATCCTGAAAGGCGAGAACGGCCGGGTGGTGGACATCGAGATCAGCGGCGGTGTCGCCCTGCCCGGCCCGGTTTACACCGTCTACGGCACCCGCGGCGCCCTGATCAGTGACAACGAGCAGGATCTCCGGATGCGCTACCTGGATCCGGCGCAGAAATTGCCGAAACGCCAGGCCCGGCGCGAATCGCCGCCGCTGACCGGCTCCTTCGGCAGCGGTGAAACGTTGAGGTGGCGGCGTCAGACCATCATGGTCGAACCGGCCAGTGGCTGCACCGACCCGGACAACATCTGGCTCCCGCTCTACCGCAGCATCCGGGAAAAGCAGCCGTTCCCGATCACCATCGACGAAGCGGTCGAGGTGGTGCGCGTCGCCGAACTGATCAAGAAGGGCACGCCGTTCGCACGGCAGTAAAGCCCATGCCACATCGCCTGCCCCCGCTGCTCCTCGTGCTTCTTTTCCCGCTGCTGGCCGCGTCTTGCCGGCAGGTTCCCCTGTTGACCGCCAGCGAAGCCGGGCTGCCGCCTCGGGCGGAAGAGGTTCAGGCGGACTTGGCCACGGCACGGGCGCTGACGCTGCGCTCGCTCGACTGGCGGGCGCGCGGCGAACGGTTCCGCCGGGAGGTGAGCCGCCGCCTGGCCACCGGCGTGCTGACCAGCGCGGATCTCGCCCATCTCTACCACGGGGGCGAGGATTATGTGCTTCTGGACCGTCGCTGGCAGGCGCTGATCGACTGCCAGGGCGATGAGGCCTGGCGCCGGGCAACACCGAAACTGGCCGCCGATCCGCTCATGCGCCTGCAAACCAAACTGGTGCTGGCGGCGGCGTTGATGCAATACGACAATTACGCCATCGGCGTGCAGCCGTTTTTTTCGCAGCCCAAGCTGCGCCGCCTGCTGAAAAACGACCACCCGGAAGTGGATGGCGAACTCGACGCGGCGGCCCGGCGCTTCCTCAATCCCATCACCCGGCAACGCCTGGCCGGGGCGGTTGTCTGGTACCGGGCAGAAGGCGGCACGATGCCGGCGGCGTCACCCGATGAGGCATTCCTCAATGACCTGATCGGCAACAGCGCGGGTTATCGGTTCTTTTCGCGGGCGTTGCCAGAACGGTTGGTCAAAGAATGGGAGACCGGCGGCCACGCGGCGGTGACATTCGTGGGCGACCTGCTGCTGCAATTCGGCAATGGCACGGTGCACGTCACCAGCGCCACGTTGGGCAATACCATGGGGCTGGTCGAAACGCGCAAAGGCTATCTGCGCGACTTGTCCGCCGCCGACCGGACGGCACTCCAGACGCGGCTCCGCCCCCTGGATGTGTTGTTGGAAAAAACACCGTTTCGCCTGACGGACAAATCAATCCCCGGACATTATGGCCATGTGGCCGTGTGGGTCGGCGGGGAACGCGACCTGCGTGACCTGGGGCTGTGGGACGAACCGGCGGTGCGCCCCTATCACCAACGGCTCCAAACCGGCGCGGGCATCGTCGAGGCGCTGCGTCCCGGCGTGGAACTCAACACATTGGACCATTTCCTCAATATCGATGATTTGTTGGTGATCCGACCCCGGCCGCTGGGCCGCGAGACGGCCCGCGCCGCCCTGCTGCGTGCGTTCGAACAATTGGGCAAGGCATACGACTTCAATTTCGACGTGGAAAGCGACCGCCGCATCGTCTGTTCGGAACTGGCGTTCGTCGTCTTCCCCGACGTGGCGTGGCCGACCAGCAAACTGCTGGGCCGCGCCTCGATCTCCCCCGACCAGGTCGCCGTCAGGGCGCTGCCCGGCGGGGCGTTCGAGCCGATGATCCTCTATCATGACGGCGTGGAGATCCGGGACCGGCTGCCGGAGACGCTGCAATGCCTGCTGGCGGAAAACCGGGCGGCGCTGCGCGCGCTGCACCCGGAGTTCACCGGCCGCTCGGACCGCCCGGCACGGCCCTGACGGGTGGGAAAACTAGGCCAGACACGGAAGAACCGGCATCAACCACCGTTAGTTGGGGAAGAACGAGTTATACCCAAGGCTAGCAATCGGCCCGGCGTACCGAAAGGCCGCACACATGCCACCCATCGTCCAGAAACTCATCACCGTTGCCGTTCTTGCCGGTGGTTTGATCCTGGTTTTTAGCGGCTGCCGCCCCCCACCGGGCCAGGTGGCATGCTGGCATGCGGAACACAATCCCCAAGACAGCGTGGGCGCCAATGACGGCAGCTTGGAAAAAGGCACCACTTACGACACCGGCACCAGGGGACAGGCGTTCAACTTCACCACCATTGGGGATGCGGTGTCCGCACCGACCCAAGGGCTTCCCAGTGGCACGGCTGACCGGACCCTGGCGTGCTGGGTGTACATCCGGTCGTTTCCCAACACCCCGAACGGCGAAAGCGAAGCCTTTTTTGTCGGTTACGGGAATTTTGGCGGCCACGGGCAGACCTACCAGCTCGGCGCGCTCGCCGATCACACGCTGTTTTTCTCGCCATGGGGCAATGCCCTGTTCGGCCCGAAGGTAACCACGGGCGAGTGGCATCACGTGGCGGCGAGCAATACAGGCAGCCGCGTCGTGCTCTACCTGGACGGCGCCGAAGTCGCGGCCGGAAACTTCAGTTTCAACACTCCGCCGGTGACCCGGCTGCGGATTGGCAATGTGGAGGCGTCGCGGACCGTCCGGCAGACGCTGGGCCTGATCGATGAAGTGGCGGTCTACAACCGCGCCCTCACCCCTGCGGAAATCCAACGCCTTTCCAAAGAAAAATAGGATCCCCGCCCCTTCCAAAACTTTTGTTGCTTTTGCGGATTCCGCAGGCCGCCTCGCGCACAGAGCACAACTGAAACTGCTGACGGCCTGCGAAATCCGCAAAGGAGACAAAAAGGTTTGACGGAGGGTTTGGGAACCGCCTTTCCTCAAAAGGGGGTTCCCAACTCCTGATACGATTTTCACTTCAAAATCATTCTCTCACGGAGACACCAGAGGCACGAATAAATAAACCATATTTAATTACTGTTTAATTGCTTATGTTTTCCTTGCGATCTCCGTGCCTCTGTGAGAGAACATGACGATAAAAAGGAACTGGGTATGAGCCATGCCAAACCGGCCGTCCCCGCTTCTCCTTCTCGCGCTTCTCCCGCTGCTGGCCGCGTCTTGCCGGCAGGTTCCGCTGTTGACCGCCAGCGAAGCCGGGCTGCCGCCCCGGGCTGAAGAGCTTCAGGTCGACCTGGGCACGGCACGGGCGCTGACGCTGCGCTCGCTCGACTGGCGGACGCGCGGCGAACGGTTCCGCCGGGAGGTAAGTGGCCGCCTGACCAACGGCGTGTTGACCAGCGCGGACCTCGCCCACCTCTACCGCGGGGGCGAGGATTACCAACAAGTTCACTAAATAGATGACAATAATTCAAGCTGCATAACGGACGTTTTTGCATGGAAATACCGGCGGACCATTTCGGGCGTTTTCTGCCGGCTCCTCAGGTAGCCGTGGACATTGCGGATAAGTTGGGGGACGGTCCTTGGCGCGCTTCCTGCCCACGGCGTTCGACTTCACGTCGTTGTTGAGCATTTCATCGGGGTTCAAGTCGGGGCTATAGGTGATGGTCAACGACAACCTTGGCGATCTGCGCCGCCTGCCAGAGGGTAAGCTTCCCATCGCCTTCCGGGCGTCCGCGCTTACCCTCCTGAAGAGAATCTCCTCCCCGCCGGACTTGTAGGCAGTGCCCCATTCGCCGACAATCTGGCGGCTGACGCCAAAAAGCGTGGAGGCCTGGCACCGGGCCATTCCCCCCTCAACCACGGCCTTCGCCGCGCGGACCCAAACCGCAACCAGTGCCTTCCCGGTAAGTTTTCGCCCGTCGGTTTTCATCATGAAGGGCATGATGATCATGAAGAAAAAACGTCATCAGGAAAAAACCGTAAACCAACGGTTGCGGCGCGGTGGACGCCCACGATCCGCCCGAGGCCGGGCGGCTCCCCAACCGCCTCGATTTCGCTTCGTGGTTTCCGGGTGAATCCCAAAAACTTTTCCTCGCCCCCCCTTGACAAGAGATATACCATTGGTATAGTATGAACAGGTAAGCAAGGGGTGCTCCGATGCGAAAACCGCCAGGCCGACTGGACGAAGTACTTGAGAGGTATACTCTGAAAGGCTTGCGGTTGGAGCTGTGGCCCATAAAGCCTGACGAGGAGAATGCTTCACCTGCGGCAAAAAACCCCAACCGAAAGGAGGTGTTTGATTTATCACGCGCACAAGACCTGCCTGCTATGTGGTGGCCTAAAAACGGTTATTTGTCTTGGACGGGTTGTTTGTTCCGCGCAAGCAGGACGCCCGGCAAGACTAACGGTTCCGAACTGACGTAAGGTGGAAAAATGAAATCGAGAAGCTATCTCTTGTTTGTCATGGTGGTTGCTAGTGCTTTTCTAATGGCCGGTACGGTTCTCGCTGGTATGCTTCCCTTCGCCGCTGGCGACGTGCTCTTGAATAAACTCGTGACGGCCAAAACGTATTACGATGCGTCTTACCAGGCTACGAATGCCACGGACGGAACTTTTCTCAACTACTGTTCCACCGGTGGGTCGCGCCAAGCGCAAGTGGGAGTTGGCGGTTTTGATGACGCGATCCGTACCATCAGAATTTGGAGTGATAATGATACGACCGCGCCACTAACGGTCAGCATCAGGAGCTCGACAAAAACCAACATTACAAGCAACTTGGTTTCGCTTGTGGCCGATGACTATGAAAAAACGTTGTGTAGCAATCTTACCCTTAATTGGGAAACATATTATGATACACCGTCAGGCGATTATTTTTATTGTACACTCGATGTCAGCGCGTTTGCCGTCAACAATACCAAAAGCCTTTATTTCGATTTTCAAGGCGATCAAGGCGCGTCGTTTGTCCGCATTGATGAACTTCAAGCATATAATACCGCCATTCCAGAGCCATCCACAATCCTTATATTTGGAACCGGCCTTATCGGTCTGTTTAACCCCTCTTGGCGTAAGCGAAAATAATGAAGTGTCTTCAAGAGTTTGATTTTAGCTTGCAATAAGACGGAAGGCGCTCCACTTTGTTTTCTTCTCGAAGGAGAAACAAAGATGGAGCGTCTTTCAAGCCTGTTCTATAGCATCAAGAAGTGGCTTTTTCCAGCCATTTCGGTTTCGCGCCACGACTTCAACAATGACACACCAAAGTCTCGGGACTTTTGAAAGTACCTCAAGGGGGGCTCCCATGCGAAAACCGCCATGCAGACTGGATGAAGTGCTTGAGAGGCTCGGCGCCGTGCTCTCGGGAATGAAGTTGGACGGCGAAGTGTTCATCCCCTCGGAGCGCATCCTCTGCGACCTTGTCGGAACCAGCCGCATGACCATCAGGAAGGCCCTTGACGAGCTGGAGAGCCAAGGCAAGATTGAGACCGGCGCGCGTGGACGCGTTTTGGCGGCCAAAAGGGTCGCCATCAAACCCAAGGGCAAGGTCCTCTTCATCTCCTCCGGCCACGAGTGGATAACCCTCCACGCCTGGAACCGTCTCTGGGCCAGGCTCAATTCCATCTTGAAGCCAGATGGCTACGACATGAACATCAAGCTCTACTCGGAAAGCTCCGCCTTCTCCGCCGCCGAACTGAAGGGCTATGACTTCATCATCCTAACCGACATCCAGAGCCATCTGAGGAACGCCTTCGCGGACCACCTCACGGGCCGGGAGGGCGTCATTTCCAGCTACGAAGGTTTCGCCGACATCGCCAAGCATGTCGTGGCGTTGGACAACGACGCCGCGGGCCGCATGGGCGCCGAGCTTCTTCTAGGCTCCGGTTACAAGCGGCCCGCCCTCTTCCACTGCGGCCAGAACTATGTCGGCTTCCAAAAACGGAGAGCCGGCTTCCTCGACGTCTGCCGCTCTGCGAAGTTTGACGCGCCCCCAAGAGAATTTCAACTCGCCTCCCTGTCGCTTTCAGCCTACGCACGAGACTTGATTGCCGCCTCGGACGCCCTCATCAAAACCGATTGCGATTCCGTGTTCGTCACCAGCGACGAGGTGATCGGACTGGCTTACGACACCTTCGCCAGGTGCTACGCGATCCCCGCCGAATTCGGGCTCGCCACCTTCGCCGGGGTTCATGAGGGCCTAATGCACCACCCAACCATAACGACGGTGGGGCACGGCACGGCGCAGGTAGCCCAGGCGATGCATAAGCTAATGGAGGATATCCGGCTTGGCAAAGCCCGGGCCGAGGGCGTGCGCATCCTGGTTAAGCCCAACGTCCACGCCGGCGCGACCTTGCGAAATGAGAACTAGGCGAACCAATAGGAGAAGACAGCATGAGCAAGCGGCGGTCGCATTTTACGCTGATAGAATTATTGGTCGTGATAGCGATCATCGCCATCCTGGCGGCATTGCTGCTTCCCGCGCTAGGAAGGACGAAGGAATTCGCCAAAAGGGTTACTTGCATCAATAACCACAAACAAGTGGGCACGGCGGTGACCTTATACTCAACTGACAATGACGACTGGTGTGTAATTGACGATTTCGGAACGTACGCCTATAGCGGCAATAGGGTGTGGCAGGATAGACTGGTACCCTATTATTTGCCGCGCAACGACGGGATTGTGCGCAGCAAAGTGCTTGAATGCCCTTCTGTGGAAGCCTCGATATATTACTCAAGCGGCTGTGGGTTGAGTGCATATATGTGCGGCGATGGCTACAACTGCTCCAGCATCAAGAATCGATCCCAACTGTCCAAGGTACAGTATCCATCCAAAACAATGCTCGGCATGGATGGATACATCATGATGCTAGGGGACGATGTTCTTGGCTTAAACAGGATAATGTATCCTAATTTCAACTACAATCTTGCAAGCGCAGACGGTAAGCTGTGCATCTGCCGACATTCCGGGGCCGCCAGCACATTGTTTTGCGATCTACATGTCGATCTTATGAAACCGAGTGATTTTATACCACATCAGGACCAGTTGAATGACGTCTTTTGGAATTTCAGCATATACAGATGACGACCGCAACGTCCATGGTGGAAGCCAACCGATAATGAAACTTGTTGTCTTTCCGTTTGCCGCAGCGGTCTTCATGGCGTTTTGCCACGACGCCATCTGCGATACGAAGGAATTGATTCCTTCAGACAGGCTCACCCCGACAAGTGAAATGCCAGCCAAAGATGCGTTCGGTCTTTGGACGATGGATCGCGACGCCTTCGAGCGCGTTGAAATATCTAAGGACGCGCCCCATTCGAAGAGGGCGTCAATCCACGTCAAAGACGCCGACACGGGGAACTCCAATGGGAATCTATGGATCTTCTTCGAGGGGCAGCAGTTGGAGCCGCTGAAAGGCAAGACGCTTCGCCTCTCCGCTTGGATAAAAAAGGTTTCAGGAGGAGATGGTATCGGCATCGGGTTGCGCGTCAAGAGCCAGGACGGGGGGTGGACAGGGCAAAGCGAATTCGCTCAAGTTGAAGCTGGCGATGGCTGGAATCTCTATGCGGCCTCCTTGGACGTGCCGCGGGATGCCGTTGCGGCGATGGCAGTGCTCTCCTGCGCTGAAGGCTGGGGGCGTGCCGGCGAAGCCTATTTCGACGCAATCAGGTTGACCGTCTCCGACTCTCCGGTGAAAAAGGACGCAGAAAACGAAACGTTCGTCTCGAATTCCCAAGGCAGCCGCCTTTATTTGTTCAAGAACTCCTTTCTCGACAACTGGCAGGCCGACGGTTGTGAAATCGTATCGGCGGCGGCGTTCAAGGGTGCCAAGGGACTTAGAGTCAATGGCGGCGGCCCGGCGCGGCGTGAAACCGTCATCTACGCGAGAAAGAACGAGGACGCATATTACGCCGACTGGAGCCCGGCTAACAGGTATCTCGACCTGTCGGCCTTTCGCGACTCTGGAGGATGGTTTGAATTCTACGTCAAACCGCGGGTCAAACTATCCGTCTGCGGGATTCCGTTAGACGTTGCCGCGACGACTCCAGCCGAAGCGGGCTGGTTCCTATGCAAAATTCCGCTTGCGAAGATCGACCGTAAAGGGTTATGCTCCCATCTCGGTTCCGTGTCCATCAAGATCGAACAGCCCCTAGGCAGAGACGAGTCAGTCGCATTCGACGAAATAGCATTCGCCGCCACAGCCAAACTAGAGCGTCCGGCTTTCGTTTGCAAGGACAAGACTACCGAGGATTTCCTTGCGGAAGCCTGCGAAACGGGCGGGCCGATTGTCGATGATGGACGTTCACGTCCAGAGATAAAAAACGGCGGCTTTGTCTGGATGGGGCGGCCCTCTTTTCTGCTCGGCCCATGGATCTGCGACGGGTCGGCGCATACTGACTTCGGGCCCGGAACTTTCAAGAAGGCCACAAACCAGCGGGATTTCTACAATAAAGTTTTCGACCAGCGAGTCGCAAACGAATTGGGTTTCGATTCCATTCAGCTCTCGTCGGCTCCGCGCATTCCGCTGGCCCGCGCGCTAGGACTCCCATTCTGCGGCATTGAATCGTTCAAGACGAGCCGGAGCTTCTACAACGGACTGGGAGGCCTTCCGTTCATCTTGGATTTCGCTTGGATCAACGAAACGAACCGCCTTCTCGGAGACGAGTCGTCGTTCTCTGCGGACACGTCCCAGCGCAAAACCGGCTTCAAGGAGTTTCTCCCGTTCTGCCCTGAGCATCCACTCGGAAGGCGAATCTACGAGGAATACATGAAACGCGGCGCCTATTCCGTCCTGAAAAACGGCGGGAACCCGTTTGTCTACGAACTCTTCAACGAAGCCTGCTACGACTGCCGTTGTGAATTCAACAAGAAGGCCTTCCACACCGAACTGAGAAAGAGATATCATGACATTGCAACGGCCAACCAGGCGTGGGGAAGCTCCTTCAAATCCTTCGAGGACGCGGTCTTCATGAAGGCGAAGTTCGAATCCTGCCCTGGGCTTTATGTGGATTGGTGCAAGTTCGCGGGAACCCGTTACGCGGAGCTTCTCAGAAGCCTTGCGGCCTCCATTCGCGAAGTCGACAAAAGGGGAAACGTCTATTTCACGGAGCAAGTCTGGCAGCCAAGCCTGCTGGACGGCAACGGAGCAGCAATGGACTACCGGAAAGCCGCGGAGGTTCTCGACGTTCTAGCGATCGAAGGTGGACCGGACGACTTTGGAAGTTCAGCTAAGCCCAGGACGGCTGACGCCATGGCCGAAGTCGTCGAAGGCGGACGCTGCCAGTATGAATTGCTTGCCGATCTCTATACCGCGCTGGCGAAAGGCAGGAAACCTGTCATAAACGATGAGATGTACTGCCAGCGAATGCATGGAGGAAAGAGAGTCCCGTCGAAGAAAAGCGATATTATCACCACGTTGTGGTGCGAAGTCTTTCATGGCCTTTCCGCAACCTTCGAATACGCCTGGGCGCGCCGTTCTTGGGAGTGGAACACCCTTGACGAGGCGAAAGCCTCAGCGCAAAGCGCGGGCTACAAAGGCGCGCAGCTCTTGAACCCATACAACTATCCGCAAGACTACTTCGACGGTTTCAAAGAGTTCAAGGCCGAACTTGAACCGTTCCGCGAACTCGTCTTGCCTTCACCTCGCCTCAAAACCGCGAAAATCGCTTTTCTGCATTCGTATCCGACGTTGCGGCTCTCGACGCTCGTTCCCCCGCATTTCGACAACCGGGAGCGTCTCGTTTCATGGTATGCGGCGCTGCTCCATGCGAACTATCCCTTCGAAGCACTCTTTGAGGAGGACCTGCCCGCGACGGATCTTTCGCGCTACCAGGCGATCATCGTTCCCTGCGCCAAAAACTCCTATGCCGAGACCTTGCCAACCCTTCTCAATTACGTCCGAAAAGGCGGCGTGGTCCTTTGCGGGCCCGACTCCTTCCTTCAGGACGAATACGGGAAGCCGATCGATGCTTCGGCGTTTCTCGTTCCGGGGAAAGTCAACAGGCTCGGGAAGGGCAAGGTCTACGGCTTGAACAAGCCACAGGAGCTTTGCGAACCCCTCCGGCGCGAAGGCGTCGGGAAATACCTTGAGATCACGCCGCTCGACGGCCTGCCGCTAGAGCAACTCGAGGCGCAGATGATCGAACGCGACGGTCGGCGAGTCGTCCTGCTCGTCAACTGGGAAGACGCCGGTTCGCGTCTCGTCCGTGTGAAGGCCGCGCGGGGTTTCGAGAACGCCGATGTCTCAGACCCAGTCGAGAAAGTCCAATACGTCAAAGGCGTTGATGGGAGCATAGCACTGAGCCTGCCGCCGCAGACGCGCCGGATCCTCGTCTTCGGGAAAAGTCCCGTGAAGTCTTTAAAAACGTTGACGAAAAAAGACGTAGACAATCTCCACCGGAAGGCTCTCGAAGCCGAGCATCCGGAGTCCGAATCAAGAGCGCGAGAGCGGGCCTCGTTCGCCGCGGAACGCGAAGCCAGCTCCAACTATCCGCCCGTTGCGGAGGGCAAGTGCGCCTTCATTGATTTGACCAAAGCCGCCAACCTGGGGTTCAAGGACGAGATTGAAGGCGATCGCAAAGGCGGATGGTTCGACCAAGGTGCGAACGATTTGAGGGGAATGCCGCTAGGCAAGCGCGTTTTTTCCGGGATCCCGTTCACGATCATCGATCCAGCCGGAAACGGCGGGAAGTCGGTGGCCGTTCTTTGCGGCACCAATAGGGATTGGCTCCCGGAGAAGGCCGAAAATATTCCGGTTGGCCTAACCGCAAAAAACATTTATTTCCTTCATGCCGCAGGCTGGGAGGCTCCGCAAGGGACGCCCTGCCTGCGTTACAGGATTCGTTATGAAGACGGAACCCGCGTGGAAATCCCCGTTGAGTTCGGGGTCAAAATAGGCGGTTGGTGGAATCCGCAAGCACTGCCGGAGGCGAAGATCGCATTGGACATCCCGAATCCGGTTTGCAGGCATGTCGGGTTGTATTGCTTCCGCTGGAGCAATCCCTATCCGGGAAAAACGATACGGTGCCTGGACGCCGAGTCCATGAAAACCGATGCGGTACCCGCCATCGCCGCAATAACGCTGGAACGTCCTTGAAAGTCAAATAATTACGAATGTGGTATTTTTAGGAATAAGGAACGATGAGGCATCTTGCAAACGCATTTATGAGGACTGTCCCTGGCAGTCCGTGGGAGCTTGAAGCAGGCGGATTAAGCGAATCGGGAAAGCCGATCCAATGCCGACTTGAGATCAAGCAACCGGCGAGAGTTCGCGTGAAGCGGGAAAGACATCTGGGCATCCCGCTTTTCCATGAGGGGAAATGGCTGAGCGGAGCCCAGTTCAAACAGCTTGAGGCGATGGAGTGTGCCATCTCCTATGCGCTGCTGCCCGGTTCGGTCAGAATCGAGGACGCTGGAGGCAGCGCCTTCCAAAACGGCGCCGACTACTATTTCGACGCCATCTGGGGGGCTTTCGGACGCATGCCAGGTTCCGCGATAGGCGAGGACGACGCGGTTTTTGCGACGTACGAATATTGCCCGCAACGAATCGATTCGATCATTGCCGACGCGCTTGGGCACTGCTATCTGAAGGAGGGCATTGTCAATGGCGCAACGCCTTTCCCGCCAGAGCTGGGGCCAGGCGAGGCGTTGATTGGAAACGTCTATTTCGACCGTTTCAGGAGCCGCCTCTCAGAGGACATGCTCTTCCCGTTCGTCAAGGAGTATTCCACTGCGGCAGAATGCCCTTCCGCGGCCGGAAACCGTCTTCCGCGCGTCATGGCGAAGTTGCGCGCTGGACAGCCCCTCAAAGTCCTGACCTGGGGCGACAGTGTCACGGCCTGCGACTTCATCCCGGATGAAAGTAGACGGTGGACAAACATTTTCGTGGAGGAGTTACGCCGCCGCTTTCCCGCCAGCGAAATCACGCTGGTCAACCTGGGCTGGCCAGGGAAAGCCGTCAACACCTTCCAATGCGAACCGCCTGGCTCGGCTTACAACTACGAGGAGAAGGTCGTCCACTCCGGAGCCGACCTCGTCACGCTGGAATTCGTCAACGACGCCTACCTGACCATGGCGGCCGAGTTCAACAGGATCTATGATAGAGTCGCCATCGACTTCAAGCGCATGGGAATGGAACCAATTGTCATTCTTCCGCATCCGGTCAGGCCGGACTGGATGGACTTGCGCTCTCAAAAAGAAGTCGTTGAAGACCCCCGCCCCTATGTGAAGTTCCTGCGCCAATGGGCCATCGGCAATGACTTTGCAATTGCGGACGTCTCCGCGAGATTCCTCCATCTCTGGCAAGAGGCCATTCCCTACAATTCGCTGATGCTCAACAATATCAACCATCCGGACGCGCGCGGGATCAAGCTGTATGCAGAAGTCGTGTCCGCAGTGTTCCCTGAGAACTAACATACGCGCCATGAGAACAATTGCATCGCCCCATCCCTTGACGCGGTCGAAGTGGCTTTGGCCGGAAGGCGACATGTATCTCCAGAACTGCCATGCGCAGTTCCGCCACGACTTCGAGCTGAAGGCCGTCCCGGAGCGCGCGCCGCTGTTCATCACCGCCGACCAATGGTACCGGCTCCACGTCAACGGACGCTACGTCTGTCGCGGCCCGGCACGTGGCTACCAATCGCATTGGCCGTTCGATGAAATCGACGTTCGCGGATTCCTGAAGCCCGGCCACAACGTCATCGCCGTGGAAGCGTACAACCCGGGCATCGGCACCTTTCAGTATCTGCATCGCGACGACGCGGGGATGATCTGCGCCGCCGAATGGGGCGAGACGCATCTCCATTCCGACAAGAGGACTTGGCGGATGCGCCGCGCCCCGGCCAACAACCCGAACGTCGCCCGTCTTTCCCGGCAGATGGGATTCCAAGAGGATTTCGACGCCAACGCCGACGACCTCTCTTGGATCTCCTCGCCAGTCCCGCCGGAGTGGAAGGAACACGAGATGTTCCGCTGGACCGGAGAGACCGAGTTCGGACGCCCTCCGTGGAACGCCGTGGAGGAGCGCGGAATCCCCATGCTCAGGGAGGAGTTGGTCGCGCCGGAGCGGATAAGCGTCCATGGCTACGGCCCCATGAAAAACGGCTACGGGAAATGCTTCAACATCGCATGGCATTGGCAGGAATATGAGTTGCCAAGCGTGAAGCGGTGGCTGCCGGGAGACGAAATTCCGGCGTGCCGTCTCAATGATGGTTTGGAATTCGAAATCGCGCCCTCCCCGAAGGGCGAATTCCACGCGGTCGTCCTCGCCATGCCGGAGATCCTGTTCGGAACTTTCGGCCTGGAGATCGCGGGCGGTGCGGGTGGCGAAATCGTCGATTGCTTCTACTGCCAATATCTGAAGGACGGGATTCCACAGGATATTCTGCCTGCTGTCGGCGTCGGCATGATCGCGCTCGCGACGCGCCTGCGTGTCGCTCCAGGCCACAGTTCCCGAATGTTCATGACGCCGCAGGGCGCGAAGTTCATCATCCTCGTTTTCCGCGACGTCCGCGTCGCGCTGAAGGCGAAGGCCGTCTGGCGGACGATGGAATATCCATTCTCGATGCGCGGCTCGTTCGAAACCTCCGACAAGCTCTTGAACGACATACATCGTCTCTGCAAGCATACACAGCAAATATGTTCGGCCGACGCCTACATCGACACCCCTTGGCGCGAACAGGGCCAATGGTGGGGAGACGCCCGGGTGCAAGGCAGGAACACCTTCTACCTCGACGGCGACGCGCGTCTTTTGAAAAGGGGAATTTATTCGATCGCCGGGCAGGAAACGGACAACGGCCTCACCTACGGAGTCGCCCCCTGCTGCAATGGAGGCTGCATACTCCCCGACTTCTCGCTGACTTGGATACTCACCGTCTTCGACTATTGGTGGCAGACCGGAAATTTGGACGTCTTCACCGAGCAACATGGGCGAATCAAACGGATACTCGCCTACTTCAAGTCGCCAGAGGCCAGGGCGGCAAATGGGCTTTTGAAGTTCGACCGCCGCTACTGGCTCTTTGAAGACTGGGCCCCCCTCTATAAGGAGGGATGTCCGGCGTTCCTCAACCTCTGGCATCTCTATTGCCTGGTCCACTACGCGTGGCTCCTGCGTGCGGCGAAGCTCGACGCCGACGCAGAGAAGGCCGAAGCGGAAATCGAACTTCGCAAGGCTTCGCTCACGGAAGCCTTTTTCGATGAACGGCAAGGGCTTTTCATTGGCGGACGCGACCTTGACGGCAAACCATGCCCCATCGCTCCGTCCCTCCACGACCAGGTTCTCGCCATTCTCGCCGGATTGAACCCAGAGGCTTGGAACTCCATGACGGAAAAGCGTCTGCTGCCCTTCCTGCGCGACGAACCGTGCGACTTCGCCACGCCGACCGCTTTCTGGTGCACCTATCTCTTCGACGCCGCGAAGATCCTTGGCCTGCGTCGCGAAGCCATGAACTTCATCCGCTCTCATTGGAAATGCATGATCCCATACGGCGGAGCCTGGGAGCACTTGAACTGGAACCCAAAGGAAGGGCAGTCCTGTTGCCACGCTTGGAGCGCGCACCCGGTCTCCCACATGGTCGAGCTCTTCTGCGGCCTGAAGCAACTGGCTCCGAAGTGGGAGATCGTCGAGATCGTGCCAGACGCTTCACTGCTGCCAAAGTTCGGCGACATTCGCGTGCCGCTCCCGCAAGGCGATCTTTCCTTCTCCTGGAACGACGGCGAAGGCCGCGTTTCGGTTCTGGAAGGAGTCGAAACGCGGTGGGGCGGGGACGTCGAATGGCTGGATTTCAATGCCCAGTCACGCCGCTTCCGTTATGAGCCATCCGGGGAAACCTGCGCCTCGGACTCCCCCCCTCCTTCAGCCATTAGGTTAGGATTTCTTTAGTTTAGACCGGTTTTAATAATAACACCCGAAAATTTCGGGACTTTTGAAACTACCTCCGTATCAAGGGTAATGGCCATGTATGACATCTTCAGCCTTCCAGATTTCAGTTTTCCGAAGGGCTTCCTCTGGGGAAGCGCAACCGCAGGGCATCAAATTGAGGGAGACAATGTCAACTCCCAAAACTGGCGCGACGAGCAGGCTGGCAAATGCCAAGAGCCTTCCGGCAAAGCCTGTAACCACTATGCATTATTCAGAGAAGACGTAAAACGGATTGCCTTGCTTGGCCATCAGGCCTACCGCTTCTCGCTGGAATGGAGCCGGATCGAACCGCAGGAGGGGACGTGGAACCAAGCTGCCTTGGATCACTACAAAGAGCTGTTGGCATTACTCAAGGCAAAAGGCGTCAAGACCTATGTCACGCTTTCCCATTTCACCCTCCCTTTATGGTTCGACGAGCTCGGCGGCTTTAATAAACGCGAAAACATCCGTTACTTCTTGCGCTATGCGGAGAAGGTTGCGCGTTTCTTGGGGGCCGATGTCGACGCCTGGCTAGTCGTCAATGAAAAGACCCAGATCCAGACCGGCGCTGAAGGGGAGGGCTTCAATTACATTAGAGCGCATGCTCAGTGCTACCATCTGCTGAAAAGCATTTCGAAAGCGCCTGTCAGTTCCGCGCACATGGCCGTACAGCCTTATCCCTACCGCTATTACGATAAGCTGGATCGCGCCATGACGGCGCTTCGCGATTTCCAAATCAACGGAAGCTGGCTGCACGCAATACGGACAGGCGAGCTTATTGCCCCCAACATCAACGCCGAGGACTGCCCGGAAGCAAAAGGCGCAATCGACTTTTGGGCAATAAACATCTACACTCGCGAGCTCTGCGACTCCAGAAAGAAGAGCTTGGCGGCGCCTCGCTTCCCGCACAAGAAGCTGCGCATGATAGACATGGATTTCTATCTCGAAGAAATGTATCCGGAAGGCACGACCGCCATGCTGGAGCGCTTCAATGACAAGCCCGTAGTCATCACAGAAAACGGCTGTTCCTGTGACGACGACCGCTTCCGCATTGTCTATCTCTCGCTCTATCTTTCGGCCATTCACGACGCCATTCAGCGCGGAGTCGACGTCAGCGGTTATCTCTACTGGTCACTCATGGACAACTATGAATGGAGCTCCTTCAAGCCTCGTTTTGGCCTAGTCCATGTCGACTTCAAGACGTTCAAGCGCACGCCAAAGCCAAGCGCCTCCTTTTTCAAAGAGCTAATCGACGCCAATGGCTTCCGGCAGGACATCCTGAGAAAGTATTTAACGACCATGCCATCGCTGGGACTAAACGAGGCTTCAGATTTACCTAAATAACGCCTTTGGGTCTTTGCGTTCGCGATGTTCTTTAAGGATGCCTGCCCATGCGATTCCCAGAACCGGTAATGAAAAGTCAATTCCGAAGGATCTTCCTGCCGAAGCCGGCGAAATATCTCGGACGCTCGGGCGCCGAACTTGAATATGGAAAGAGCTATTCCGAATGGGTTCCGAACGACCACGGCTTCGCCTTCGACCACGACGGCTTCTGCCACATCTTCGGCATCACCCATCCGCTGACCTCCTGCGAACGCATCCACGACGGAGAGGAGCAGCTCTTCCATGCTAAGGCGCCCGTCGGAGCCATCCTTTCAGGCGGGGAGTTCGCCGACTGCGGAAACATCCTTCCGCCCGAAGCCAGACCCGGCGAGCCGCCAGAGATACATTCACCGTTCATAATCGAAAAGGACGGCTCCTATTGGATGGTCTACGGGCCGCACAGCTTCCGCGCGGCCGAGTCCACGGATCTCGAAAACTGGCGGCTGCGCGGCGAATGGTTCCATGACGAAGAAGGAGGCAGTCGCGACCCGCAAGTCCTGTTCCATGGCGGCAAGTGGATTCTCTCCTACTGCTCAGAAAATGAAGTGCGTTGTCGTATCGCGCAGGATTGCGCGACTTGGAGCGATTTCAAAATTCTGCGCGCCATGCCCGCTGGAGTCTCCCCGGAGTCGCCGTTCCTTTTCGTCCGGGAGGGAGCCTTTTATCTAGCCGTCTGTACCTGGGACGGCGTGTGGGATAGGACGCAAGTCTCCGGAGCCTATCAGAGCCGCACGCTCGTCTTTGCCGCGGAATCGTTGCCTGAGCTGGCGACGGCCCCTCTGCTCTGCGAACTCCAAGCGCACGCTCCGGAATTCCTCCAGCTCGACGGGAGATGGTTCATGTCGAGCGCGGAATATCCGCAACGCGGAATCAACATCGCCGAACTCGAATGGATCGAATGATCGTTTGGGAACCGCCTTTCCTCAAAAGGGGGTTCCCAACTCCTGAAAGGAGGCCACGCCGTCACCCCAGGAGCCGGACGGCATTGCCGTGGAAGATAGTCTCGACCGCGGCGGCGGACAGTTTGGCGCCCGCGGCGGCGTCGCGGATGGCGCGCAGTTCCTCGTACAGGAACGAGGTAAAGCGCACGCGGTGGGTGGCGTCGCAGATGGCCAGCTTCCACGGCACCGGCGTGACGTAGCTGTACTGGTGGTTGATCTCCACCGACTTGCCGGGGGCCAGCGCCAGCGGAATGTCGGTGCCGTACAGCACCTTCTCCGCCGGCACGGTGCGGAACAGATATTCGATCACCTCGCGGTGGTTGAGCATGGCCAGGTCAAACCACAGGTTCGGCAGTTCCTTCAGTTCGTCCAGATTGCCAACCACGGCACGCAGGTAATAGGCGCGCCCGATGTGGGCCAGCACGATCTTGGCCCGGGGATAACACCGGCAGAG